>NZ_JALCZE010000003.1:0-401427 GCF_024586575.1 Chryseobacterium sp. WG23
CAATATTTCCTGTGATTCCAGAATGGTTTGGAAAACAGAATCGTTTATAGAAATTGTTGTCACTGAACTTGTCACTTTTTCTATAGTACTTTCTTCGGCAATAACAATTTTACTGCCCGTATCTCTAAGGATATGTTCTATTCTGTCTGAAGGATAAGAGGGATCCATAGGAACATAGGCTGCTCCGGATTTTAATACTCCTAAAATAGCAATCAGCATATGTTCTGAACGTTCCAAACATAATGGAACCAGATCATCCGGTTGAAGGGCATAAGTTTTTATCAGGTAATTTGCCAAACGGTTGGAGCGCTCATTTAAATCTTTATAGGTGAGCTTAATATCTCCATAAACCAAGGCAACCGCATCCGGCGTCCTTGATGCCTGAGATTCAAATAACTCATGAAGGGGTTTATCAGATTCAACAGATTCTATCCTATCCCAGAAAGTAACTGTATTTTGGTAAGAATCATGGTTTAACAGTTCATAGTTTGTGATCTGTTTTTCTACTTTCCCTTCCAGTAAATCTTCCAGTATTTCAATAAACAGCCCCTTATAAATGTCTACAAATCCTGTAACCAGTCTGACATCAAGTTTTTGATTGGCATAACGGACTTTAAAATTAACCTGTCCATCTCTTACCTCCTGCTCAAATGATAATTTTCCTACTAAATCAACATTCAGGTCACTATTAATAATTACATTGCTGGCTCCTTCATAATGAATAACCACATCCTTAAGACTGGTCTGAACAAATCCAAATTCCAATATATTTGATGTAGGTGCGTGGCTGATCAGCTCTTCAATAGGAAGATACCTGGCCTTACTTTTTTTCAGCAGATGGGTATACTCTAAATTTTGCTCTACAAGATCCCGAAGAGAAGATTCTTTATGAAATCTATACCCCTTCACAATAGTATTGATGTGGGCTCCAAAAATAAAATCCTGCCCCTCGGTAATACCAACAGGATAGTTGATCACCAGGTTATCTATTCCGGAAATTCTATGAAGCAAAACAGCTAACACCAATTGCCCAAATGTATAGGGCGTAAGTTTATATTTTGATGTTAGTTGTCTTACCTTAAGAAATACAGGCTCAGGAAAATTAAACCGGAGTTCACTTACCGGATTGGTAAGAACCGGAACTTTCTGTTCAAGATCTGAACGAACTAATTCTGAGGTCTGTAAAAATTTAAATCCAATATTTTCTACATCTTTCAGACTATTCTCCCAGAAATTAGACATTTCGGCTTTCCCACCTGTCAATATATCATCAAACTGACTTCTCAGTTTTTCATATAATTTTTTCTGCTCTGCAAGGCTAATCGGGTTTACATAGCTAAGATCATTGTAGAAGGTACTGAGTTCTGCATAAATACTGTTAGCACTTAGACCATCAACAAGAATATGAGAAAATATATGAATAATCCTATATCCTCCATTATCAAGTTTAATCGCATAAAATCTTGCCAGCTGGTCTTTCTCAAGATCAAACGGCTGTAGGGCAAGCTTTAGTACCTCTTCAGAGCTGGGCTCTTTGGCAATAAACGTTAATATCTGAGCATCTTCAGAGAGCAGCGGTCTGTGTTTCCAGACTAAGTTTCCCGATTCACCAATAACATTACTGTTGAGCAGTAAATTGTTGTTGACAAACCGGACTAAGCTTGAATTCAGTCTCTGAATATCTATATATCCGGACATTGACTGGTCAAAAATAATGTTGTAGTCACTTCTGGATGGATTCAGGATCCATTCATTGTAAAAGGTAGATTGGTAAGGTGTTAAATTCATGGGGATTATATCCTTTCGGATATGGTGTTAGGTTAGGATTTTTTTTCAGATTTTCTTCAAATATTTCTTGGTTTTCAAAAGTTGTCATTAGGTTTTCATGATGAGAAGTATGTGTTTTTTAATTGTCTTGCTATTTTTGTAATAACAGGGCTACTTTTATTGCTAATAATTCCAATTATAGGGAAGTATTTTAACCACGTTGGGTAGCTGTTAACAAAGTCGACAACTACCCTAGTGATTATTTAAAATTTATTTTTTTACTCTTTAATACAACGAACTGAGATGCCTTGTGCTTTACTTGGGAAAAAAGTAGCACTTGGAGCTCCAAATTGAGAAATCTGTAAAGCTGCGGCAGCTGGGCTGGATATTGATCCGGCTGTACTGCTCCAGTAAAGTCCGGAAGTTCCTGTTGTAACAGTTGAGATATTTCCTAGACCTGCATCTCTGGTTCCTGCTGCAGTAAGACCTAATTTACTTGCTGCTGCCCCATTAATACCATTGGTAATATTAGAAGCGCTTAGATAAGTTTGTATCTGTGCCTGTGTAGGAACTTTAAATCCTATAGGACACGGATTATTTGCAGAAGTGCTGGTTTGCCATAGCGTAGTACTGCCAGTTACTCTCCAGTCGCTTCCTGTAGCAATGAATCTGGTATCTGTAGGGTTATCATTCGCGGTACCGGTAATAATAGGGTTAACTGGTGTTCCTGTATTAGAAGCTGACCATTTAATCAGGTCATGTCCATCCGGTTTTCTTCCCCATTGGAATAGCGAACCATAAGCACGATAATCTGATGCAGAAGTCGGTCTTTTTCCAAGATTGAAGTTCGGATCATTTACATTCGTGTAATCTGCTCCTAAGTTATGATTCAGCCATACGTTACCATCTTCGGCCTGTATCGGAAGATAAAGGAAGTTGTGGCTAAAGTTTTTATCAATATCAGGCTGATTAAACATTCTGTCCGGAATTGCCGCTATTATACGGACATCATATCCTTTCTGAGCCCCGGCATTAGGCATAAGGAATCTTCCCAACAGCACACCAAGGTAATCATTTCCTATTCCTGCATTCACGTCCAGCTTGCGGGCATTTAATGTACCTCCTTCAGCTTTAAGGGTGGCTGTAATTGATTTAGTGGTACTGTTATAAGACTGGGAACTCCAGGAAAGTGTAATATTTCTGGAAATGCCATCTTCGGTAAGATTAGCCGGAACATTTATTGTTTGGCTGTAAGAACCAATGCTTCCACTTCCTGTAGCTGTTGCAGGAATATAGACTGTTAATCCTGAAGTAGGAATCACTCCCTGAAGATCAACCAGTGTTTCATTTACTCCATCCGCAGCAACAGGTCTGGCAGTAGTAGCAGGTCCTGTAGGTGTTGTAAACGGAGAATAATCCTGATCATACACAGAAGCAATAAAGTATCTTCCTTCTAATGTAATATTTGGTGGAATTACCGGAGTTCCGGGATTTACAGGAAGACTAATAGAAGTACATGTACTTCCATTAACAGTAATACTGAATACAGCACTTCCTGAAGTGATAGGAAAGCCGGCAACAGAAAACTGTAAACTTCCGGCCCCGGTAGCAAAAGTACCTGGCGCCAATGTAGCAGTCAATCCATTAGACTGAATAGTCTGTCCCGGATATGCACTTCCATCTCCACCAGTATAAGGAATTGTTAAGGTTCCTGTGTAAGCTTGTCCCTGAGTTGCTGTAGCGGGAGCAAATACCGCAGAAGCACATGTTAAAGCAAAAGAATTGTTCTCTTGCCAGAAACATGACGACCACGCACCTCCCTGGAAAGCTTTTACACACTGTTCTGCTACATCGTATATTAACATGCCGTTAACCGGGTTAGCAATAGCTCCTGTATTGGGAACCCTGTTTAATAATAAGCTTTTGTTTGTGGATCCCAATTCCAGATCAGCACTTAAATGGGGATTTGCAGTATTAATCCCTACCTGTCCGAAGGATAAAGAACTGATACAGAAATAAATCGATAATAATAGTTTTTTCATCTTAAAATATTCGTTTTTAATAAATGAATTTGGGTTATATAAATGTGTTTATTTTTTGAAATTGTGAAAAATCAAGTAATGGTAGGCCCGGGCACCGAGATTCAGAATATTTTTGAGAACTAATGCAAATAATATATAATCTAAATAATTAATTAACAGAAACTTAATATAATAATTAGCCCTTGCCTTTTAGGCACAGCCTTCTTACAACAGTTACTATTTACATCATTATAAAGTAATTATTGAATCTAATATAATTCTCAGGAAATTTCTGCCTGAAACTCATTTTCAAGGAAGGGAAAGAATCGTACTATTCAGGTCAAAAATTGTTGTATGCCAATGAAACCCTAATTGTCAGAATATATGCTTTGGCTGAAATACTGTACTGAATAATATAAGCTTCTTTTACCTGCCGGGAAAATTATCACGGGAATGCTATCACTAATTCATTAATCTCAATATCTCGTCTTTCACAAAAGTTCTCCTCCCTTGTGTATACGTAATGTCTTGTTCGCGATAAAATTGCCAAGCAATAAAATCGTGGGGCAGGTCTACAGAACCTTTTGATAAAGATAGTGGGTCAGAAGCCTGTTTGGCTCTTAGATTTTTGCCTAAACATTTCGACCATTTTCCAGATTGGTATGCTTTTACACATTCCTCTGAAAGATCATAAATCATCATTCCATTGGCAGGATTTGGAATTGCATTTGTGTTTGGGACTCTGTTCAAAATTAAAGCCTTGTTATTTGAACCAAGCTCAAGATCTGTACTAAGATGGGGACTCTCTTTTTTAATACCTACTTGTGCAAATGTAAGTACGTTGAAGCAAATGCTGATTTGCAGCAATAACTTTTTTCTCATTGTGAATTTTTAGTGTTGAAATAATTTTTTTCTCTGCGTAAAGATATATGTTAATTTTGAAATCACAAAGTAAATTTTGCAAAAAAATCTTATTTTATCACCTATAAATGATTTATATGGTGTATTTTTTATGAAAAAAAAATAATAAAATAGGGTGCACAACACTTTTAAAAAGGGTTAATCAGTTTTGAAACAATTCAAAACAAATAGATTTATTTACGACTGTAAATTCCTCAGATGCTATGCAACAATGATATCTTTTATCTATAAAAAATTCTTTCGTGAAGAATTTTTTTCCTTCAATAAGACATTCATTATTTAAAATTTCAAATGAATCAAGAGGAATCATCATCCCACTACCTTCTGCTTTTAAGACCGCTTCTTTTTTTGTCCAATAGGTAAAAAAACTATTTATTTGGTCTTCGGATTGATGAATTTCCTCAAATTCACCTGCCGTCATCTGGAATTGAAAATCCAAATAATTGATGGAATCATCTGAAAACTCAATATCAATTCCAATAGGATAATCAGCTATAGCACAAGCCACAAGATTTTTGGAATGAGATATATTAAAATGAACGGTATGCCCTTTTAGAAAAGGTTTATTGTTGGATAATCTTCCAATTTCTGCGCCTCTGATTCCATAATGAGCATTTAACCCATGTTCTAAAAGAACTCTTCCCAACAGAGAAAGCTGGGCATCCTGCCATCGCCGGTATTTCAGAATATCTTTCTTAAAATCTTCCGGAAAAGCATTCAAATACCTGTCTATCAGAAATTTGTGTCTGTTTTCATCAATAAACGAATATAGAATAATCATCAAAAATAAATTACATTAAAAATAGTCATTTTCTTTTTCAAACCTATTTTAAAGCTTATTATTTATTTTCGATTAGGAAACTGTATCTGCTCATCAATCAATATGGATACAGGGCATCATTAAGTGGCTTTTCAGAAAAAAAGACTGGAATCATAAAGCATTTTGGAAAATGTTTTTTAATTTTAACCTATAATCACTATAAATCATTTAAAAATGAAAGTACAAACATTAGCAGTATTGGCTGGATGTGCATTTTTAGCTGCTTCTTGTGGCACTGTAAAAACGTACGAAGTAAATGCCAAGAGCGGAACACAAACAGGAGGAACGGCAAAGTTTACCCAACAGGGAAGCGATGTAATTATGAAGCTTGATGTCAATCACCTGACCCCTGGAATCCATGCAGTACACATTCATGAAAAAGGAGACTGTTCTGCAGCGGATGGAACATCTACCGGAGGACACTGGAATCCCGGTAAAGATGACCATGGAAAATGGGGTGCTGAACATTTCCATATGGGAGATATAGGCAACCTGATTGCAGACGAGAGTGGAAATGCCACTTTAACCTTTAAGACAGACAAATGGTGTCTTTCCTGTACAGATGAGTCTAAAAATATCATTGGAAAAGGTCTTATCGTACACGCTGCGGCTGATGATTTCCATACTCAGCCTACAGGGAATGCAGGAGGAAGAGTTGGATGTGTAGAAATCAAATAACCCATTTATTTCAATAAAAAACCGCTAATTTTCATTAGCGGTTTTTTTATGATTATGATTTTGTTCCCATATCTGCTACAATATTCATTGCTTCCTGCAGGTAGAGATCTTTTTTCAGATTTTTGATCCACATTTCAGATTTTTTCTTGAATGCTTCATCTTTTTTCTCTCTTTCTACTTCACTTGGATACATGATAAACTGAAGTCCGTTCTCAAATTTAGTCAGCACCTTAAACTTCTCAATCTGAGACTTCCTATGCTTCATCAATTCATTAAATTTATTGATATTCAGCGTGATATTTTCTTCTTTATCCAGTTTTTCTCTCCATTGAGCTGATTCTAATAACAATTGGTAATTGCTGTTTTTAGCCATTCTTTCAGAGCTTGCTTTTTCAAGAGCCTGGATATTGAAATAGTTCAGTTTTTCAAATTTTGTAGGTGGAATTTTATCCCAGGCCAATGCGTAATCATCATATCTCTCTCCTACTTCAGCATAGGTAAAGAAGTCTTTCATTTGAATATCAGAAACAATTCCTTTTCTCTGAGTAGATTCACCGGTAATTTTGTAAAACTTTTGAATCGTCAGTTTTAAAGATCCGAAATCATCCTCAGTATTTAAAAATCTATTCAGGTCAACAAAAGTCTGTACGGTACCTTTTCCAAAAGACTGTGGTGATCCGATGATCATTGCTCTTCCATAATCCTGCATTACTCCTGCTAAAATTTCTGAAGCTGAAGCTGAAAGTTCATTTTGCATAATGACTAAAGGTCCCGTCCATATAGGAGCTTCATATTTGTTCTTTAAGGTCTGGATTTTCCCGTTTCCATCTTTTACCTGAACATAAGGACCAGCATCCATGAAAAGGCCCATAATATCCCCAACTTCCGTTAAAGATCCTCCACCATTATTTCTCAGATCAAGAATAATTCCTTCAATATTCTGAGCTTTAAGTTTTACAATTTCATTTTTAATATCGTCAGAAGCATTTCTTCCTTTTGCATTTTCAAAATCAGCATTAAAGCTTGGAAGGTTAATGAATCCGTATTTCTTTCCGTTAGGTGTATTCACCACAATACTTCTTGCAAAAGTATCTTCAATAGCTACCTCTTCACGAATCATAGTAACGTCCTTTATAGATCCGTCCTTTTTCTGTACCGTTAAGGTTACCGGCGTTCCTTTTTCCCCTCTGATCAGCCTTACCGCTTCATCAGAAAGCATTCCCACAACGTTTACTGCATCATCTTTAGGTTTAGATTTTACTTTTAAAATCTTATCTCCTTCAGAAAGCTGCTTAGATTTCCATGCCGGGGCTCCAATAGTAAGAGCTCCCAGGAAAAGATTTCCTTTTTTCTCCTGAATAATGGCTCCGATACCGATTACTTTTCCGGTAAACTGGCTGTCAAAATCCTCTTTATCTTTTGGTGAATAATAATTCGTGTGTGGATCAAATACTTCCGTATATGCATTCATATACACTGTAAACCAATCCATTTTCTTTCTCTTTTTGAATCTTGTAAAGGTATCTTTCACAAGGTCTTTTACCTCATCTGTAGCCTTCTTAATCTTTTCATCCTGAGTAAGAACCTTAAAATTGATCGTATCCTTAAGTTTGTACTTCTGAACAGAATCTTTTTTCTCTTTCTGAGCTTCCTCTTTACTGTTCATGGATTCAATCTCCTGAAGGATATTATATTTAATGAACTTCTTCCACTCGTTATACTGTTCCTGCTTATTGGCAGGAATTTTTTTAAGCTTGGGTTCAAGAGTAAGCGCTTCATCTTCCTGAAGATTAATCGGTTTACTGAAAATATCCTGGGTAATCTTATCAATGTCATCCACTCTTTGGTAGAGTCTGTCTATCGTAAGTTTATAAAAGCTAAGATCGCCCTGGCTGATATAGTCATCAAGCTTTGTCTCATGCTTGCTGAATTCATCCATGTCAGATTGCAGGAAATATCTTTTTGCAGGGTCTACCAATTCGAAATAATGCTTATAAACGTCCTTAGAATAGGCATCATTAATAGTTTTTGGGCTATAATGAAGATAAGAAAGTGTATTTTTTACGCTCACCATTATTGTTTGCATCTTTTCATCGTCATTCTTTGGCGAGTTGAAACAAAACATTAGACTGGTTAATGGAATTAGGAGTAAAAATTTATTCAGTTTGAAATTTTTCCACATAAACTGTCTTGTATTTATTAATTTTTTTAAAAATAAGTATATCAATTAGTAACATAAAATACCCGTATTGTTACAAACGATCAAATTTAATACCTTATTTACAAATATCGTATAGTTTTAGTGTTTTTTATCAAAAGAGCTATACAAATAATAAATCCGCTTCTCTATATTTCTACGAAAAGAAATTTTTCTTATATGGTAAAAATATCTCAAACTTCCTTTTCTATAAGTGCTTTTAAACATGGTTTTGCCTATTTAATAAAAAAAACAGGTACCACAAAAAGTAATTTTAAGACATAAAGGCACAAATTATGCTGATATTTAATCAGATAACTTTAAAAATGTAACGTTATGAGAAGTATATTATGGTTAGTAGCAGTCATTTGTATCGTTGTTTGGCTTTTAGGAATGTTAGGAGTGGTTCCGGGAATCAGTACCGGATATTTATTTCATGTTCTCTTGGTCATTGCTATTATTGTTATTCTTTACAATATTATATCAGGGAGAAAACCTCTTGATTAAGCCTTACTCAAATTATTAAACTTTAAAAAGATGTAAATTTCGGTGAGATTGTATGGATATTATTTTCAAAGATAAAATCTGTTACAGTTTCACTGAAAGGCATCCCTTCGTACTGACCCTTTTCTGATATTTCCTGTCAGAAAACACCCCATTTTATGACTATTTTTAATTTTTTCTTAAAAATATGATGTATTTATAATTCGGCAGATATTTTATAACAGGTTATTTTTAACTACATTTGATGTGTTGAAATTTCTTTTTGTCCTGATTAAATAATTGGACAAACTGCACTTCATATTATTAAAAAATTAAAATATTTTATGGAAAGACCACTTATTCTGGTTACTAATGATGATGGAATTACAGCTCCTGGTATCAGAAATCTTGTAAATTTTATGAATGAAATCGGAGAAGTTGTTGTTGTAGCCCCTAATTCTCCCCAAAGTGGAAAAGGCCACGCTATTACCATTAATTCTACCCTAAGCTACGAAGAAGTTACCCTTGAAGGCCCACAGAAAGATTTTTCCTGTAGTGGAACTCCTGTAGACTGTGTAAAAATGGCTCTTGACAAAATTTTGATAAGAAGGCCGGACATTGTTGTTTCAGGAATTAATCACGGGGCTAATTCTTCTATTAATGTGATCTATTCGGGGACGATGTCTGCTGCTGTGGAAGCCGGAGTGGAGGGAATCCCTGCAATTGGATTTTCATTACTGGATTTCAGCTGGGAGGCAGATTTTACCCAGGCTAAAGAATTTATTCAGAATATAGTCAGAAGGACTCTTGAAAAGCCTATGCCTAAAGGAATTGTACTGAATGTCAATATTCCCAAACTGCCGGCGGAAGAAATAAAAGGCATAAAAGTCTGCAAACAGGCTCATGCGAAATGGGAAGAAAGCTTTGATGAAAGAGTAAATCCACACGGAAAAAAATATTACTGGCTTACAGGATATTTCAATAATATGGATGAATCTGAAGATGCCGATGAGACAGCTTTGGCCAACGGATATATTTCTATCGTACCGGTGAAATTTGACATGACAGCTTATGAGTATATGAATACACTCGGAGAGATAATGACTTTTGACCCTATTCCGGAAGTTAAATAACAGTTTCTATTACGAACAGTTTTAAAAACATATAAAGAGACGTAAAATGATTTTACGTCTCTTATTTTTTTCCGATTCAGTTAAAACAATACTTTATCCTCTTTTCTCAGTTCTTCCAGATAATTTTTCTTATCATCTCGGTAGAAAAGATTCATTGTTTCAAATGGGATCAATTTCAGATCCTTATTGACAATATGTACACAGGATTTTTTTACCGCACGGACGTCGAAATCATGGGCATCCATAAAATTCATAATGATAATTCTGAACAGGTTATCATAATCAAAATTGGGAGCACATACTTCCGGAAGGCAGCAGAGTAGCTGGTTCACTTTAGGCTTTACTTTATCTACCGAAATTCCCGTACTGAATATATCCAGCAGCTGCATCTGAAGTCCTTCATCCTGTTCGTAAACAATGGTGTTTTTAGATTCATTATTCAGAAGATCAGCAGGATTGATATATCGGGTTAAAGGGATTGTCTCTCCTTCTAATTTTAAAATATATCCCATGGCCAGAGCATCCGGATTACAGGGAACAGGGATGATATCATCAGAATTTAATAGCGGGAACTGATTGAGAATTTCCTGTCTTACCTCTGTTAAGGTAATTTTCTCATGGGAAGAATCTTCCCTGTTTCTTCCTGCAATCTCTACAGGCTGGAAAGTAATTCCCCGTACACATTTCTGTTTCAGAGCAAACTCAATGATCTTACCGATCTCATCTATATTTTTATCTTTTTGAAGTACAATAACCAGTGTGGTGGAAAGGTTAAGTGCATTGAGTTTCTCCAGGGCTTTCATTCTTACCGCCGTAAGGTCTTTTCCCCTGAAGTCCTCTAACACTTCAGGCTTAAATGAATCAAACTGAAGATATACCTCAAATTCCGGTGCATAGGTTGCCAGTTTTTCGGCAAACCCCGGATCATTGGCTATTCTTATCCCATTGGTATTTAACATTAAATGTTTTATGGGTTTCGATTTGGCAATATCCATGATTTTAAAAAACTCAGGATGTATGGTGGGTTCTCCTCCACTAATCTGAACAACATCCGGTTCGCCTTCATTTTTAACGATAATATCAAACATCGCTTCTATTTCCTCCAGACTTCTGTGGCTTCCATAGTGAGGAGAAGACATGGCATAACATGTAGGACAGGTTAAATTACACCGGTCCGTAACTTCTACTATAGAAAGACAGCTATGCTGCTCGTGATCTACACAAAGTCCGCAGTCATAAGGACATCCGTACTCCACATCTGTTCCGAAATGATGGGGCATTTCCGAAGCTTTGTTATAGTTTCTTATGTTTTTATAATACTGCACATCCGAGGCTATTTTTGTCTTAAAGAAGCCATGGTCAGGACATCTTTTCGTCATAAAAACAGTTTCATCCTCAATAATAATCTTAGCTCCTACTCTTTTAAGACATTCGGGGCAAAGGCTTATCGTATAATCGTAATACGTATAGTTTCTTACTGGCATATTTTAATGTTAAAGTCCTCCGCAGATATATCCGCTAATCAAACCGCAGATTAAAATACAGATTACCATAGTTTGTATAAATTGTTTTTTACTGAATTTCCGGTCTCCTTTCCATTCATAGATTACTTTCGTGATCAAAGTGACCACCAGAGAAATAAACAAAGCACCCAAAATAATCATTCCAATGATCATGATGACGACACCGGCCATATTGCCCACTTCTAAAATTGTTAAAGATTTCATCGTGAATATTTTTAATATAAGGACTTGGTATTTTTGATAATATAAATGTAATAAATAATTACACATACACACACAATTTGTATTGTTCCCAAATTTCCGGCAATTTCTACTCTGGGCTTAATAAAATCCAGCAGCAATCTGAAAGTAAAATAACTCAGCATAAAAACCTGAAAAACAAATCCTGAAGGGTATTTCTTCAAGCGTTGAATATAGTGTAAAGCTATCCATAAAATAAATAGAAATGCAATCTCATAAAGCGCTACAGGATGCCTTAGATATTGGTCTCCCAAATGCATTCCAAAGATTGAATCGGTAGGAATTCCATAGGTTTCTTCATGAATTCCCGTAAGGAAGCAACCGATTCTTCCGATCATTATGGCAAGCATTAAAGGAAAAACAATTAAGTCTCCGGTGCTTTCTTTATGTTTTACTATTTTTTTTGCCAGCTCCACCCCTATTAACCCAAAAGCAAGGCCACCCACAATCGTATTGTTGGACCAAAATCTTTTAAAGCTGAAATTTTCGAATAATGTATAAGGATTTTCGAGGTTTCCTATCAGCTTGGAACCTATTAAAGCTCCTGCTGTTGCCCCTATTAATACAGCAGCGGAAATATTGAAACCAAGCTTTTCTTTAGACTTTCTTTTAAGGTAAAAATAATACCGCATACCCAAAAACATCCCGGCGGTCTCAAAAAGAGGATGTGCAAGGATTGTTGTACCGAAAATATGAAAAGTTACAGGAAAATCCATTGCTTCAAAAATAATCTATTTGAGATTATTTACTACCTTTATTCTGACAAATAATTATAAAATGCGTATAGAATATGAAATAAAACTGGGGTTCAAGGATGTAATGTTCCGTCCCAAACGTTCTACCTTAAAGTCCCGGTCAGAAGTTAATCTGGAAAGAGAATTTATTTTCCGGCATTCTCAGAAAAAATGGAATGGAGTTCCCGTTATCGCAGCTAATATGGATACGGTTGGTACTTTTGAAATGGCTGTGGAACTGGCAAAAGAAAAAATAATTACAGCCATTCATAAACACTATACCACTGAAGAATGGAGTGAGTTTCTTGAAAGCCAGCCTGAAAGTATTTATCAGTATATCGCATTAAGTACCGGTACGGGAAAAGCAGATGAAGAAAAAATCAGACAGATTCTTGAAAAGCATCCAAAAATTGAGTTTCTATGCATTGATGTAGCTAATGGTTATTCGGAGCATTTCGTTGGATTTGTGAAGAAAGCAAGAGCCAATTTTCCGAACAAAATTATTATAGCGGGAAATGTGGTCACCGGAGAGATGGTGGAAGAGCTTCTTTTGGTAGGGGCAGATATCATTAAAGTAGGAATAGGCCCCGGTTCAGTTTGTACAACAAGAGTAAAAACAGGGGTAGGATATCCTCAGCTTTCAGCTATCATTGAGTGCGCAGATGCGGCTCACGGTCTGGGAGGACACATTATAGCAGACGGAGGCTGTAAGGTTCCCGGCGATGTGGCTAAAGCCTTTGGTGGCGGAGCAGATTTTGTGATGCTTGGAGGTATGTTTGCCGGACATGATGAAAGCGGTGGCGAAATGGTAGAGGAAAATGGTAAGAAATTCCGTTTGTTTTATGGTATGAGTTCAAAAACAGCTATGGATAAACATTCTGGAGGGGTTGCAGAGTATCGTGCTTCTGAAGGAAAAACGGTGAAAGTAGCCTATAAAGGTCCTGTATCAGAAACCGTAAAAGATATTTTAGGAGGGGTAAGATCTACCTGTACTTATGTGGGGGCTTCCAAACTTAAGCAGCTTTCCAAAAGAACTACTTTTATCAGAGTTCAGGAGCAGGAAAACCAGGTTTTTAAAGACTAATCCTTATCATTTTTAGAGACTGCCGGATGAGCAGCAATAAGAATAAAAAAAGGCTGTACATCATGTGCAGCCTTTTTACTATTTTTAAGTTAACATACCCCCGTCAACGTTTAGCGTCTGTCCGGATATATAAGAAGCCATGTCACTTCCTAAAAATACACAGGCATTAGCAACATCTGCAGGCTGTCCTCCTCTTTTCATTGGAATACCTTCTCTCCATTCCTGGACTATTTTCTCGTCTAAAACAGCCGTCATTTCCGTTTCAATGAATCCCGGAGCAATAGCATTACATCTGATATTTCTGGATCCCAGTTCCAGGGCAACAGATTTTGTGAATCCGATTACACCCGCTTTAGAAGCGGCATAGTTTGCCTGTCCTGCATGTCCTTTTATTCCGACTACGGAAGTCATATTGATAATAGATCCTGATCTTGCCTTCATCATCGGCTTAATCACTGCTTTTGTAAGGTTAAAAACTGAATCTAAATTTACTCTCAACACCTGATCCCAATCTTCTTTAGACATTCTCAACAGCAGGTTATCTTTTGTAATCCCGGCATTGTTTATCAAAATATCAATTTGCCCAAACTCCTTCATTACATCATCTACCAATTGCTGGGCAGCGTCATAATCCGATGCATCAGACTGATATCCTTTAATTTGGGTTACAGAACTTAAAGATGCTTCTAATTCTTTAGCTTTGTCTACAGAGCCGGCGTAAGTAAATGCTACTTTTGCACCATGCTGTGCAAATACTTCAGCAATCCCTTTCCCGATTCCTCTTGTAGCTCCGGTAATTAGTGCTACTTTTCCTTCTAATAGTTTCATATTTATTGACAATTATTTTCTTTATAACTCATTCAGCTTATGAATGCTGACTCATTTTCAATCTATAATTCTTTTCCAGAATTAAACGGTTTGCAAAGATATTATAAATTGTCATGCAACGCATTCAAATCATTAAATTACTGACTTTTTTTATCAGTTTTCAGTTTATTAAAGTTGGGTAGCCGCATTTTTGAACCTTGTAAAATAGATAAAGTCAGATTTTTTGTTTCGATCTAACCTCAATACTTCTTTTTCCCAAAAATAAGTATCATAAATAATTTCCCGGAGAGGTTCATTTTGAAAATTCAGAACACCGTATCTGCCGTCTTTCTTCACAACAATTTCATTTTCATAGTTTTCAAATACTACAATATCTTCATATATAAAAGGAACAATTTCTTTGCCTGCTTCATCTAAAATACCAAACAGATTATCTTTATTCTTGCATACAAGCGGTTTTGAATATTGATTAAGCAGATTAAAATAATCTGTAGCCAAGCCTTTGATCATGGTAATATCCTTTAATTCTGTCATCGATTGGTTGCCCAATGAAAACCTGTAATACTTATCCTGCTTTCTGATCATTAAGCTATTAGGATAAAAACCAAGGATCTGATCACCATCATGTAGCATATTCTTAAGGTCCTTATCCAGCAGTTTTTCTTCATTTCCTTTTTTAAGATAAATAAAATCATTTCCAGAGATGACAAAACTTTTGATAAAGTCATATTCCTGAGGAATAATCACATTTCCTTCTACATCAACAATTCCTGATTTCTTTGATTGATCATTATACACACTGAAAAGACGATCAAATAAAGGAGCCAGATCCCTGAAACTGCTGGGATAAAGTTTCTGGTCCTTCTTATAAAAAATAGTTGCTTTATTGCTCTTTCTAAGATAGATATATTCTTTCTTTCCAAAATATTCAGGGGTAATATCAGAGTAAATCTCTTCAGCAATGGTATCTTCATCGAGATCGATTAAACCATATTTTCCTGTACTTTTATTCTTTGTAATAAGATAGGGATACGCGTTGATATCTGTTATATTCTTTGAAAACCGATGGAGCGTATTTCCATCTAATCCAATAATTTCACTTTGCCCCTCTTCGTTCACAATCAAAGCTTTATCCTCTTCAAAGTGGTAATCTTCTCTGAATTCTCTTTCAGTGACCTGCCTGCCATTAAAATCATAAAGCAGCCATTTCTTATTCTGTAAAACAAAAAACCTGTTCCTGGCTGCAAATCTTATTTTATCAGAATAAGGAATAATCTGTTTCCCATTATAATCATAAACAGCTTCCTTATCCTTTCTGGAAGAAATAATCCGTTCTCTGCTGAACCACGGCGTATTAAATTCCTGTTCATCCAAAGAAATCAGCTCATTCCCTTTTTCATCAATAATTCCTGATGTAGCTTTACTTCCTTCTTCAGACCGCAGAACGAATCTGTTTTTGAAAATATGATAAATACTGCCTCTGTAAGGAGATTCAAATGTAATTGTTCCCAACGAGTCTACAATTCCCTGTTTCCTGGTAGCAGCATCATATACCGTTCCGTATCCTTCCGAATAGGAGCTAACCTCTTTTCCAATCTTTTTTGATAAAAGAACTTTAGTGTACTGATGAGACTGTGCTGCACAAATAGTGGAGCACAATACGAAAACTAATTTTTTCAATTAAATAGAATTATTGACGATAAGAACGATCTCCCCTTTTAAAGTTTTACTCTTGGAAAATTCAATTAATTCATTGATAGTCCCCCGTTTAGTTTCTTCAAATTTTTTAGAGATTTCACGGCTTAAGCTTGCTTTGGTTTCTTCTCCAAAGAATTCTTTGATCTGTTCTAATGTAGTATTGATCTTGTGAGGACTCTCATACAGAACAATCGTTTTCTTTTCTTCAGCAAGCTGCTTCAGCTTTGTTTGTCTCCCTTTTTTCTGGGGCAGGAACCCTGCAAAGAGAAATTCATTATTGGGAAGTCCTGAAACCACCAAAGCAGGAATCAGAGCCGTAGCTCCCGGCAGACAGATCATTTCTATGCCATTATCTGCTCCGGCTTTTGCCAGTAAATAGCCGGGATCTGAAATTCCCGGAGTTCCTGCATCTGTAATAATGGCGATATTCTGACCGCTTTTAAGATCGGCAATCACTTTTTCAGTTGCCTGATGTTCATTATGCAAATGATAAGATTTCAAAGGTTTTGAGATCTCAAAATGTTTTAAAAGTATACCGGAAGTCCTAGTATCTTCACATAAAATATAATCAACTTCTTTCAAAACATTCACTGCCCTGAAAGTCATGTCTTCCAAATTTCCTACAGGAGTAGGAACAAAATATAAGATTCCGCTCAAAATTATAAGAATTTATTTTCCACCAATATCCAAAGTCTCTGAGCATATTCATCCACTTTACTCCATTTTCTGGCATAATAAAGATCACTCAGATATTCCTTTGCTTCTTCAATGCTTCTAAACTGGTTGAGCTGGGCTACCGTTTCATTAAGGTCTGTCTGACTTCCATCAAACAGCATCTTTGAAAAAGCAATTCTGTCATTCAAATCCAGCTTGAATTCCGGTTTTTGTTTGTCAGCTTCCATAAAATTGGTAGGAATATTGGATTTCAAAATGCTTCCTGTTTCCTCCTTCACTACCGGAGCCTGGTCTTCTTTAGGTATTTCTCTTTCTAACGGGTCATCGTCAAAAAGAGACTGAACGGCTTTTAGTCCTTTGATATTGGCTAATTTTATTTTTTTCTCCTGATGATAAGCATCTAAATTTTCAAAACTTTCATCAGAAGGATGTTTTTCTGTTTCCTCAGGGATAGGCTTGTCTATTTCAACAATTTTTCTTCTGTCATATACTTCTGCAAGTATTTGCTCCTCCTTTTCTTCTTCAGGATGTTCGTTTTTTATCTCACTTATGATATTCTCTACATTGGAAGTTTCTGTAGCCATTTCTCCCTGTTCTATTGAAGTCTTTGAGGAAATAAACTCTTCTTCAGTTTCTTCAATCAACATTTCGTCTTCCAGGGTTTCGGTATCAAAAATACTTGGGATCCTTTCTGCAGTCCCTTTTGACTCCTCCAGAAATACTTCATCCTTTATCTCGTCTTTCTGTTGAGCATCCTCCTCTTCAGAACGTTCTATTTCATTCAGCTCATTAGTAAACCGTACTTCTTCTTCCGTAATGTTTTCATTAAAGATGCTATCATCAATATCCTCATCATAGTCCGGAATAGCATCAGCAAGTACTTTTTCTTCATCTATAAAACTTAAAACTGCCGCTTCACTTCCTGAGATCTCATTATCGTCAATTTCATTCAATTGATTGTTAAAAACAGCTTCCTCTTCTGTTACTCCATTCTTTGGGATCTCCTGCTGATCTCCATTTTTGTATTCATAGCTTTCATCCACAAAGCTGATGATATTTTCATGGAATTCATTTTCCATGATTTCATTCAGCTGGTTATTGAATACTGCTTCTTCATCAATTCCAACGGCAAAGTTATCATTTTCATTTTCATCAATCTCATTCAGTTCATTATTAAAAATAGCTTCTTCTTCCGTTACCTCATTTCCGGAATCATGAGATTCCATATCTCCGGATGCAAAGGAATGATGCTTATTTTCAAAATGGTAAACAGGATCTTCAGCAATGAAATATTCTATATTTTTTTCCATTAATTTCAAAAAAGAAATCCTGTTAGCAAGCTCATCTACAAGATCTTGCTTGGAAAGTAATTCGTCTACGTTATTTATTTTGTCCAGATTATCAATGATATTCTTGGATTCAAAAAAAATTTTTTCCTTTAAATCTTGGATATTCTGCATAATAAGATTCTTATTAAAATTGCTTACTTTTGATGTTAAAAATATACGGCTAATTTAACAAATGTTTTTAGAAAATACAATTAATCATTCCAAACAAAGCGGTTGGATGGAAGTTATCTGTGGCTCTATGTTTTCCGGTAAAACTGAGGAATTAATCCGAAGATTGCGGAGAGCAGAAATGGCGGGACAGAATGTAGAAATTTTTAAACCGAAACTGGATATCCGGTATTCTGAAGATGATGTAGTATCTCATAATCAGAATAAAATACGAAGTACAGCAGTAGAAAATCCTAATGAAATTCTTTTGTTGGCTTCCAACTGTGATGTGGTAGGAATAGATGAAGCTCAGTTTTTTGATGAAAGCATTGTAGAGATTGCCAATCAGCTTGCCAATAGTGGTGTAAGAGTAGTTATTGCAGGGCTGGATATGGACTTCCTGGGGCGCCCCTTCGGTCCTATGCCCAATTTGATGGCTACTGCCGAGTATGTAACAAAAGTGCATGCTATTTGTAAGAGAACAGGTAATCTTGCCAATTATTCCATGAGGATTTCTCAGGGCAATAACCTGGTGGAATTGGGTGAAACAGAAAGTTATGAAGCAGTAAGCCGCCGTGTTTTTATGGATGAAGTTCTTGCAAAGAAAAATAATATAAAAAACTAACAGGCAAATTCTAAAATAAACAGATTTGCCTTTACATAAATAAGCAGAAAGGGTACCAATGAACTATACAGTACAACAAATTGCAAAAATCACCAATGCACAGGTTATTGGAGACGGAGATGTAATGATCAAAAATATAGCTTTTGACAGCAGAATTATATATTCTACAAAGAATACTGCTTTTATTGCTATAAATACCCATAAAAACTCTGGTGAAAAATTTATTGAATCTGCTATAGACAGAGGTATCCATGTAATTATTTCTGAACATCCATATCCGCAGTTTGAAAATATAACCTGGATTATTGTTGAGAATTCTGTGGATTTTCTTCAAAAACTGGCAAAGTATCATTTCGAACATTCCCATTTACAATCCATCGGAATTACAGGAAGTAATGGGAAAACTATTTTAAAAGAATGGTTGTATCAATGTCTGTGGAATGAATTTCCAACAGTAAAAAGCCCTAAAAGTTTTAATTCCCAAATTGGCCTTCCTCTTTCCCTCCTTCAAATCAATGCTTCCCATAAGCTTGGGATTTTTGAAGTGGGAATTTCCCAACCGGACGAAATGGAAAATTTAGAAAATATTTTTCATCCTCAAATCGGATTGTTAACCCATATAGGAACTGCTCATGCTGCCAACTTTTCTTCGGAAGAAGAACTTATTGATGAAAAGCTCAAACTTTTTAAAGATTCTGAGGTGATCATTTATAATGGTGACCATTCTTTGGTAAGTAAAAAAATAAAAGAGCTGTACCCAGATAAAAAATTAATCTCTTACGGGTTTAAAAAAGAAAATCAGGTCTTCATTAAAAACAATATTTCGAAGGGTGAAAACATCATTGTTGAATATTTTGGTGAAGAAATCAGTTTTCCGGCCCATCAAAGAGATGAAGCCACGTTAACCAACGCTCTGGCGCTTATCACAGTCCTAAAGGAGCTGAACATCGGAAATCAAAAGATCGTTGAAAAAATCAACACTTTAAAGGCCGTTGAAATGAGGCTTGAAGCTATTGAAGGAATTAAGGGCAATATCGTAATCAACGACTCTTTCAATCTGGATCTGGACTCACTGAAGACTGCCCTACAGTTTTTAAAAGAATACAATAAGCCTGAAAAATCTTTGGTATTAACGGATATTGTAGGGGTGAATACGAATTCACAGGAGCTGTATGAAGAAGTTTCAGAACTGGTTAATGAGCAGCATTTCGATTCTGTATTCTTAATCGGCGATGAAATATCAAAATTTAGTGAATTATTTAAATCTAAAGTATATACTTTTATAGACACAAAAGAACTTATTGAAAGTAAACGACTTACAGATTTAGAAAATCAAATCATTCTTTTAAAAGGAGCCAGAAAATTTGAAATTGAAAGGCTTAAAGATATCCTTGAACTGAGAAAGCATGATACCGTTTTGGAGATCAACCTGAACGCAATTCTTCATAATATCAATTATCATAAATCTCTGCTGAAGCCGGGAACGAAAATGATGGCCATGGTGAAAGCCAATGCTTATGGTCTGGGAAGCTATGAAATTTCAGAATTTCTACAGCACCATCATATTGATTATCTGGGGGTAGCTTTCGCCGATGAAGGTGCAGAACTCCGTAAAAAAGGAATTACCACCCCAATCGTGGTGATGAATCCTGAACAGCACAGTTATCAGACTATTATAGATTATAATCTGGAACCTGAAATTTACAGTTTCAGGGTGTTGGACCTTTTCTATGAAGCAGTTCAGAAGTCCGGGTATGATCAGAAATATCCTATTCATATCAAATTAGAAACAGGAATGCACCGTCTTGGATTTAAAGATTTTGAATTAGATCAGTTAAGTGAAACCTTACAACATAAAAATCTTAAGGTTCAAAGTATGTTCAGCCATTTATCTTCCTCTGATGTACCGGAAGAAAAAGAATTTACCATGAGCCAATTAGAGATTTTTGAAAAAAACTCAAACTATTTAACAGAAAAGCTTGGCTATACTCCTATCCGCCATATTTTAAATTCTTCCGGAATTACAAACTATACCCACTATCAGTATGATATGGTAAGAATTGGAATTGGAATGCTGGGAGAATCACCATACAGTGAAATACAAAAACAATTACAGTCTGTAGTAAGTTTTAAAACAGTGATTTCACAGATATCATTGGTTGAAAACGGTGAATCTGTGGGCTACAGCAGAAAATATAAAACAGATCATCAGACAAATATCGCTACTATTCCGGTAGGATACGCTGACGGTATTCCCAGATTAATAGGAAATCAAATCGGAAAATTGGGAGTTCATAAAACTCTTGCTCCTATTGTAGGAAATATATGCATGGATATGATGATGCTCAATGTAGATAATATCCCTAATGTAAAAGAAGGAGATACAGTAACCATTTTCAACGCTCACCCCAGTTTAAAAGAATTCGCAGCTTACTGCAAAACTATTACCTATGAAGTATTAACCTCCATTTCCCCTCGGGTGAAACGGATTTATATTAAAGATTAACTATGAGAAAACTCCTGATCATTCTCTTCGTATTCCAATTACTTTTAATCCAGTCACAAGTAAAAAAGGATTTGGTAATTCCCAAAAACCCAAGAATAGGACTATCGCTGGCCGGTGGTGGTGCCAAAGGTTTTTCACATGTCGGAGTACTTAAAGTTTTAGATTCACTGGGAGTCAAAGTAGATTATATTGGCGGAACGAGTATGGGAGCCATTGTAGGTGGTCTTTATGCTGCCGGATATTCCGGAAAAGAAATAGAAAAAATTGTTATGGATACGGATTTCTATTCTCTGATTATGGATCCCAAATCCCGGCAGGAGTCTACATTTTTCAATAAATCTGTGGATAAATATCTTCTATCTATTCCGTTAAAAAATGGAAAAATAACACTTCCATCTTCTATAAGTACAGGACAAAGGAATGTCTATCTTCTTAAAGAGCTTTTCAAAAATGTTTCCAACATTGATGATTTTTCTAAACTTCCTATTCCCTTTTTTTGTGTGGCCACCAATCTGGAAAGTGGAAATATGCAGATCTTTGAAAAAGGAGACCTCGTACAGTCAATCATGGCAAGTTCAGCATTTCCTTCTTTAATGGATCCTGTGAAAATAGGTGACAGTATTTATATTGATGGAGCCATGACCGTAAATTACCCCTCAAAACCTTTAAAGGACAAAGGGATTGACATCGTCATTGGAGTGGACCTGAACCAGGACCTTTCAAAAAGAGAAGATTTAAACAATATTATTTCAATCCTGAACCAGGTGATCGACTTTGGAATAAAAAGAGATACCAGAAAACAATATAAATATACTGATATTAACATCAAGCCCAATCTAAAGGGAATGACAGCCACCAGCTATGATGAGAAAAAAAAGATTCTTGATAGCGGCTATGTAGAAGGAATGAAATATGTCAATACCCTGGATCAATTACCCAAACGGTCCTTTGACCGCCTCAGGCAGCGTGTAAATCCAATATATTCCAACGTCTACAAAATAGACAGTCTTGCGATAGAAGGAGGCAAAATATATGGTAAAAACTATGTTTTGGGGAAATTGGGACTACGTCTTCCCTCTTTACAAACGTATGGAAATATTAACAAGATGATTGATAAGCTTGTTGCCACCAATAACTACAGATTCATCAACTATGATATTATTCAGCAGAATGACACGAATTATCTGAAGTTATACGTTACCGAAGATGATGCACGGCATTTTGTAAAATTCGGACTTCATTATGATGAAATTTTCAAAACAGGACTCCTATTAAATTATTCCGCAAAAAGACTTTTATTTAAAAATTCAAACCTTTCAGTAGATGTTGTTGTCGGGGATAAGCTCAGATACTACCTTAATTATTTTATTGATAACGGATATATTCCCGGATTTGGTATTTATTCTTCGGGAATGAGCTTTGATCTTAAGAATATGGATAATAACATCGTGGATAAATGGGAATGGATCAGAAACGAAGCCTACATTCAATCGATATGGAAGGATAAATTTGCAATTGGAGGTGGTATAAGCCATGATTACTTCAAGGCTGAACTTAATGGTGAAAACAGGCGTTACAGCCGTTTTTTGAACCCCTATGCTTTTTTGAAGACCGATACCCAGGATGACAAAGAATTCCCTACAAAAGGGGTCTATTTCGCTGCAGAAGGAAAGGTGGTAGATCTGTTAAAATCTGAAGTTGAGAAGAGAATTATCCAGATAAAAGCAGATCTAAGAATTAATATTCCGTTGGGTAAACAATTTACCTATCGTCTTAATCTGTTTGGTGGACTTACCATTGGTGAAAATCTTCCTCAGTATTATCAGTACAGACTTGGTGGGGTTTTTGAACAGAATATTATCAACTTTAAAAGTTTTGGAGGTTTTTATTTTGCACAGCTTCATAGCAATAATGTGATATTAGCCTCAAATGATATCCAGTTTAAATTCAACAAAAGTTATTTTGTTAGTGGAAATTTCAGTTTTGCCAATCTTTCTAATGATCTTAAATTCGAAGATGCAGTTAAAGTAAATTTTAGCTCACTGGGAATAACAGCAGGATATAAATCTCCATTTGGACAAATTAAAGTAAACTTTAGCCACTCACTTAAAAATAATCAAAAAGGCATATTCAGTGTTATCTTAGGACACTGGTTTTAAAACAATGATACAATTCTTTTACGAAAACTTACCGGAAAGCGTAAGTACAGATTACAAACAATGGCTGGAAGATATTATTCTTTCAGAAGGAAAAAAACAGGGAGAAATCAATTACATTTTTTGTGATGATGAATATCTTCTCAAGATCAATCAGGACTATTTGCAACATGATTATTATACAGATATCATCACTTTTGATTATGTAAAAGGGAAAACAATAAGCGGAGAGATTTTTGTATCTTTGCAGCGCATTTCCGAAAACTCCACTACCCTATCCCGAGATTATGAAGAAGAAGTAAGAAGGGTTCTGGCCCATGGTATTCTTCATCTTTCAGGGTATAAAGATAAGACTGAGGAAGAGGAAAAAGAGATGCGGAGAATGGAAGATCTTTACTTATCCAGATATAAGGATTTAAATTAAAGAATTACTTAAAGCTATATATCTAAAGTGCTCTATTCTAGCTGTAATATAAATTTACCTAGAGTGCATTCTTCAAAAATGTTTCACGTGAAACATTGGTAATAAGAACAAAGTGTAAAGCTTAAAATAAGCGAGATAAAATGATTTCAGAAATATATGATGTAATAGTAGTAGGTGCCGGACATGCAGGTTGTGAAGCTGCAGCTGCTGCCGCGAACCTGGGTTCAAAGACCCTACTCGTTACTATGAATATGCAGACCATCGGACAGATGAGTTGCAACCCGGCAATGGGTGGAATCGCAAAAGGACAGATCGTAAGAGAGATTGATGCAATGGGAGGATACTCCGGAATTGTAGCAGATAAATCAGCTATCCAATTCAAAATGCTGAATCTTTCAAAGGGTCCCGCAATGTGGTCTCCAAGAACCCAAAATGACAGAATGCTTTTCGCAGAAGAATGGCGGTTAGCATTAGAGAATACTCCAAATCTTGATTTCTTTCAGGATATGGTAAAACAACTTATTGTAGAAAACAATAAAGTAACGGGAGTGATTACTTCCTTAGGAATAGAAGTAAAAGGAAAATCTGTAGTCTTAACAAACGGAACATTTCTTAACGGATTAATTCACGTTGGTGATAAACAATTAGGCGGAGGAAGAATGGGAGAACCGAGAGCATTTGGTATTACCGAACAACTCGTCTCTTTAGGATTTGAAGCAGGAAGAATGAAGACCGGTACTCCACCGAGAGTAGATGGAAGAAGTTTGGATTATTCCAAAATGGAAGAACAGAAAGGAGATGAAAATCCTCAAAAATTCAGCTATCTTGATACCCCAAAATTAACAAAACAACTAAGCTGTCATATTGTATATACCAACGAAACAGTACATGATATTTTGCGTGAAGGTTTTGACAGGAGCCCAATGTTCAATGGTACGATTCAAAGTTTAGGTCCAAGATACTGTCCAAGTATTGAAGATAAAATCAACCGTTTTGCAGAAAGAAACAGACATCAGCTTTTTGTAGAACCTGAAGGATGGAAAACAGTAGAAATCTATGTAAATGGATTCAGCTCTTCCCTTCCTGAAGATGTACAGATTAAAGCGATGAAACATATTCCAGGATTCGAAAACGTAAAAGTATTCCGTCCGGGTTATGCTATTGAATATGACTACTTCCCTCCTACCCAATTGAAACATACTTTAGAAACAAAATTAATTGATAATTTATATTTCGCAGGACAGATCAATGGTACTACAGGATATGAAGAGGCAGCAGGTCAAGGTTTAATGGCAGGTATTAATGCACACAATAAAGTTCACGAAAAAGATGAATTCATCCTTAACAGAGATGAAGCTTATATTGGAGTATTAATAGATGATCTGATTACAAAAGGAACTGAAGAACCATACAGAATGTTTACTTCACGTGCCGAGTACAGACTTCTTTTGAGACAGGACAATGCAGATATCAGATTGACAGAAAAAGCATATCAATTAGGACTGGCAAAAGAAGAAAGATTAAAGAAAGTAGAAGCTAAAATTACTGACAGTCAATCACTTGAAGGATTTTTACGAGAAACTTCTTTAAAACCAGGAATGATCAACCCTATTCTGGAATCTATAGAAAGTAATCCTGTAGATCAGGCTTACAGAGCAGCTCAGATCCTTACAAGACCGAATATGACGCTACATAAAATGGATGAAATTGAAGCCATCAAGGAATTCTCTTCTCAATATAGCGACGAAGTAAGAGAACAGGCGGAGATCAATATCAAATACAAAGGATATATAGAAAAAGAAAAGGAGAATGTGGCAAAGCTAAACCGATTGGAAAACATTAAAATCCCTGAAGATTTTGATTATTCAAAGCTATCCAGCCTTTCTACAGAAGCCAAACAGAAGATGACCAACGTCCGCCCTAAGACTATAGCGCAAGCTGGAAGAATAAGCGGAGTATCTCCATCCGATATAAACGTTTTACTGGTGTATTTAGGACGTTAAAAAAATAAATGTTTCACGTGAAACATTTAAAAAGTTAAAGCTAAATTAAGGTATTTAAGAGCGTATTTCAGCTTTTAGATATCTTAATTTTCAAATATAAAGATAACGACTTCAATGAAAATAAAAGATCATTTTCTTTCACAGGAAATATTTGAAATTAAAGAAACACAAACCAAGGGAGTATTTAAAACCACCCCTATTCCATCCCATATTTCCAAATATTATGAAAGCGAAGATTATATCTCCCATCATCAGGATTCCGGAAGTCTGAAAGAAAAATTATATAAATTTCTTCAGTCTTTTAATCTTCAGTATAAAAAAAACATCCTCGTTGATAGAATCAAAAAAGGATCGAAAATATTGGATTACGGATGCGGTGCCGGAGAATTTGTAAAGTATGTAGAAAATGATTTTGAAACTTTCGGTTTCGAGCCTGATGCTGATGCAAGAAAAGCAGTAGAAAGTAAAATAACCAAAGCCAAAATTTTGGACGATATCCATACAATTGAAGATCGAAGCCTGGATGCAATTACATTATGGCATGTATTTGAGCATATAGAAAACCAGGATGAAATGCTGGATATATTTCACGGGAAATTAAAAGAAAAAGGTTTTTTAATAATTGCCGTTCCCAACCCTACTTCTTATGATGCAAAACATTATAAAGAATATTGGGCAGCTTATGATGTACCAAGACATATCTATCATTTTTCTAAAAATGGAATGGAAAATTTAATTTCAAAGAAATCAGATTGGAAAATGAGAAAAATAAAACCACTTGTCCTGGATTCATATTATATCTCCATGCTAAGCGAAAAATACAAAAAATCTTCGCTTTTTTGGCTAAAAGCAACGTTCTACGGAACAATTTCGAACATAAAAGCCCTTTTTACGAACGAATTTTCAAGTTTGATATACATTATCGAAAAAAAGTAGAAAATCGATTTTCAAGCTATTTATGAAGGTCAATTTTAAGCACTTTTACCTAAAAAATAAAAAACTCAGGAAAATTTCCTGAGTTTTTCAATTTATACCAATATCAGTTTATATTATGATTTTCAATTTTTAGTTCAAAAGAGATAAAAAATTTCATACCGTAAGACTTTTTAAAAATTCTTCGCTCTACTTTTAATTTCATAAATATTCAAGTTTTCCTTAAATGATCTAAAAAAAGATACTTACCTCTCTATTCAAAAAAAGACCGAAAGATATCTATCATGTTTTATAGGATTAACAATCAAATTACTTATAAAATTTACATTTCCTTAAATAATAAAAATTGTTGTGCTGCCCACGTTAAATTTCACATCTGAAATCCCACCCGCACAAAAGTATGAAAGTTCAGGAACCTAATACATCGGCTGAATAGTATACGCCCCTACTCTCTTCTAATTATTGGAAAGTACAAGGCTGATTAAAACTAATGATCCTCCATTGACAACAGGCAAAGGTATTTTTACCAATAAAACATATTGAGCTTATGGATCCGCTAAAAATACAGATAAAGGAGTACATTCAACTTTAGGTTAATTAGAAATATACAGAACATCATAGTACTCGATTGAAAATAGTATTTTTAATACCTCACCATTTTTATCAGAAATTGAAATATTGGTGATATTTCTTTTTTTCTTTTTGAACTCAGCTACAAAATTCATTCTCGTATAATTGTAAACTTGTTACTGGAGAATAAAGAATTACTCCCATGAATTATTATTTCCTCTGAACGATAAATAATTTCATCTTT
Organism: Chryseobacterium sp. WG23; assembly: GCF_024586575.1. Lineage (NCBI taxonomy): Bacteria > Pseudomonadati > Bacteroidota > Flavobacteriia > Flavobacteriales > Weeksellaceae > Chryseobacterium > Chryseobacterium sp. WG23. Next base: position 27,760 of record NZ_JALCZE010000003.1, read on the forward strand.
TAGCACTCTACTATCAATCGGAAGTAAGAAAGTTCATCAATCCATCTGCTTACTTTTTGAAAGGTGACACTCTCCACTAAAGTTATCAATAAACTAACCGAGATTATCATTATGAGCAGAATTTCCTACTGTAAAAAATTCATTTATATACATCATACTATTTCAATTTGGTACTAAAAATGTATCTCCCGCTGCCGTCAAAAATTGACGTAAATAAAAATATAGCCAGAAAAAAATAATATAACACAAACATAATTTGCTTAAAAAAGCATGTAGAATAAAAGCAAATACTAATTTTAAGTTATAACTTTTCATTATAACTATAAGTAATATCTATTAGTCAATCCATGCAAAAAAGCTTTGATAAGAATAAAACAAACATTGAAAAAAAATAGCTTTTAAGCAGAATATTCAAGCAAATATACTCACTGGACAACAGTTTATTTACTATATATTTTATTATATTCACTAATTATAATAACATTCAATATATATTTAATATCCAATCAATTCAATTAGGTATTAACATAATCATAAAAATGAATCTTCATACATAGAAATAACGTAAAAAATATAACAAGCATTAAGATTTTTTACAAGCTCAATTGTACTAAAAACACGTTAAATAAATTGTTATTCTAGTCTTTCTTTGCTCATAAAAATAGCACTACATCCTAAAATTATAGAATCAAAAAAATAATTCGGACCCAAAAAAACCTGCTAATTCTATTAGCAGGTTTAGTATTTTAAAACTTAAATTAATTGTTAATTGCAGCTACGCCTGGAAGCTCAAGACCTTCAAGACTTTCAAGCATTGCTCCACCACCGGTAGAAACATAGCTTACTTTCTCACCGTACCCGAATTGTTTAACAAAAGCAACACTGTCACCTCCCCCAACTAAAGAAAAAGCACCAAGTCTTGTTGCTTCAGCAATACTGTCACCAAGTGCAATAGTTCCTCCGGCAAAGTTTGACATTTCAAAAACTCCAATTGGACCGTTCCAAAGAATAGTTCTTGAATTTAAAAGTACATCATTAAACTGATCTCTTGATTTATGGCCTGCATCAAGTCCCATCCATCCTTCCGGAATAGCATAAATATCAGCTTCCTTTCTTTCAGCATCATTGCTAAAACTCTCAGCGATAATAGCATCCGAAGGAAGATACACTTTTACCTTATGTTCTTTTGCTTTACCTAAAATTTCTAAAGCCAATGGAAGCTTATCTTCTTCTACTAAAGAATTACCTATTTTTCCTCCAAGAGCTTTAATAAAAGTAAATGCCATACCTCCACCGATAATCAAATTATCTACTGCAGGAAGAATATTTTCTATAATGGTGATTTTAGTTGAAACTTTAGAACCTCCTAAAATAGCAGTTACAGGTCTCTCACCATTTTTTAATACCTTATCAATTGCTTTAAGCTCATTAGCCATCAACAAACCGAAGAATTTAGTCGAAGGAAAGAATTTTGCAATTACAGCAGTAGAAGCATGAGCTCTATGTGCCGTTCCAAAAGCATCATTTACAAAAGCATCCCCTAATTTTGAAAGTTGCTCAGCAAAACCTTCATCCCCTTTTTCCTCTTCATTATGAAAACGTACATTTTCTAATAATAAGATCTCCCCAGGTCTCAATTCTGAAGCTGCTTTTTCTGCTTTCTCACCAATAGATTCATCAACAAATTTAACTTCCTGCCCAAGAACATTGGAAATTTCACCTACAATATGCTTTAGAGAAAACTCATCTTTCACCTCTCCTTTAGGTCTTCCAAGATGTGTGATCAAGATGACAGATCCGCCATCATTAAGAATCTTCTCTACTGTCGGTTTCACCGCAACAATTCTTGTGTTATCTGTTACCTGAAGCTGGTCATCCTGTGGAACATTGAAATCCACTCTTACCAGTGCCTTCTTATCTTTAAAATTGAAATCATTGATTGTTTTCATAAATATCGTTGAATTTTCGTTTCACAAATGTAAGGTTTTAAACTTTTTCAACAGATCCATTGAAATAAAAGTTTTCAAAAACTTTCCCCATCCCCATTCACTCACTAATCAACAATTTTTTCTCTTATAAAGAAAAGAATAATGTAGTTGTTGTTGAGTGTTGTTAGTTTCGGGGATAAGTTTTAGGCTAAAAGTTTATAACAAATAGCTTTTGTTAAATTCATATTTAATTCACATTATAAATCATTGTAAACCTGCTTATTCTGGTACTTATTAACAGATGTTGATAACTTTGGTAAATATCAATTATTAGTAATTTTTTTATGGAAAAAGTTTGGATTAACTGAAGAAAACAATCGGAAAGTTGTGGTTGAAATTTCCGGAAAGGTTTTCTATTACGAAATAAATTCATCTTTAAAAATAGAAAGTTGATGAAAGTTTTCCACACTTATTAACATACCTTTTCACAATTAATCCCCGGTTTACTAACACTATTTGTTATTATTCTTACCTTTGTAAGGAAATAGAATCTAATAAAGCTTAATACAAGTACTATGAAAAGAAAAATTGCTATTGCAGCAGACCATGCAGGCTATGAATATAAGGAGATTGTTAAGAACTATCTCTCAGAACGGTTTGAAGTTCAGGATTTTGGCACGTTTTCCACAAACAGTGTGGATTATCCGGACTTTGTACATCCTGCAGCCACCTCTGTAGAAAATGGGGAAAATGAATTGGGAATTTTGATCTGTGGAAGCGGAAATGGAGTTCAGATCACTGCAAACAAACACCAGAAGATCAGATGTGCACTTTGCTGGATGCCGGAGATTGCAACACTGGCAAGACAGCATAATGATGCTAATATGATATCCATGCCGGCAAGGTTTATATCCAAAGAAGTGGCTATTGATATCGTAGAAAAATTTCTTACAACAGATTTTGAAGGTGGAAGACACCAAAATAGAGTTGATAAAATAGCAGTTTGCTAAGTATACTGAGGCTTGTAAATTCATTTGCAAGCCTTATTTATTTTTTATTCGTACATTTGCAATGTTCAATAGAAATTACATTCTATTATTCTTCGGAACCTTTTTTGATATATAAAAAGATATTTAGCAAAAGGTTTTCTCTTTTCTTCTCCATATTTGTATTAAATTTATACAAAACTAAAAATCCCGTTATAACTGATTTAAAAAGGAAATTACTGTTGATTGGCTAAAAGAAATTGAATAGTAAAATTAACTACCTTTATATTAAGTATAGTGGAAATTTAGAAAAAGGTTTTAATTGAATTAAAGCCATGAACAATTAAAAAAAATTAAAATGCCAAAAAAAGGAAAATATATAAGTCATAAAAATGATTTGAAAATGATGGAAATCGGGAGACTGATCCTTCGTTTTATGAATGCTAATGCATCAAAAATTTATAATTATAAACAGATTGCTGACGGGATAGATTATAAAAACCCGAGACAGCGTGAACTTGTCATTCAGGCACTCCATAAACTTCAGGCATCGGAAAAGATTCAGGAAGTGGAAAAAGGTAAATATATTGTGAATTTGAAAATTGCAGGAACAATGTCCGGAATTATCGATTTCAACCAAAGTGGAAATGCCTATGTAAGTGTAGAAGGCGTGGAGGATGATATTTTTGTTCATGCCAAAAATGTGAAAGATGCTTTGCAGGGTGATAAAGTTCTTATTATAACTTACCATTATAAAGGAAAGAAACTGGAAGGTTCTGTATTGGAAGTTCTGGAAAGAAACAGAACAGAATTTGTAGGAACTTTTCAAAAGGTGGCCCATAAAGATTTTGGATTTGTAGTCTGTGATAAAAAATCTATCAATACCGATATTTTTATCCCGAAAACAAAATTCAATGATGCCCAGGATGGAGATAAGGTTGTTGTTAAAATGACCGAATGGAAACCTGGAGATAAAAATCCTGAAGGTGAAATCATTCAGGTATTGGGTGCTCCTGGAGAACATGAGACAGAGATCCATTCTATTCTTGCAGAATACGGACTTCCATATGAATTTGCACCGGAAGTTGAAGCCGATGCAGATAAGATTGACAGAAGTATTACGGATGAAGAGGTTTCAAAGCGTTGGGATATGCGTGATATCTGTACTTTTACTATTGACCCCAAAGATGCTAAAGACTTTGATGATGCTTTATCCATAAGAAAGTTAGAAAATGGAAATTGGGAAATTGGAGTTCATATTGCGGATGTATCCCATTATGTAGTTCCGGGAACTATTCTGGATGATGAAGCTTATAAAAGGGCGACCTCTGTTTATTTAGTAGACAGAGTTGTTCCGATGTTGCCTGAAGTATTAAGTAATGATGTTTGTTCCCTTCGTCCCAACGAAGATAAATATACATTCTCAGCCGTTTTTGAATTGAATGATCAGGCGGAAATCCAAAAGCAGTGGTTTGGAAGAACGGTTATCCATTCAGACAGGAGATTCACCTATGAAGAAGCTCAGGAACGTATAGAAACAGGCGAAGGTGATCTGGCAGAAGAGATAAATACCCTGGATAAACTTGCAAAGATTCTGCGTAATGAGCGTATCAGAAATGGAGCTATTACATTTGACAGAAGTGAAGTAAGATTCAACCTGGATGAAAATAATGAACCGGTTGGAGTTTATTTTAAAATAAGTAAAGATTCCAATCACCTGATTGAAGAATTTATGCTTTTAGCCAATAAAAAAGTATCTGAATTTGTTTCATTGACAAATAAAGGTGAAATCACCAACAATACATTTATTTACAGGATCCATGATGATCCGGATCCTGCAAAACTGGAAGCATTGAGAGATTTTGTATCTACTTTCGGGTATACAATGAATCTTGCCAATACTAAAAAAGTAGCAGAATCCTTGAATAAATTACTTCATGATGTCAAAGGAAAAGGCGAAGAAAATATGATTGAAACGCTGGCTATGAGAAGTATGACTAAGGCGGTATATTCTACAGATCCTATTGGACATTATGGTCTTGGCTTTGAGTATTACAGCCACTTCACCTCTCCTATCCGTCGTTATCCGGATTTGATTGCTCACCGTCTTCTTCAGCACTATCTGGATGGAGGAAAATCGCCAAACAGACCGGAGCTGGAAGAAAAAGCGAAACACTGCAGTTCAATGGAAAGATTGGCGGCTGATGCGGAAAGAGATTCTATCAAATTTATGCAGGTGAAGTTTATGGAAAAACACCTTGGAGAAACATTTACAGGAGTGATTTCCGGAGTTGCTGAATTTGGTTTCTGGGTTGAAATACCTGAAAACGGTGCCGAAGGATTAATCAAACTAAGAGACCTTGTGGATGATTCTTATTCATACGATGCAAAAACACATGCTGTATATGGAGTAAGACACGGAAATCGATATCAGTTGGGAGATGAACTTCGCATTAAGGTTGTGAAAGCCAATCTTATTCAAAAACAACTAGACTTTCAAGTCGTTTAAAATAATAATAAAGGAGAGGCTGTTCTGTACAAGAGCAGCCTCTTTTTTTATACAATTTTTCAGATAGGGTTGATTTTTTTCTTGCCCCTTCTCTCCGGACTTCAGTAAGATTTTCCCTCTTGTTTCCAATTTCTTTTCTTAAAAATAGCGTGTCTTAAACTTGCCGTAATTAGAGTTGATATATAACAACTTTATTGAATAATTAAATCATAAAGTCTAACTTTGTATAAAACGGAATGAAAATCTTTTTCATTTTAAATCATATTAAATGTTTGAACTTGTACTATCTGCCGTTATATTAGGATTCATGCTGAGTCTGGTTTTTATAGGGCCTATATTTTTTCTCTTAATTGAAACCAGCTTTTCCAGAGGCCCCAAACATGCTTTGGCTTTAGATCTGGGAGTAATCAGTGCGGATCTATTATGTATTGTTGCGGCATATTATGCCAGTTCGGATATTGTCACTTTAATTGATAAACATCCCGGGTTCTACAGAATAACTTCTATCCTTATTTTTGTGTATGGAATTGTGATGCTGGTTACCAAAACCAAAATGCATATGCCCGGAGAGGAAAAAATTATCGGACAAAATTATTTTAAAACTTTTTTTAATGGTTTTTTCTTTAATCTTTTAAATGTAGGAGTCATCCTTTTCTGGCTGGTAACGGTAATTTCTGTGAGAAATCAATATCCTAACACCAGTAGTTTTATTTTATATATAGGCATTGTACTCGCAACATATCTTTCCATTGATCTGGCCAAAATATTTCTTGCCAAGCAATTTCACGATAAACTTACCCAGAAACTGGCTAATAAAATCAGAAGAGTTGTTGGGGTAATTCTTATTGTTTTCAGTTTCTTTATCTTCCTCCAAAGTTTTAAAAAGTTTAATCAGTTTGACAGACAGTTAGAAGAAGCTGAAAAGAAAGAAGTCAAATATCAAAAAACAGAATGAAAAAAAATATCTTTCCACAACCCCTTAAAAAAGGGGCTAAAATAGCTGTTATTTCCCCTGCGGGAGCTGTAGATGTATCCCAGCTGGAAAAGGGAATAAAAATGATTAAAAATAAGGGATTTGAACCTGTTTTAGGACAACATCTTTACACTAAATTTTCAAATGGGTATAATTATGCCGGAACAGAGCAGGAAAGAATACAGGATATCAACTGGGCTTTAAACGATAAAGAAGTTGGTGCTATATGGGCTTCCAGAGGAGGCTATGGCTGCCAGCATCTGATTCAGCATCTGAAATTGAAAAACTTCACCAAAAATCCGAAATGGTATATCGGGTATTCTGATAATACGGTGATCCAAAGTTACCTGCTGAAGAAGGGATTTGTTTCCATTCATGGGCAGACGATCAAAACATCAAGCTTTGGAGTAACGGAAGAAAGTTATGATATGATCTTTGATATCTTAAAGGGAAAAGCCCCAAAATACAACCTTAATGCTCATGCATTGAATAAGAAAGGAAATATAGAAGGCGAAGTTGTGGGTGGAAATTTAGCCCTGATTTACGCTCTCTTGGGAACCCGGTATTCCTTTGAATTTAAAGATAAAATTTTATTCATTGAAGATATCGGAGAAAACTTTTATGCTTTAGACCGGATGATTATGAGCCTTGAACTGGCCGGGGTTTTTAATAAAATTAAAGGGCTTATTGTAGGAGGAATGACCAATATGGGTGATGAAAAAGATAATAAAAGTTATGAGGAGAGTTTTGATGAATTTGCTTACCAACTGATTTCAGAAAGACTTTCAAAGTATAAATTCCCTGTAGTTTTTGGTTTCCCAAACGGACACATTAAAGACAACAGACCTCTTTTAATTGGAGGAACTGCTACAATAAAAATGGAGACTAAAGTGAAAATTGAATTCTAAAATATCCCTGATTCTCAAATCCAGACTATGGCTAACCATAATGATTTTGGCAAAATAGCAGAAGACATGGCCGCTGATTATCTTCAGAAAAACGGCTATACTATTCTTGCCCGGAATTTTCGTTTTCAAAAAGCGGAGATTGATATTATTGCTGAGAAAGAAGATGTAATCATTATTGTAGAAGTAAAAGCAAGGTCTACTGATGCTTTTATGCTTCCTCAGGAAGCCGTTACCAAGGCAAAAATAAAGTCAATTGTCTCTGCAGCTAACCATTATTTAGAGGAAACAGATAAAAAGAATGAGGTAAGATTTGATATTATTTCAGTTCTTCCTGATGAAAAAAGAAAATTAAGTATTGACCATATAATCGACGCTTTTCAGGCGTTGGATGCCAATTGATCAATACGTGTTTCAGCATATAAATGAATCATCCAATATCAAAAAATCAAGTATTGAAAGACTATTATAGTTGGACACTTTTACATTAAAATTTTAATTGTATGAAAACAATAGTAATAACCGGGGCTACTTCCGGTATAGGAAAATCCACAGCACAACTTTTGGCAAAACAAGGTAACAGAATAATCATTTGCGGGAGAAGAAATGAAGCATTAGAATCTTTAAAAACAGAATTATCTGAATTTACCGAAATATTTAGTTTAATATTTGATGTTAGAAACCTTGAAGAAGTTGAAGCAGCCATTAACTCCCTTCCTGAGAATTGGAAAGATATTGATGTTCTGATTAATAATGCCGGGAATGCGCATGGATTAGATCCTCTTTCTGCCGGTAAGACTGATGACTGGGATTCTATGATCGACGGAAATGTAAAGGGATTACTCTATGTTTCTAAAATGATCATCCCAATTATGAAAACTAAAAACTTAGGTCATATTATCAATATAAGTTCTGTGGCAGCAAGACAAACTTATGCCAATGGAGTTGTTTACTGCGCTACCAAAAAGGCTGTCGATGTGATTTCTGAAGGCATGAGATTAGAGCTTACAGAGTTTGGAATTAAAGTGACCAATATTCAGCCGGGAGCTGTGGAAACTGATTTTTCTTTAGTGAGGTTTAAAGGAGACAGTGAAAAAGCTTCAACGGTATACGCCGGATATGAACCGTTAAAAGCAGAAGATATTGCAGATGCTATCGCTTATTGTATAAATGCCCCCAAGCATGTTACTGTTTCTGATATGACCATTTATCCTAGTGCTCAGGCAGAACCAAGAACCATCTACAGAAAATAGTCTCAAAATAAAGGCGTAAATTTGCAGCATATTTAAAAAGCAATTTTGCGGTTTAGTTTAAAATAAGAAAATGAAAATTTTATATCTTGAAACCTCTTCTAAAAACTGTTCTGTAGCAATTTCAGACAATGAAAAACTATTGTGCCTTTCCGAAGAAGTTTCAGAAAACTATAAACAGTCTGAAAGCCTGCACACATTTGTAGAATGGGCATTGGAGGGAGCGGGAATTTCGGTGAAAGATATTGAGGCCGTTTCACTGGGAAAAGGACCGGGATCTTATACCGGGTTAAGAATTGGCGCGGCTTCGGCAAAAGGATTCTGCTACGGATTGAACATCCCATTGGTTGCCGTAAATTCTATGGAAAGCATGATAGAACCCTTTTTAGGGCCTAACTATGATTTTGTAGTGTCATTAGTCGACGCAAGAAGAATGGAGGTTTATACGGCCGTTTATGACGGTCTGACGGGAATTGAACTCAGCAATACAGAAGCTAAGATTTTAGATGAAACCTCTTTTGAAGAGTTTAAAGATAAGAAAGTGATATTTGTAGGAGACGGAGCGAAGAAAGCAAAAGAGATTCTAAATCTTCCCCAGGCGGATTTTAGAGAAGATGTCTACCCTTCTGCTCAATATCTTATCAAAAAATCATTAGAAAAAATAGAACATAAAGACTTTGAAGATATTGCTTACTTTGAGCCTTTTTATTTAAAAGATTTCCACGGAGTGAAGAAAAAGAAATCCTCAGATTCTATATGATCATAAAAAATAGGCTATTACATATAAAAAGCGAAGAGTTAATCTTCGCTTTTTTATTTTATTGAGGCCTTTTAGGAATGGTGGATTCCGTGGGCTGCTGTGTGGCTCTTTTCTTTTTTTGCTGGCTGTCACCGCCGGGCTTTTTTGTAGAAGGAGCTATCTCTAAGCTCTCTAAATTGTTGTTGTTGAGGTCAGCTTTCTGTAACCCGTCCTGTACAGGTTCGGAGTTGTTATTAGGTTGAACAGGGGCTCCGGGCTGCTTAGGAACAGAATTTCCTTTATTATCCGTTGCCTGGAAGCTAAGGTCACTTTTCAGGTAATTCAGCATTTCTTTAGCTCTCACTCCTTCCGGAGTTTTAGAATAGTTCAGTGCTATCTGCTCGAGCTGCAGGATCATTACCTCTTTTCCACTGGATTTTCCTGCATTAAAGGCATTGAGTAAATAGAGTTTAGGCACTAAAGCATCTTTTGGAAACTTTTGGATCGTCTGGTCAATGACATTCTTACTATCATCAAACTTCTCCGATTCAAATAAAGCATATGCCTTTTTATATTCATTCTCAACATCTTCCGTAGATTTTACAAATGAAACGTTTTTAGGGTTTCTTGCAAATTCAGCATATGAAGTATAAGGATAATCCTTTAAAAGAATCTGTTTCGCCCTGTCTGATATCTGAGGATTTTTCTCATAATTCATTGCAAAAATCTCATATAATGCCTGAAGCATTACTTTTTCTTCGGGCTTTACATCTACAAGATCATACAGCGTTTTAGTAGCTAAAGGAGTATTAGTAAAATAATTCTGATACATAATTCCCAGGCCTAAAGAAGCTGTATCTCTGTCCTTTTTCAGCTGGGACAGTTTACCCTGGTCTGTTGGGATCTGCTCAATATAATAAGCCGGTTCAAAACGTCTTGGGTTAGGGGCAGCGGATACTCCTAACGCTTCATTCTTCATATCTTCAATAGAAACCATCTTTTTTGAAAAACGCCAGTTATCAGCAAGAGCTCTGTCTCCCCAAACCTGTTTAAAGGATGATGTTCCTTTGCTTACAGTTCCCGTATTACTGAAATAAAAACCTTTTGTAGTAACTCCAAAGTCTTCAAAAGCATTGACGTCATTGGCGAAAATAGAATTGGCATTATAGTCGCCGGTATCAAAACCTTTGCTTCTTTCTGCACGTCTTCTCTCCTGCTCTTCTTTTTCTTCTTTAACTTTTAGCTTAGCAATATACTTGGAAAAAAAGTCGGTTTTCTGTCCCTCATCCATCTTGGCAAGCGAAAGAATGCTGTCATTTTTTTTAATCAGGTAGTAATTTTTAGAGATTTTTTTAATGTACTCAGACTGATCTTTCAGCAACACCTTGGAAGGCTCATAAGTCATTACAACAAGTGCTGAATCATAGTAACTTCCGGCACCGATATAGTCGTTTTTTTCAAGATAACTCTTCCCTATTTCGTAGTATGCCAAACCTCTGATTTGAGGGTCGGAAACCTTTTCAAATAAGGATTTTCTGAAAAACTGCTGGGCTTCGTCTTTTTTTCCAGCCTTATTGGCCATCAAGCCTAAAGCATAGTAAAATTCATTCTTTCGGGAACCATAGGTCCCTTTTTTACTGATGCTTTCCAGATAATTTTTTGCACCATTGTAGTCTCCTTTTCCATTAAATGTTTTGGCAATAGCAATCTGAGATTTTACTTCAAATTCAAAATCATTGGCATATTTATAGGCTGCAGCATAGCTGTCTCTTGCCTTTTCATTTTGTCCGAGATTTTCCTGTACCTGCCCTCTGAGATAAGCAATTCTGCTCTTAAGTTTTCTGTTACCATTCAGTTCGAATGCTTCATCCAGCTCCTTGGCAGCTTCTTCTTTCTTCCCCGCATCCAGCAGAGACTCAGCATAATAAATGCTCAGGAGTTTTGCATAGGTCTTATTGAGCTTCTCCCCTTTCAGCTTGGCAAAAGTTTCATGAGCTCTGTGATAATCTTTGATGTTGTCATAAGCTAATCCCTGATAAATTCTTGCCAAAGGCAGCCTTTTATCATCTTTCATATGTGTGAAAACATAATTCAGGGCATCCAGAGCTTCCAAAGGCTTATTTTGATAAATTCTGGATTGCGCCAGGATCATATATGCCTCAAAAATTTGTTTATTCTTCTCTTCCCCATTTCTGGTCACTGAATATTTATTGATGGCCTTCAGTGCTTTAGCTTCAGCAATTTCCAAAGTTGTAGCCCCTTTATTTTGACCGTCATCCTGATTATCCTGGGTATTACCAGGCATATTTCCCTGCATTCCCGGGACATTCGGGATACCGGAACTATTTCTTCCCGATGGCTTTGAGTTCGCTACTTCAGCCATTTTCATGGAATTTTCTGCAAATGCTGCAGACTGGCCCAGATCACTCCCCAAAGGCTGTTCTTCATAAGTAAGAATAGGAATATAAGGAGCATAAAAATTATCTTTATGTCCCTTATCTCTGGTTGTAAATTCACTGTTTAATGCATCCTTCGCATTAAAAAGGGTGTTATAGTATGTGGAAAAGCCTTTCAATAGCTTAGACCGCTGCTCTGGCTTTTTTGTCTTGGTAGCACATGAAGCAACGATACACATTACTAAAAGGAACAATATATTCTTTTTCATTATTCAATATAACTAGCTAATCTGCTTTTTATTATCAGCAGTTTGATGATTTTGTAAAAATAATAAAATTTTATAATGAATAATATTTATATTTCGTTCAAAATTTTGTAAACCAAATGAGTAGGTAGCCCCATAATAGTATAAAAGCTTCCGGTCATACTTTTAATCTTAGCCATACCCAGCCATTCCTGAATACCATAGCTTCCGGCTTTATCAAAAGGTTTGTATTCCCGAACATAATAATCTATTTCCTCATCGGTAATCTCATCAAACGTTACATCAGCTACATCGGTCTCTGTAATGGACTTATCAGCGGTTTTCACCGTAATTCCCGTATAAACCTGATGTGTTTTTCCGGAAAGCTGGCGAAGCATCTTCCGGGCATCGTCTTCATTGGCCGGTTTGCCAAGGATTTGATGGTCAATAGCTACTACCGTGTCAGAGGTTAATAAAACCTCGTCATCGATAAGGTTTCTGAAGGTATCTGCTTTTAACAGAGATAAATAAGCCGCGGCTTCCTCTATTTTTATATGGTCAGGAAGGATTTCTTCACAATCGGTTTTTACCACTTCAAATTCAAAGCCAAGGCTGGAAAGAAGTTCCTTTCTTCTCGGGGATTGAGATGCTAAAAGTAATTTCATAAATATTATACAGATTGAGTATTATCATCATGCCAGTTTCCCTGAACTTTCATTACCTGCTCTATGACGTCTCGCACAGCACCACTCCCCCCTTTTTGCGGGGAAATATAACTGGAAATTCCTTTTACTTCAGGAACTGCATTCTCAGGACATGCTGCTATCGCGGAGTTTTCCATGATATGAATATCCGGAAGATCATCTCCCATAGTCAGGATTTCCTCATTTTTAAGATTGTATTTCTTTTTAAAATCTTCAAAATCAGATAATTTATTATGGGATTTTGGATAATAATCCTGAATTCCAAGATAATTGATTCTATGTTTTACCATTTCATCATTTCCACCGGTGATGACCCCAATTAAATAATTGTTTTTTAAAGCTTTAACGACTGCATAACCATCCAGCACATTCATTACCCTACACATATTCCCTCCGGGAAGAAGATAAACACTGCCATCTGTAAAAACACCGTCAACATCAAATACAAATGCTTTTATATCTTTTAATTTCTCTTTATAACTCATACATTTTTTGAATAGAATGATTCATTGTTTTATAAATTTCAAGACTTTCGTCTTTTAATAGCTGTTCGTGCAGCTGTAAAATTCTTACATCATTTCTTACCGCAGGGCCTGTCTGTGCCATTTTAGGCTCTATCTCATAGATTTTTTGGACCGTTTCATCAATTAAAGGCAAGAAATAATCAAAAGGAATCTCCTGAGAATCTGAAATTTCTTTTGCTCTTGAAAAAAGATGATTCACAAAGTTACAGGCAAAAACGGCTGTCAGGTGAATATATTTTCTTTTTTCATGAGTGCTTTCCATTACATTTTTAGAGACCACAGAAGCAAGATCAGAAAGAAGTTTTTGATCCTCTTTATTTTCAGTTTCTATAAAAAACGGAATCTTTTGATATTCCAGATTTTTAGATTTTGAAAAAGTCTGCAATGGATAAAAACTGGCCTTCCGGTATTCCCCTGAAAGGATTTCTTTAGGAAGGGATCCTGAAGTATGGGCCACCAGACTGTTTTTCTTAGTGATGATCTTGGAAACGTCTTCTACAGAATGATCACTTACACAGATCAAATACAGATCTGCATCCTTCAAATGTTCTGTAGAATAAGGAAGATTCAGTTCTTCAGCTATTTTCTTTAATTCATTTTCGTTTCTGCCAAAAATCTGGACCAAAGGAATACCTTTCAGACTGAAAGCCTTTGCCATATGATAAGCAACATTTCCGGAACCGATAATTACAATTTGCATATAACAAATATAAGATTTTAAGCCGAGTACTAAAAAGAAAGGGGATGGGGAAACCGGATAGTAAGGATAGGCATACTTATTGCGTGTAGTCTAAAGCTTAGTACCCAAAAAAATTTCATATTATTTTGATTTTTAAGGTTAAAATTGAAGAAGTAATTTAACTTTCAGTTACTTTTGTAATCCAAAACAGTGAAAGCATCTTATGAAGATTAAGGACGCGGAAATTATTTCGTTGATGCAGAATCCACGGACCCAGGAAAAAGGTGTCCGTGCCTTGATGGATGCTTATCAAAGCAGATTGTATTGGCACATTCGAAGAATTATCGTGGATGGAGATCTTGCTCAGGATACTTTGCAGGAAACATTTATTAAAGCTTATCAGAATTTTCATCAGTTCAAAAATGACAGTCAGTTGTACACCTGGCTTTACAGAATTGCTACCAACGAAGCATTACAACAAGTCAACAAAATGAATAAAATGAAAAAAACTGATGAAGACGCAGAGTATCATATGCAGAATCTTGTCGCCGACAATACCGAAGGAAGTGCCGAAGAAATACAAATCCTGTTACAGAACGCTATACAAAGTCTGCCAGAAAAGCAGAAACTGGTATTTATGATGCGGTATTATGATGATTTGCCTTACGAAGAAATATCCAAGATTGTAGATATGTCTGTAGGGACGTTAAAAACAAATTATCATTATGCCAAGCAGAAAATAGAAGAATTTATTAAAGAAAATTACGAAAGATAATTTTTGAAAAAACAGAAATGAAAGAGTTCGACATAGAAAAATTAGAACGTAAAAATATTTACAAAGTCCCTGATCATTTGTTTGAAAACATTCAGGAGAATGTTATGAATGATATAAAGACAAGCAAAAAAGCGCCTGTCTTTAAATTGAACTGGATGTACGCCGCCGCGGCATCAGTAACTTTAATTTTTGGAATGACTTATGTTTTAAATTCTGATAATGATTCCGCTGAAAAAGGGTTAACTTCAGATGCTGCCTATGCAGTTAATAAAGGAGAACCCAAAACAGAAAGTGAACTTGCTTATGAAACATTAAAATCTGATTTAACTTTTGCTGATAATAATAATCAAACAAGTGTAAATCAGGCGGATAATGTTAACTATGCTTTAAAAAACGAAAAAGAAAAAACAGAAACGTCACCAAAATCAGTGAAAGCCAAACCTAAAAAAGACGAAACCAAAATAAATGATTACCTGGATTCGTTTTCTAATTCTGAAATTGCAGAATTGGCTAGTAACTCGACACAAGACGTTTATTTGGACTTATATAATTAATAAAGATGAAAAAGATAATATTGACGTTTTTTATTATTTATGGTTTCGGCTTGAATGCTCAAAGGACGGATTATGACTGGAAAAAGATGGATCCAAAACAACGGAAAGAAGTCATTAACAATCTTTCTCCTGAAGAAAGGAAAGAACTGCTTAAGAAGTTCAGGAACAACATGATCATGGATAATCTGAATATTGACCAGGATGATAAAGCAGAATTTACCCAGCTTTATAATGAATACCTGGAAAGTCAGAAGCAGATAAAAGGACAGTTCGATCCTGGCTTTAATCCTGAAACATTATCAGATGAAGAAGCCAAAGTTAAACTTCAGCAAAGCTTTGAAATAGGGCAGAAGCTATTGGATAACAGAAAAAAATACGCAGATAAAATGCAGCAGGTAATTCCCTGTCAAAAAGTCTTAAAGCTGTTTCAGTCTGAAGGAATGATGAGAGATAAAATGAATGAAAGGAAACCTCACGGAAATAATAATCCAGGACCTAAACAGACCCCATAATAGTTTATTTTTTTAATGTTGGACGGCTCTTACAAATCTTTTTTTGTGAGAGCCGTTTAATTTATGTTTTAAAAAATTCTACTTTTACCGAAAACATCAATTATGAAAAAAACACTTTTCTTTTTATTGCTTTCAGTAGTGTTATACGGTCAGAAAAACCAGTTTATAGAACTTAGAAATAATATAAAAGATAGAAATCATGCCGCCCAATCTCTTACGTTGCTTGACAGAAGAGAAGATAAAACAATAGGTATAGTTTCACACAGGAAAGAGCCTTACGAGGTAAAATTTGAAAAAGAAGACCTGGAAAAATTATTTTCAGATTGGTTTTTAGAGAATAATAAAAAACTGGGAAAGACTGAATACTTCCTTGTACTGGAACATTTAAAAGTTAAAGATATGCCGGGCGAAAGATCAGTCGCAGGACATCTTGAAATGCAGGTGTCTACCTTTTTAAAAAGAAATAATAAATATTACTTTTTAAAAAAATTTAAAATTTCAAAAGATTATCCACAGAGAGATCATGCTTATATTACAAGGGCTATAGCAGCCAAAATATCTTCGGAATTAACCAATATTGTAAAAGATTCATATGCTGAAAGTGGTTTGAATATTCCTGTTTCCGAGGCCGATCTTGACAACTACGGAAAAATAATATCTGAGCAGTTACCTGTTTATAGCTCCCAGTCTTTTGCAGATGGAGTCTATAGAGATTATAAATCATTTGCAGAACAAAAACCTGATAAAGAACTTACGGTAAAGAAGAATAAAGAGGGCGTGATTAAAGGAGTGAAAAGAGTTGATGGTTATGATAATCTTAGTAAAGATGTTTTTGCAATCATCGATAACGGAATTGCTTATAAAAAAACACCCACAAGTATTATTGAGATAGAGAAAGATGATGAAGGCTATTTTATAACTGCATCCGAAGAGGAAATTTTTCCAAGGTCTAATGCTGCTATTTATGCAGGGGCTGGAGTTGGAGGTATTATTGGAGGTTTGGTCGTTGCTGTAATAGATATTACTGCCACAAAGATCCGCAAACAGAATGCAATGTATTATAGAGTAGGAATTGATATGCTTACAGGAGATTATATTTTCCCTGAAAACTTTGGTAAAACTAAATAACATATCGGAAAAGAAGAGACAATTTTGCTTCTCTTTTTACCATTATTTGTGTTTTAGTTAAAAGAAAAAATTAAGAATATAAAATTCTCTTGCATTTTCTTATCTTTGCAAATTACAAGATTCTTAAATGAAAAACATACGAAATTTTTGCATAATCGCTCATATCGACCATGGTAAAAGTACCTTGGCAGATCGTCTTTTAGAGTATACGAATACAGTTACTCAAAGAGAACTACAATCTCAGACGCTGGATGATATGGATTTGGAGAAAGAACGCGGGATTACGATTAAGTCTCACGCGATCCAGATGGATTATGAATATAAAGGAGAAAAATATATTTTAAACCTGATTGATACACCGGGACACGTAGACTTCTCTTATGAAGTTTCCCGTTCTATTGCTGCCTGTGAAGGAGCCCTTCTTATTGTGGATGCTGCCCAAAGTATTCAGGCACAAACAATCAGTAATTTATATTTAGCATTGGAAAATGACTTGGAGATTATTCCAATTCTTAATAAAATAGATCTTCCATCTGCAAACCCAGAAGAAGTTACCGACGAAATTATGGGACTTTTAGGGTGCAAATATGAAGATGTTCTTAGAGTTTCAGGGAAAACAGGAGAAGGAGTTCATGATTTGCTTGAGCAGATTGTGAATAGAATTCCTGCTCCGGTTGGAGATCCTAAAGCCCCATTACAGGCATTGATCTTTGACTCTGTTTACAACCCGTTCAGAGGAATTGAGGCTTATTTCAAAGTGGTGAACGGAAGTATTTCTAAAAACGAAAAAATTAAATTTTTTGCTACAGGAAAAGAATATGGTGCTGATGAAGTAGGAACTTTGAAACTAAAACAAGTTCCGAAAAAGACTATTGAATGTGGTGACGTAGGATATATTATTTCCGGAATTAAAGATGCACGAGAAGTTAAAGTAGGTGATACCATTACCTCTTTTGTGAATCCTGCAGAAGCTGCCATCGATGGTTTTGAGGAAGTAAAGCCAATGGTTTTTGCCGGCATTTATCCTATTGAATCTGAAGATTTTGAGGAACTAAGATTCTCATTGGAAAAATTAAGATTAAATGATGCCTCTTTGGTTTTTGAACCTGAAAGTTCTGCAGCACTTGGTTTTGGTTTCCGTTGCGGATTCTTAGGAATGCTTCACATGGAAATTGTACAGGAACGTCTTGACAGAGAATTTGATATGAACGTTATTACTACGGTACCCAATGTTTCATACCATGGATATTCTAAAAGAGAACCTGAAACCGCAATTTTAATCAACAATCCGTCTGAAATGATTGATCCCAATCTTTTGGATAGAGTTGAAGAGCCTTATATAAAAGCTTCCATTATTACTAAATCCGATTTCGTAGGTGCGGTTATGACGCTTTGTATTGAAAAAAGAGGAGAGATTGTTAACCAAAGTTATTTAACGGCAGACAGGGTAGAATTAACATTCAATATGCCTTTGGCTGAAGTTGTTTTCGACTTCTATGACCGTCTTAAATCTATTTCCAAAGGATATGCTTCATTTGATTATTCACCAATAGGAATGCGTTCTTCCAAACTGGTTAAAATGGATATTCTGATCAATGGAGATATGGTAGATGCCCTTTCTTCACTGATTCATGAGAGTAATGCCTATTATATTGGTAAAAAGATGTGTGAAAAACTTCGTGAACTGATCCCTAGACAGCAGTTTGATATTGCAGTTCAGGCAGCATTGGGAGCGAAAGTTATTGCCAGAGAAACAATCAAGGCATTAAGAAAAGACGTTACCGCGAAATGTTATGGAGGAGATATTTCCAGAAAGAGAAAGCTTTTGGAAAAACAGAAGGAAGGTAAGAAAAAAATGAAACAGATTGGAAGGGTAGAAGTACCACAGTCTGCATTCATGGCTGTATTAAAGCTTAATGACTAAAAATATAAACCGCTTCGTTCGAAGCGGTTTTTTATTGCCTTTGATTTTAGCGCTTTAGAAAGCTACAGGATTTTTTTTGTATTTTTATAAAAACATATTGTTGAATGAAATCAGAAGAAATAAAAAACTTATTCTATAAATTTGAAGAAGCCTCCTCTGAACTAGAGGGAATAGAATGCTGGAGTGCAAGGGATTACAAATTTTGTTAGGATATAGTAAATGGGAAAACTTTGAAAAAGTAATTATAAAAGCAAAAGATGCTTGCAAAAATGTTGGGGAGCTAATCGAGTATCATTTTCCTGATATCAGGAAAACGATACAGATGCCGAAAGGAGCTGAAAAAGAGATAGATGATATTCTATTAACAAGGTACGGATGTTATTTAATCGCACAGAATGGGGATAGTAGAAAACAAGAGATTTCTTTTGCACAAAATTATTTTGCAGTTCAAACAAGAAGAGCAGAATTAGTAGAGCAAAGATTATTGGAGTATGAAAGAATCAAAGCCCGTGAAAAATTAAGTCAAACCGAAAAACAACTTTCAGGAGTTTTATATGAGAGAGGAGTTGATAGCCAGGGATTTGCTATTATAAGAAGTAAAGGAGATCAAGCGCTTTTCCGGTTAAACACCCAAATGCTAAAGAAAAAAATGGGTATTCCTGAAAATAGGCCAGTTGCTGATTTTTTACCTACTATTAGTATTAAAGCTAAAGATTTAGCTGCAGAAATGACAGGATTGAATGTTCAAAGTAAAGATCTAAAAGGACAATCAAAAATTGAAGAAGAACATATAGATAATAATGTTGCTGTTAGGAATATGCTTACTAACAGAGAAATAATTCCTGAAAATTTACCTTCTGCGGAGGATGTCAGAAAATTGCAGAGAAAATTAGACGGAGATGAAAAGAAAGTTTTGAAACAAACTAAAAAGCCTTTTAAGAAATAAAACAAAATCTGCTTCAAACGAAGCAGATTTTGTTTTATTTCTTGCGGGTGAATTTTATTTCCATTGTTTTCATTTCCTTTCCTGTTTTAGGATTGGGACCGTACATTTCCAGTGTATGGTTATTATCATCGGTAAAGGTATAGACTTCTCTTACCTCACATTCTTTTCCGGGCTGGCTGGGATCCGTCATTTTACCTTTAAAATCAATGGATCTCTTGGTAGGATTCCAATCTCCCTCGGCATGCATTAATCCTGTTCCCATATTGTCAATCCAGGTGCTTACAAATTTTTTCCTGGCATTATCATATCCCATAATGCTCATCCCTTCAAAAGGCATTCCCATAAAATTTCCTTTATAATTGCTTACCTGATAACGTCCCTCAAAGATCATTTTATTAGTGCATTCAGAAGTGCTGGTGGCTGCTTTTCCGCTTTCATCCATCCACATGCTGGTAGCACCGGTCCAGTTTCCATCAAATTTTGCCAGCATTTTATGCATTTCTCCCGGAGTAGCAAATTCCATCCACGCTTTGGTTGCTGTAGCAGAATCTACAGGTTTCCATTCGGATTTTTCGGCGGTGGAATCCGTTTTGTCAGCATTGCCGGCTGCTGTTGTTTTTCCTTTCTCGCAGGCTGTCATTAAAAAAGCCATAGAAAGAACTGTTAGTAAATTTTTCATAAATATTTAATTTTAAGTTGGTTATAGTAATAACTTAAAGATAGTAACTTTTATTATATGTAATTTTTTTATTGTTATGATAAATTGTAACTTTGTGTATTCGTAACGCAAATTAATTTATGGAGTCTCCAAAAAAATTACAGGATATAAAAGTGGCTGTAGATGCTGTTATCTTTGGCTATTTTGATAAAAAAGACCTTCAGATTCTTTTAATCAAAAGAAATATAGAACCTTTTAAAGGCGGATGGGCACTTCCGGGAGGCCTTGTATTGGATGATGAGAACCTGGATGATGCGGTAAAGAGAGAACTGCACGAAGAAGCAGGTATAAAGCCCGATTTTTTGGAACAACTCTATACATTTGGTAATGTTGGCCGTGATCCGAGAAACAGAGTGGTTTCTGTGGCTTATTTGGGGCTTGTGAACCCTTCTTATTATGAACTGTTTGCAGACTCTGATGCAGATGATGCACAATGGTTCAGTGTCAATGCACTTCCAACTGTAGCCTTCGATCACAAAAATATTATTGATATTGCCTTAAAAAGGCTTCGTACCAAAATCCAGTATCAGCCAATCGGCTTTAATCTTCTCAATGAAGAATTTCCTTTCTCAGACCTTGAAAACCTTTATAAAACCATTGTGGGACAGGAAATAGACCGCCGAAATTTTCGTAAAAAAATTATGAGCTATGGTTTGCTTAATGAAACCAATAACGTTAAAAAAGAAGGAAGCGGAAGACCTGGAAAGCTCTTTACCTTCAATCAGGAAAAATACAAAGAACTGGAGGAGCAGGGATTTTATTTTGAAATCAAATAGTTTTTTAACCACAAATCAGACAATATTTTACACTAATAATCACAAATGCACTTACTCAATGTGTTATTAAAACTACACTAAAATCTATTGTATAAGCAAAGATATTCAGAAGATATTCAATTGAAACGGGCTTTAGCCCGTTTTTTTATATACCAGCATTCCATCGGCTTTAGCCTAGACCCAACAGACACCTGTCGTTTGCGTAAAATATTTGTGGCAGTAGTGTTTATTAATTAAAATTTTATCGTTGATAATCAGTATTTTATATTTATTAGTGTAAAAACAACACAAATAAATTTGGTATATAAATTGGAATTCACTTACATTTGTGTAATAATAACGCAATCATGAAATGCACTATACAAATTATTAAAGACAGATTTCAGAAAAAAGAAAGGATAAAGTTTTTGTTTTTCTGGGGACATACGGTTAAAGATGAGGTCACCAAGTCATGCTTTAGCCAATGGTTTGCAGGAAAGTTTGAAGAAAACGGTATTGTTTATAAAACAGCAGAACATTATATGATGGCTGGTAAAGCAAGGTTATTCAATGATCCCGAAACTTTAGAAAAAATAGTGCAGGCATCCACGCCCAACCAGGTTAAAAGCCTGGGAAGAAAAGTAAAGAATTTTGATCCGAAACGTTGGGATGAACATAAATACGAGATTGTAAAACAGGGAAATCTTTTAAAATTTTCACAGAACAAGAAATATAAAGACTTTCTTTTATCAACCAACGATAAGATTCTTGTAGAAGCCAGCCCTTATGATACCATTTGGGGAATCGGGATGCTGGAAACAGACTCAAGAGCAGAAAATCCTTTATTATGGAAAGGAGAAAACCTTTTAGGTTTTGTCTTGATGGAAGTACGGGATGAATTAAGAGGGTAAAAACACAATAACCAGTCACAAAATACTAACTATGGAAAAAACAGACCTACATCCACAGATATTTTTAATTGAAGACTTTCTTACGGAAGCCGAATGTGACCAATACATCGCTTTATCACAAGGAAAAGATTTTGAAGAAGCCAAAATCAATGTCGGTGGACGCCAACTGATGAGCAAAGGGATCAGAAACAATGACAGGCTGATGATTTTTGATAATAATCTGGCAGAGGATCTTTTTAAAAAAGCAGCTGAATTTCTTCCACAGGAACATGAAAACTACAAACTTCTGAATTTTAATGAGATGTTCAGGGTTTATAAGTATTCTCCAGGCCAGCAATTTAAAATGCACCGTGACGGAAGTTATATCAGAAATGAAAAAGAGAAAAGTTTCTATACCTTTTTAATCTATCTGAACGATGATTTTGAAGGGGGAGAAACAGAATTTGAAAACCTTTTCACGGTAGCTCCTAAAAAAGGGACTGCCTTAATCTTTTACCATCCCTTAAGACACGAAGGAAGAACACTGATAAGCGGATTAAAATATGTTTTAAGAACTGATATAATGTATTCCTGTTAAAATGAATGCAGGAATGAAGCATAACTATGCTCTTTTTAATTAGCGTAATAACAACACAAAAGAATGATTATGGAAGATGAGCTAAAACCAAGATTTATCGAATCATTACAAAGAAACAATGATCAGATCAGAGAAGACCGTGCGCGAACGATCGGAGAAGATTCAGAATTGATCTACAGGCGCAAGGTAGAGGATATCGAGTTAAAAATAAAGAGACTCGAGCGTGAACAGGAAGGACTTATTGATATCAGCCCTTTAGACAGGAACAGTTTAACTTTTGCAGATTTCAACACCGAAGACTTTGTTCAGAAAGACATAGAATTATCATTAACAATCAGAAATTTAAATATCCAGCTCGAAGTAAGTGAAAAGAGATTTGAATATTTATTCGGAAAAACATTTTAATTATGGGAAGTACAAGATACGATATAGATGCTCGTTACGATAGAGCCAGTAAGGCAGGATACGGAATAAAATCCGCAAGTGAGATTTTCACTCAGAATACAAAAAGACAGGCTCACCCATCTATGAATCCTCAAGGTGTTTCTTTTAGGGAATCCAGAGATTCTGAGATTCATCCTAACTCGGTCCCGATTATTTTAGGATTAGATGTTACAGGAAGTATGGGACATATTCCTCATGAGCTAATCAAAGAAGGATTGCCCAAGCTGATGGGAGGCATTATCCAGGGAGGAGTGCCGGATCCGGCCTTACTGTTCTTAGGAATCGGAGATCACGAATGCGACAGCTACCCGTTACAGGTGGGGCAGTTTGAGTCCGGGGATGAAGAATTGGATATGTGGCTTACCCGTACTTATATTGAATCCGGAGGTGGCGGAAATGGAGGAGAAAGCTATCTTTTAGCATGGTATTTTGCAGCATTTCACACCAGAACAGATGCCTTTGAAAAAAGAAAGCAAAAAGGGCTGTTGTTTACCGTAGGAGATGAACCCTGTTTAAAGGTACTTCCGGCATCAGCCATCAGAGAAATTATGGGTTCAGGACAACAAACCTATACTCATGATGAACTGTTGGAGGAAGCTAAAAAACGATACGAAGTATACCACATCAGTGTTTTACATTCCGATCAGGCCATAAGAGCAGACAGAGGCTGGAAGGAGTTATTAGGCAAAAACTGTATATCCATAGAAGATCACAGAGATATTCCTGACGTAATTAAAAAAATTATCTGCGACCAATGTAAAAACAAAACTTTTGGAACAGAAGGGCAGGAAGGGTTAGATCATATTCAAATGCTTTAAGGGAGGAAACTTACATTTTCAGATAGGCATAGAGGACAATGGTAAATGCTCTAGAACAATAAAAAAATCTACATATGAAAAAGGCACAAATAGTGATAGGATTAGGGTTTGGTGATGAAGGAAAGGGAATAACAACAGATTTTCTGGCTTGCCAAAGCCCGGATTCAGTGGTGATCCGGTTTTCAGGAGGACAACAGGCCGCTCATACAGTGATGATTGATGACAGGAAACATGTTCATTCCAGTTTTGCAAGCGGAGCACTTCGGGGATTACCTTCTTATTTTACGGAACATTGCACGATTCATCCTCTATTTTTATTCAATGAAAGGGAAGAGTTAAAAGCAAAAAACGGAAATACAGAGCTTCATATTCATCCATTGGCAAAAGTAACGACTCCTTTTGATGTCTGGAAAAACAGAACCAATATAAAGAATCTGGAGCACGGAACCTGCGGAAAAGGAGTAGGAGCTACCATGAAAAGGAATGAAAGCCCTTATAAACTATTTGCCATTGACCTGATTGCCCCCAAAGAAATGCTGATAGAAAAGCTGAAAGGTATTGCTTATTATTATGGTCTTATGGATGAGGATCAAATGGATGAACAGATGAAACCTTTTTTAGAAGCTATTGAGCAAATCAATTGGAAAATAGATGATTATAGCTATCTGAATTCATTTAAGAATCTCATTTTTGAAGGTAGCCAGGGTGTTTTATTAGATATGGATCATGGTGTTTTTCCGAACGTAACCTATGCTTACACCACCTCAAAAAATGCATATGAAATCTGCAAACTATTGAAAATAGAAAATATAGAAATGTATTATGTGACCAGAAGCTATGCAACAAGACATGGAAATGGCTGGATGAGTAATGAAAAGGAGATGATCCTGAGAAATAATGAAGAGGAAACCTGTACCTTTAATGAGTATCAGAAAGGGCTTCGATTTGGCGGGTTAGATTATGACCTTTTAAACTATGCTTTGAAATTAGACGGAGCCCATGTGGAAGCAACAAAAAAGAATCTTGTAGTAACCTGTCTGGATCAGATAGATGAAAAGTTTAAACCTGAAAATCTGAATATTGATTTTGACACTGTGTATGGTTCCTATTCCCCATATTCACAGGATTTCAAAAAGTTTTCTGACGCTTAAAGAAAGAATCAGCAGATAATAGAGACATTAATTTTATTTTTAGGAAAGGAACAGGCAACATAAAAAGATACACATGAAAACAATACAATATATAAAAGGAGATGCAACTGTTCCCAATACTGAAGGAAATAAAATAATTGCCCATATATGTAATGATATAGGAGGCTGGGGAAAAGGTTTTGTCACAGCTGTATCAAAAAGATGGAAACATCCGGAAAAAGAATACAGAGAATGGTTTAGAAGCAAAGAAAATTTTACCTTGGGAGAAATTCAGATGGTTCGGACGGAAGAAGATGTCTGGGTTTGCAATATGATTGCTCAGCATAAGATTATTACGCATTCAGAGGTTCCACCTATCAGATATATGGCAGCAGAGGAATGTCTATTGAAGCTTACCCATGAAGCTTTGCAAAGAAATGCTTCAGTACATATGCCGAGAATTGGATGTGGTTTGGCTGGCGGAAAATGGGAACAGATAGAACCTATCATCGAAAGAACCTTACTGAATAAGAATGTTGAAGTGTATGTCTATGATTTTGATTAATTAATGATGAAAGAATTTGAAATAAGAGCAGATTATACCCGTGATACTATTGTTGTATATCAGGCTTATAATAAAGCCATTGCAAAAGCAGCAGTAGAACATCAGAAGTTTAGCGCTCCTTTTTCATTCAGCAGGATGACATGGATTAAGCCTTCTTTTCTCTGGATGATGGAACGCAGCAATTATGGACAGAAATCCAATCAGGAATGTACTCTGGCAATACATATCAAAAGAGAATCCTGGGAAAAAGCTTTGCGTATGGCTGTTTTAACCTCTCCTGAAAAGAGAGTCTATCCCAATCCTGAAAATTGGGAAAAAGAGTTTAGCAACGCCGAAGTGTATGTACAGTGGGATCCGGAAAGGAATATTAAAGGAAACAAATTAGGCTATCGTTCAATACAGGTAGGTATTAGCCGCCATTTGATAGAAGAATTTAATGAAGATTGGATTGTAAAAATAGAAGATTACACGCCGTTGGTAAAAAAGATATTGGAGTTTACAAAAGCAGGAGAATATGATAAGGCTAAAAAGATATTGCCGGTAGAAAAAACGTATCCTGTATCTGCTGAGCTTGCACATACAATAGGATCAATGATGTAAAAAAAGAAATAGTGAAAACAACAAGCCTTTACAGACCGGTGGGAGAAAAAGAAATGATTCTCATTATGGAAACCGGATATAAAAAATTCCCTCCAAGATTGGAATGGCAGCCCATTTTCTATCCAGTTCTTGATGAAAGCTACGCTTCAGAAATTGCTGAAAAATGGAACACAAGAGATGAATTTGGTAATTATCTTGGCTTTGTAACCCAATTTTACGTATCAGAAGAGGTAGCAAAGCAATATCCTGCACAAAATGTAGGCGCAAAAAATCATAATGAACTTTGGGTTCCTTCTGAAGGGCTGGAAGAATTTAACCAGGCAATTATTGGGAAAATTGAAGTAATAAAAGTGTTTGTGGGGAATGATTTTAAAGGATCTGTAAATATTGAAATAAACAGCTTGGTAAATGTCTTAAAATAATCATCAGGAGTTCATTAATCAGAAAATGTCTCCAGGGGAAATATAAAAATAAATTTAAAAGAGTGGCTTTTGCAGTGCTGACAAGAAAGAAGAGATGCTGAAGCCATTTGAAGAAATACAATGAAACTTACATTAAAAAAATATAAAGAACAGCTACCAGATTGGCCTCAAAAAGGACATCACATCATGGCACAATATGATGATGAGAAAATTGTAGTCTATCAGTCCTATAAAAGAGCAATAGGAGAATTTGCGGTTAAAAATCAATATTTTGGTGGTGGATTCAGTTTGGAAAGAATGACTTGGATAAAACCTAATTTCCTTTGGATGATGTATCGTAATGGCTGGGGAACAAAAGAAGGACAGGAATGTGTATTAGCCATACATCTAAAGTTAGATGCATTCAAAAAATACCTTGAAAATTCTATTGTTTCTAGCTACAATGATGATCTTGGAATATCCAGAGAAGTGTGGCAGAAACAGGTAAAAGAATCATCTGTAAGACTTCAGTGGGATCCGGATCATGATCCTTTTGGAAACAAACTGGAAAGAAGAGCTATACAAATTGGTTTAAGAAATGAACATATCCATTCTTTTGCAAAAGAAGATATTATTTTAATTGAAAATATCTCTGATTTTGTTCAGGAACAGTATCAGTTTGTCCTGAATGATGATGTAGATCAGCTTGTCATTCCTGAAGAAAAACCATTATTATTTGATGATGAGGTTCTAAACAGGAAGCTTAATTTAAAGTAATGATTACACCTACTTTGAAAAAACTTTTTTATGAAAATTGAAGTTATAAGAGAAGACATCACAAAAATTAATGCCGATGTCATTGTCAATGCAGCTAATTCTTCTTTATTGGGAGGTGGAGGCGTAGATGGAGCCATTCATCGTGCTGGAGGACCACAAATTCTGGAAGAATGCAGAGCGATAAGAAACAGGCAGGGCAAATGTAATACTGGAGAAGCGGTGGTAACTACTGCAGGAAATCTTCCTGCAAAATATGTTATTCACACTGTAGGCCCGGTTTGGAATGATGATGCAGAGAAATGCTCAAAACTGCTATCGAATTGCTATATCAATTCTTTACAGCTGGCAGAAAACCTTGGAGTGAAAACAATAGCTTTTCCTAATATCAGCACGGGAATTTATAGGTTTCCCAAAGAATTGGCGGGAGAAATTGCTGTACATGAGGCTAGAAAATTTCAGTCAGAGACCATAGAAAAAATTATTTTTGTCTGTTTTGATGACGAAAATGAGATGATTTACAAAAAGCTATTAGACTAAAATAATGAAAAAACTAACCATATTAAGCGGAGCGGGAATCAGTGCCGAAAGCGGAATAAAAACCTTCAGAGACGGAGATGGTCTCTGGGAAAATCATAATGTAACCGATGTGGCCAGTCCGGAAGGATGGCGAAAAGACAGGGCTCTGGTATTAGAATTCTACAACCAGAGAAGACGCCAGCTTCATGAGGTACAGCCTAATGAAGCCCATAAGCTGCTGGCAGAGCTGGAAAAACATTTTGAGGTACAGATTATTACCCAGAATATTGACGATCTTCATGAAAGAGCAGGATCTTCCAATATCCTTCATATCCATGGAGAATTGTTCAAATCATGTTCATGCAACAATAAAGGCCTGATTTATGAACAAAAAGGAGACATCAATATGGGAGACAAAGCAGAAGATGGAGCTCAGCTAAGACCCTTTATCGTTTGGTTCGGGGAAGATGTTCCTTTATATCAGACAGCAAAAGAAATCGCAAAAGAATCAGATATCTTACTGGTAATCGGAACTTCTCTACAGGTATATCCTGCTGCCGGGCTGATTCATGAGATTAGCGACAATTGCCTTCTAATTGTTATCAACCCTAATGAAACAGAATTCGGATATGGAAAAAGAGCAGTGGTTATGAAGGAAACGGCCACACGGGGAATGAAACTATTGTTTGATAAACTGGTTAATCTTGCCTGATGAAAAATGCAGTTAAATCTCCGGAACTTTAGGAGTAAAAGTAGCCTTTGCTCCGGAATTTTATAATTGTTAATGAAACATACCTATGAACGAAATAGAAAAGAAAAAAATAAGTAAATTTTTAAGCCTTATTTTGAGGCATCAGCCGGAAAGCATTGGTTTGCAACTTGATGAAAACGGCTGGGCTCACATAGATGAGCTGAGAGAAAAATCTGCTAAAAGAAGAATATATTTTACCCATGAAGAATTAGATGAGGTAGTAGAAACCAATAATAAAAAAAGATTTGCCTTTAATGAGGATAAAACCATGATCAGAGCAAGCCAGGGGCATTCTATTGATATAGATCTTGCATTGGAAACCCGTCAGCCTCCTGACTTTTTATACCATGGTACGGCGGAAGGCAATATTTCCTCCATTTTAGATAAAGGGATAGAAAAAAGAAGCCGTCAGCATGTTCATTTAAGTGCTGATAAAGAGACCGCTACAAAGGTAGGAATGCGACACGGAAAACCTGTTATTCTCACCATCAGAACCGGAAAAATGCATGAAGAAGGATTATTTTTTTATCTTTCGGCTAATGGAGTCTGGCTGACAGATTTTGTAGAGGCAAAATACATTTCAAAATAAAAATGGGAAGAACATTAGTGATAGGGGATATCCACGGAGGGCTTAAAGCATTACAGCAGGTTTTTGAAAGGGCAGAAGTCATGGATGATGATCAGCTGATCTTTCTGGGTGATTATGTTGACGGATGGAGCGAATCTTCACAGGTTATCCAGTTTTTAATTGAGCTTTCGAAAAAGCAGGAATGTATTTTTATCAAAGGGAACCATGATGCCTGGGCTGAAGACTGGCTTTCTACGGGAACCGGACCAGAGGTCTGGCTTTTCAATGGCGGACAAAGTACCGTAGAAAGCTACGCAGACTTTTCTCACCAGGATAAAGAAATTCATCTTGATTTCTTTCGGGAAATGAAAAATTACCATGTGGATAGTCAAAACCGTCTGTTTATTCATGCAGGATATTCTTCTATGCACGGGCCCGAAAAGGAAGTGTATTCCAGCAATTACAGATGGGACAGAACCCTGTGGGAGACTGCGGCAGCAATGGATAAAAAACTGTCAAAAAACTCAGAGCTCTATCCTAAAAGACTGCTTTTATATCATGAAATATTTATAGGACATACTCCAACACTTTATATTGGACGTAAAACACCTGTCAATAAAGCCAATATATGGAATATGGATACCGGAGCCGCTTTTACAGGTGCCCTATCTGTTATGGATATTGAAACTAAAGAATGCTGGCAAAGTGATCCGCTTCCATTGCTATATCCTGATGAAAAAGGAAGAAACGTATAAAATTAAAAGATGAATAAGATGTTGTCTGCAATCTAACCTCACAGGTATACTAAAACTATGAGGTTTTAATTTTTTATGGCTGTTTTTACTTAATCAACAGGGTCATTTTTGCCTTTTTACTATTTTGCTTTTCTGCCATAATCATATTTAACTAATTTTAGGCCGGAAAATAAAATATCAATGAAACTGAAATACCTTTTACTCACCTTAAGTTCCAGCTTAGTCTTTGCCCAGAAATCTTTTCAGACTCCTTTTGAAAAAGGAAATGGAAATCAGACGGTTACCTATGACGAAATGAATACCTATTATCAGGATCTGGCGAAGAATTTTAACACCATTCAATATCTTAAAAAAGGAGAAGATGACAATGGAAAACCTATTTATGTCGTGGTATACAATCCTTTTGCTGAAAAAGATGTTGAAAAACTGAGAAAAGATAAAGCAATTCTTTTTGTCAATAACGGAATTCATCCCGGAGAACCGGATGGAATAGATGCTACGATGATGCTGATGCGTGATTTGGCAACAAAGAAAATTAAAACACCACAAAATTTTATCATTGCTGCTATTTCTGCCTATAACATTAGTGGAATGCTGAACAGAGGCTCTTATTCCAGAGCCAATCAGAATGGCCCGGAACAGTATGGCTTTAGAGGAAATGCAAGAAACTATGACCTTAATAGAGACTTTATCAAGGCAGATTCTAAAAATGCAAGAAGCTTTCAGGAAATCTACCAGTGGCTGAAACCGGATGTATTTATCGATAATCATGTGAGTAACGGAGCAGACTATCAATATACATTTACCTATATTTCTACTTTTAAAGAGCGCCTGGGAAATACCCTCGGAACCTATTTTTACAATGATTATCAGGCTAAAAACCTTAATGAGATGAAAAAGTTAGGCTATGAAAGCACCCCTTATGTGAATATTCACGGGGATGTTCCGGAGGTGGGCTTTGCTTCTTTTGAAGACTCCCCGAGATACTCAACGGGGTATACCTCTTTGTTCAATTCATTGGGAACAGTTCCTGAAACCCATATGCTGAAGCCGTATGACAAAAGGGTAGATGCCACTTACAAGTATATGCTGGTTAATCTGGAGAACCTGGATAAGGATTATAGTAAAATAAAACAACTCCGTTTGGAAAACCTGAAGCAGTATCGGGCAGGCAAACCATATGGAATCCGTTGGAAAATAGATTCTACAAAGTTTTCTACCATGGATTTTAAAGGGTATGAAGGAAAATATAAACCCAGCGAAATTTCTGGGAAACCAAGACTGTATTATGACAGGAACAAACCTTTTACAAAGAATATAAAGCTGTTTACCACGGCAGTTCCTACCGGTTACATTACAATTCCCAGGTATTATGTGATTCCACAGGCTCAATATAGAGTCATTGAGGAATTTAAAAGAAATGGAATTCAGATGAAGCCGCTTCAGAAAGATAGTACTATAGCAGTAGAGTCTTATAAGATTAAAGATTTTAAAACAGTTAAAAATCCTTACGAAGGACATTATCTTCACTATGAAACGACTGTAGAAGCAGCAGAGAAAAAACATACTTTTTCTAAAGGTGATTATTTAGTTTCTACCAATCAGCCTGGTGTGAAGTATGTTATTGAAACCCTTGAACCTGAGGCGTTAGACTCGTTTTTCAACTGGAACTTTTTTGATGGAATCTTAGCTCAGAAAGAATACTATTCAGCCTATATATTTGAAGATACGGCTGCAGAGCTGTTAAAGAAAGATAAAAATCTGAAAGACGTCTTTGACAAGGCAAAATTATCAGATAAAAAGCTTTCTGAAGATGGTGAAATGCAGTTAGACTGGGTCTATAGACATTCACCTTACTTTGAAGAAAAAACATTCAGACAGTATCCTATATTTAGGATTGAATAAATTAAATTTTCAATGATATAGCTCATTATTTGATTAATTTTCAACATTTTTGGTTAATTTGTAGGATTTTGTTTTGTTTTTTAGTTTAAAGATAAATATTGTTTAAATTTGAATTGATATATAAATAAAAAACAATGAAACAAATTTATCAATTATTAGCCATGTGTTGTCTTATACCTTTAGGGATGTCAGCACAGTACTCCCAAAGTTTTGATTCGGCTACCATGCCGGCAGATTGGACCATAATAAACGGAGGCGACTCTGAAACCTGGATTACAGCGAATGCTTCTTCTCCATCTGCATTTGCTCCATATTCAGGAACACATTTCTTAGGGTTGAAATATGGAAGTACAGCACATGATGATTATGCTATTAGTCCTGCTATTCTGGTAGTAACAGGAGTGTCAGACAAACTTTCTTTTTGGGCAAAAAACAAAGGTGCCTCACTTGCAGAGACTATTGATATCAAAATATCGACAACGGATCCTACGGCCGCTGCCTTTACAGATACTTTAGCAGCCTCAGTAAAACCGCCTACTACCTGGCAACAGTATACTTATGATTTGACCCCTTATGTTGGGCAAACAATTTATATTGCTTTTTATTCTTCTACAACGAATATCTGGTATATTGGGATAGATGATTTTGAAATTTCCACCAATAATCTAGGAATTTCGGAAGTAAATTTAAACAAAGCATCTATCTATCCAAATCCTGTAAAAGATGTTTTAAACATTAGTAATAAAAATAAAATGTCTGAAGTAGGCATATATGATTTTACCGGGAAATTGCTCAAAAAAGAAACTGTAAATTCCGAAAATGCAAGACTATATGTTAATGATCTGGCAACAGGAAATTATATATTGAAAATTAAAGAAGGAGTGGCTGAAAAAAGCTATAAAATTATTAAGAAGTAATCTTACTTTTATTAAAAATAAAAAAGACGTTTCAGCCAGAAACGTCTTTTTTTTATTTTGGAAGACCTCTTTGTAAGGCCAGTTCTGCTCTTTTAACCGCTAACTTTTCTTTCCAGTCCATATATTCTTTTTTGAAATTGGACTTCATGATATCATCAAATTTACGCTGTACCGTAAGATTCCATAAAGAATGTGCCTTTACAGCCCATGATTTGTCCCATGCTCTTAATGAAATAGAGAAACTTCCGTCCAGATATTTCATCCAGTGCCACCATCCTGTAGGCATAAAGAGTGTGTCCCCATGCTCCAGGAAACACTCAATACCTTCTACACCATCCAGTGCCGGAAATTTGGTGAAGTCCGGATTTTCAATATCATAATCTTCCAGGGCATAAGTTGCATACGGAATTTGGTATAGCCTTTCTTTCCATTTATAATCGAAAAGAAGAATGTGTTTCCTTCCATTAAAGTGAGTATGGAAAATATGGGCCATATCAATATCGAAATGAAGAAAGGTTTCAGAACCTTTACCTCCAAAAAACATATTGGGGTATTTATCTAAAAAACCACCCATTAGTTCTTTAGGTGAAATATAATCTTCAAGAAGGTTCGGGGCAAATTTTATCGGATCAAAAAGGAAAATTCTAAGGTCGGTAGGTTCCCTCTGAATAAGATCTATATAGTCTCCAAACTTCATCTTTGCGGCGGAAGAATTGATGGGGGCAGAAGGATCTGCTTTTGAACTGTCATATAGCGGAACTTCCACGTCTCCTACAACCTCCTTCATATATTCCATCGTCCATTTTTGGTACGCCGGCCATTTTTTTGCCATATTCTTGATGACAACGGGCCTTCTTGGCTTTAGATACTTTTCGTAGAATTCCTCTTTGGAAATGTCATCTACAATATCTATAGGCTTTAAATTTATTCCCATTATGTAAATTTTATATTACAAAATTATTAAATTAAAGTATAATGAGAAGACTAAGAAAATTTTTTTTATCTATGATTGAAATTATTTTCAGCTGTTTAGACTAAATAAAAATAGTAAAATGCCATTTAATACCTTTTTATTAAACTCTTTTCAAAAGACATAAATAAATTGTCCTATAAATAATCATAGGGCAATAAAATACAAATAAAATGAATAAGAGTTCATTCCTACATCTAATGTATCTCTTTTATCTGACAAACAAAATGATATAAATATTAATAAAAATATTTCAAATTTTGTAATAATGTTATTTTAATTCTGATAATAGAAATTATAATTTACTTTTAATATTCAAATATGAATAAGAGTATAAATTTATTAATCCAAAAATTAAATGGATGTATTATTGAAATATTTATAATCTGTGGTTGGCTTATCTCTTTTTCTATCCATTTGATAATGTGGTTTTAAGAATAGGGCATTTTTTGCCTCAGCATTCTTATCCATGAATATCTGGATTTTTAAATGCAAAGGTATTTATCTTGTTAAAATATAACTATATTTGTAGTGATATGGATTTAACTTTTCGGTTTAAAAATGATCTTTATGAAAAGTGTAACGAAATTCAACAATGATTAACTAATTGGGTAAATACATAAGTATGAAAAAAAATATTTCTTTATTTTTGATGATCTTTATTTCTGTGTTCACTTTTGCACAGAAAACGGTGTCAGGAAAAATTACCGATGACGATGGAGTAGCCATACCCAGCGCAAGTGTAACCATTGAAGAACCCGGTAAAGATGCTATTCTGGCATATGGGATCACCAATTCTAAAGGAGAATATAAAGTAACATTTACCTCTGCAGAATCTAATGTGGATCTTAAGGTGAAAGCGTTTAACCAAAAACCGGTTACCAAACAGATCAGCAATACCGACCAGAACCTGAGTTTTAAAATGCAGTCGGAGGCTACAGAAATCAAAGAAGTGCAGCTGAAGACAAAAATGATCACCGCCAGAGGAGATACCATTTCTTATGACCTTAAAGCTTTTAATAGCAAAAACGACAGAACGCTTGCGGATGTAATGAAAAAAATCCCGGGAATTGAAGTCAATAAAGACGGGACGATCCTTTATCAGGGAAATGCGATCAATAAATTTTACGTTAACGGAAAGGATTTAATGGAGGGTGGATATGGAACCATTAACAATTCACTTCCCAAAGACGCCGTTCAGAAAGTAGAAGTTCTTGAAAATCACCAGCCGGTAAAAATTCTTCAGGATAAAGTCCCTTCCGATCAGGCAGCCATTAATATTAAGCTTAAAAACTCTGTAACCATGACCGGAAGAGGAGAGGTGGGAACAGGTTTTGGAGATCCCTGGCTTTGGAATGTAAAGCTGACTCCCATGTTTTTCGGCCAGAAAAGCCAGTGGGTAGTCAATTATAAAACCAATAATATGGGGGAACAGGTAGAGAGTGAAGGTAATATTCTCGCTTTTGGAAGCGGATGGGAAGGAAGAAGAAGTAATATTTCACAAAATAGCTGGTTAGATGTTGAAAAAGCCAGCGTTCCTGATCTTCCGGTAAAAAGATATTTGATGAACAGTGTTCATTACCTCTCAGCGAACTACCTAACCAATATTGATAAAAAGAAGGAGTGGGAACTCAAAGCCAATGCAAACTATACTAATAATGCGGTGGAAAGGGAGTCCAATAGTACCATTACAGATATCCAGCAGGGAACGAAATATAATACCAAATTCCTGAACAACTTCTATACAGATAAAGTAAAAGGAGAATTGATATTTACTAAAAACGCTAAAAAAGGATTCTTTAAAAATACAACTACATTTTCTCAATTCTGGAATGCCGACAGAGCTTTGGCAGAAAGAAGAGGAAGCATTGGAAATGAAGCATTGGAATCTCCAACTTCATCTTTTCAAAACTCTTTAAGTACGATTATTCCATGGAAAGAAAAAATGGTGAATTTTAAGTCTTATATCAGTTATCAGGATGACAAGCAGATCTTAGAAATTTCTCCTGCTGAGTATCTGCAGTTTCCCTACAAAGTATCAGATACTGCTCAGTTAGCTACCATTAAATTTACTCCAGGAAGTACAGCTTTACAGTATTTTAGAATTAAATCTTTAGATACATCACATTCTGCAAATATCAGTTTTTCAACAAAAGGCTGGACTTTTACTCCACAGGTGGGAATTGATTTTTCAACAGATAGGCTGACTACAAACTTCGATGGAATTACTGATGATAATAAACCGGATTTTACAGGTTTTGCCTATGAAAATGATCTGAAATTCACGAAAATCAATCCAAATGCATCCGTGGGGATTAATTATAAATCTGAAGCCTGGAGCTTATTTGCTAATTTCCCTGTTAACTTCAATAATATTAAAGCTGAAGATGCATTCAGAAATGTTTCAAAATCATTAAATAAAACAACATTTACCCCTAATGTCTTTGCTCAATATTCTTTTGCTTCATTTTTTAAAGCAAGCTTGAACGGAAGTATCAGTAATAATTTTGGAGATATCCAAACCGCCTATGCAGGATATATTTTAACAAGCCCGGGTGGATTTAATGTAATGAACCCCAAAAATCCAATACCCCAAACGACGACAAAAAGTGCAGGAGCAAGATTAGAATATAGAAATCCATTAAACAATATTTTCTTTAATGCAGGATACAGATTAAGTGATGCTAAGAACAACCTGTTGGCCTCAAGTGCAGTAAATGAATTCGGATTCAGTGTTATTGAATATATTGAAAGCGAGAACAAAAGAACAAACAACAGTTACTATGCAGAAATTGGAAAGTATTTTCCTAAATTTAAAACAAATGCTTCCCTGAATTATAACAATACAAATTCAAAGTCTCAGTCAAGAAGAAATGAACAGGACATTAATACCAGAACTGACGGAAATACATTAGGATTTAAATTAAACAACACCTATTTTTCGTGGATGAGTTTCGATTTTAATATGACAAAATCATGGAATAAGCAATCCAATGGTATTATTCAGGATGATCTTGGAAAAACTGAGGGGTATACCCATAATTTAAATGTGTTTTTCTATCCGTTGGAAAATCATACCATAGGTTTCTATTGGGATCAGATTAACTCAAAATTAGGACAGACCAAATTAAATAATGGCTTTTTTGATGTCTCTTATCAGTTTAGCTGGGCAAAGAAAAAAGTAGACTTCGAACTAAAGTGGATGAATATTGGAGACAGAAAAGTATTTGAAAGGATCAATGTAGGGGATGCAACGATTACACAGACTACAATGCAGCTCCGCCCCAGCCAGGTAATGTTTACAGTAAAATTCAACTTTAAATAAAGTAAAAACCAATCCGAACCGGATTGGTTTTTTGTTGAGATATACTGAAGTATTAAAAGCTTTGCTGATCTGCAGACGGACCGTAACTTCCGGGAAGAGGAATGTTATTGAGCCTGTAATAAACTCCCAATTGTGCCCGGTGATGAGTAATCTGGTTTAAAGCATGACGGATCGCTCCATACTTGCTCCAGCTTGCCAGTTCATGCCCGTCATTTTTAATCGTCCAGCTTGGATTTAATTGGTCTTCGGAAGCATTTTCTAAAGCTGCTTTTCCGGATTGATAATCGTGATCAAGTTTCTTTAAAAGATCCTCTTTTGTGGAAAGAACAGTGGGCTGGTATCCTCCCTTGGCAAAATCCAGTTCCGAAGTGTTTAAAATAGTATTTGGCCATTCAAAAACTTCCACAAGATGTGTCGCAAGAGGCATCATTTTCATACTTTTTTCATGAGGAGCATAATCATTTTTCCCTTCAGGAAAGAGTTCAATGAATTTTTTTGTTGTTTGAAATTCTCCCTCCAGTTCGGATTTTAATTGTGATAAAGTGTCCATAATATTTTGGTTTTTAGAATATTAAAGATACTTCTTTTAAAACTTGAAATGTTTTAACA
Source organism: Chryseobacterium sp. WG23 (assembly GCF_024586575.1). Lineage (NCBI taxonomy): Bacteria > Pseudomonadati > Bacteroidota > Flavobacteriia > Flavobacteriales > Weeksellaceae > Chryseobacterium > Chryseobacterium sp. WG23. Next base: position 65,449 of record NZ_JALCZE010000003.1, read on the forward strand.
AAATCATAATTTTTATAATTTGCCTTTCTGATCAGGCGAAAATTAACCCTCATGAAAATAAAAATGAAGAAAAACTGTAACAAAAGTTCACATCCGATTACTAATTAATAAACTTGATTAAAATGAAAAAGCTATTTTCCATATTCTTTATAGCTCTTTTTGCAGCAGCAAGTGCACAGGAAACAGCTAACCGGTTCTTTTATGAGCTTACCTTTAAGCCCAAGAAAGATTCTGCAAAAATGGATAAAGTGATTACTATCCTGGATATTACAGATAAAAACAGATCTGTTTATCAGGATTATACCGTTATTGCACAAGATTCTATTATGAAAATAGAAATAGAGGCAATGCAGAAGGCTGGGACTATGAAAGACCTTTCAAAAACTATTAAAACGCCAAAGATTTCAGCAAGGATATATAAAACGTATCCAGGTATGGGAATTCAGTATGTTGACAAAATTGCAAATGGTTTTACACCTACCAATATTGGATATAGTGAAAACTTAAAGTTCAACTGGAAGATTCTTGGCGACAAACAAAAGATAGGTGAGTACAATACTCAGAAGGCCACTACAGAATTTGGAGATAGAAAATGGACGGCATGGTTTACAACAGATATTCCTTTCCAGGACGGACCGTACAAGTTTTATGGTCTTCCAGGGCTTATTGTAAAAATAGAAGATTCAGAGAAAAATTATTCATGGGTATTACAGGGGAATAAAAAAGTGAAAGATTATACAGAGTTCTCTTACATTGAACATTTGATGCAGGCTTCAGGAGGAAAGGTTAAAGATCTGCCTAGAGAAAAGTTTGAAAAAACATTCAATGATTTTAAGAAGGATCCTTTTGCTTCTGTAAGGCCAATGATTACCCAGGAGATGATGTCTAAAACAATTCCGGGTATGGACGGGACTATTGGAGACATGATGAAAAAGCAGGAAAAACAGTATAAAGACTTTTATAACGCCAATGATAACCCTGTGGAGCCTCCTTACACTAAATTAAGCGTAGGAGCTGTAGAAAAAGCAGAAAAATAAAAATCAGAACAGACTTCATATCAACTAAATTATATTCAAATCAACCCAGATACAGCAATGTATTTGGGTTGATTTCTTTCATATCTGTTGTTATTTAGATTAAATTTAAATAACGTATATTTGCAACACTAAAAATCAGGCTTTGAAAGAGAAAGGATTACATAAATTAAGTGGATTTCCCAAAAACAAAATGGGGAAGATATTGGGCTATGATAATGACCATCTGAAAATGCCCAATAAAATCATTGAAATGGGGCTTCTTCCGGAGACTTTTTTCAGGATTTTGTATCAGGCTCCATTCAATGGGCCAATGTATGTAGAGTTTGGAGTAGAGAAAAGCCGGATTGCTCTTCGTGAGGAAGAAGGAGATTACATCATTGTTGAAGAATTGAATTAATGCAGGCAAACAAGAAAAAACAAATACTTTTAGTAGGAAACCCGAATGTAGGAAAATCTACGGTTTTCAATACACTTTGTAATAAAAAGCAGAAGACCGGAAATTATGCCGGGGTAACTGTTGCCAGTTATTCCGGGAATTATACCTATAAAAATGAAGACGTTGAGGTAGTAGATCTGCCCGGATCATACAGCGTGTATCCAAGTTCTGAAGATGAGGCTATTTTTTCAAAATATCTTATCGATGAACAGGAAAACTATGCCGGAGTTGTTTATATTCTTGAAGCTTTAAGTCTGAAAAGAGGCCTTCTTTTGTTTCAGCAGATTCAGGATCTCGGCGTTCCCATGATTCTGATTGTCAATCAGATTGACCAGGCGGAAAGAAGAGGGATTAATATAGATATCCAACAGTTTTCCAAAGCCTTAGGTATTACGATCATTCAGACAAATGCCAAAGAACATATTGGTATAGATGAAGTAAGAGAAGCCGTTTACAATAACCAATTTGTAAAAGCAGATAAGATTTCATTTGAAACACCGAACGAACACAGGGATTTTATACGGAAACTGGCTTCACATAAAGGTTTTGATAACGAATATAAAGCATGGATGAGCCTTTCGTTAGGTACAGACCTGGGAAGAATAGAATCTGTAATGGATCAGCTTAATGAAGCAGATTCTAAAAGTTTGGTACCTAAAAGATTACAGGTTCAGGAAACAGTTAGGAGATATCAGAATGTAGATAAAATCTTAGAAAATGTAATTACTAAAAAACCTCAGTTCAAAGAATTGTTAACGGAAAAGCTGGATAAGGTTTTGGTTCACAAATTTTGGGGATATGTAGTATTTTTAGCCATTTTATTAGTTATTTTTCAAAGTGTATTTTTCCTGGCAGAATATCCTATGAGCTGGATTGAGGAATCTTTCTCATGGCTTGCAGCCTTTACAGCGGAGCATCTTCCGGAAGGACCCGTCAATTCACTGATTTCAAACGGAATTGTTCCGGGTATAGGAGGAATTGTTGTATTTGCACCCCAGATCGGGATTCTGCTGTACTTCCTTTATCTACTGGAAGATTCAGGATATATGGCAAGGGTAGTATTCCTGATGGACAGGCTTCTGCGGCCATTCGGACTCAATGGGAAAAGTATTGTTCCGCTTGTTTCAGGAACGGCTTGTGCAATTCCTGCAGTGATCTCTACAAGGAATATTGAAAACGTTAAAGAAAGATTGCTGACTATCCTGGTGACTCCCTTTATGACGTGTTCTGCAAGGCTTCCGGTATACAGTATCATTATTGGGCTCATTATTTCTGAAGGAACATTTTTAGGGGTAAAATATAAGGCATTGGTGCTGATGGGGATGTATCTTCTGGGCTTTCTGGTAGCATTATTCTCTGCAGCCATTCTTAAAGGATTTATTAAGCATAAAGGTAAAACCTATTTGGTAATGGATTTGCCGGCTTATAAAAAACCGCTCTTCGGATATGATCTTAAGATGGTTTTAGGTAAAGTCTGGGACTTTATTACCGGAGCAGGTAAAATTATTTTCATTGTAAGTATCATTATATGGTTCCTAAGTTACTTCGGACCCAAACAACAGCCGAATGAGTTGGTAGCAACCAATGTAGAGCTCGACCATTCTTACCTTGCAAAAATGGGTAAAGGAATAGAGCCTGTCATTGCTCCGCTTGGATATGACTGGAAAATGGGAGTTGGAATTCTTACCAGCTTTGTTGCCAGAGAGGTTTTTGTGGGAACAATGTCTACACTATACAGTCTTGAAGATGATGCTCCGGAAGTGAAAGTAATTGATAAGATGAGACGGGATGTAAAGCCAAACGGAGAGAAAGTTTTTAGCTTTGCTACGGGAGTTTCAGTACTTTTATTTTATGCATTTGCAATGCAGTGTGTTTCTACACTTGCAGTAGTCTACAGAGAAACCAAAAGCTGGAAATGGACAGGCTTTCAGGTAATCATGATGACAGGTTTGGCATATTTTGTGTCGATGATAGCATATCAGATTTTAAAATAATGGATTCATCATTAGTTTTTCAATACGTCATTATCTTTGTAATAGTAGCATTTGCCTGTTATTCTTTATTTAAGATACTCAGAAAGAATTTTACGCCCAAAAAATTCAGTTCCAAAAGAACAAATTGTGATAAAGATTGCGGCTGTTCTTAATATTGAATTAAAATAATTAATTAAAAAAATGTAGTAAATTTATTTTTTTAATTTAAAAAATTCAGTTTGAAGCTTTCAAAAGCAGTCTTTGTTTTCTTATTTCCTTTTTTTGCGTTCTATGGAAGAGCACAAAGCGATACCACGAATATAAAATCCTATACAGATCAGGTGATGATCCGTGCCAATATTGATACCAATATTGAAAGTTATATTTTTTCGCAGGGAGAAGGAAAAAATGAAAACCAAATGACATTTTCAATCAACAACAAAACAAGGACTTCCCTCTCGGTTGACTATAAAATAATAAGTGCTACCCTGTCTTTTTCACCCCATTTTATTTCAGGCAATAACGATGATGAGCTGAAAGGGAAGAGTTCTTATACAGACTTTAGCTTACGGCTATTTCCCAAAAAATTTATTCAGACCCTCTACTATAAAAACGTAAAAGGATTTTATCTGGAAAATATGAAAGATTTTCTTCCCGGCTGGCAGGAAGGGAAAGATGCATATATCCAGTTCCCGGACTTCAGGGTACAAAGTTTCGGAGGATCTACCGCATATGTTCTCAATGAAAATTTCTCAGCCAAAAGTATCTATACCCAGGGAGAATGGCAGAAAAAAAGCAGTGGCAGCTGGGTTCCTTTCCTGGACTATGATATAAGCCTTTTTACCAATATAACAGATGGGCAGAAGAGCAAAGAAATCCAATATAAAATCGGAGCCAATATGGGATATTTCTACAATTGGGTGATTGGTAAAAAAGTGCATATTGCTCCCTATTTAGCATTAGGCCTCGGTGGAAAATTCTCCAGTTATTATGAAAACCTGAGCGATAAATCGCGGGTCAATGCGCAGTATGTAACCATAAGGATGGAAGGAGGACTTCATATAGGATACAATACAGACCGCTTTTTATTCGGAGGAAAAATGAATTTCAGTGCCTATGCCTATGATCAGAAAAATAACCAGACTGTGGAAAATAATAACCTCTATGGTCTGCTGTATATAGGGTATCGTTTTGCCCCTCCGAAAGTTGTAAAAAACACCTATGATAAAATTCAAAAAAAGATTCCTGTTTTATAAGTTCAAGAGTCTTTTAAGTATCTTTGCGTAGAAAAATATAGAAAGAAAACAATCAAACAATCAAAATATAATGTCGTTAATTAAATCTATTTCAGGAATTAGAGGAACCATAGGAGGAAGAGTAAATGATAACCTGACTCCGCTTGATGTGGTGAAATTTGCTTCGGCTTTCGGAACCTGGCTTCAGAATAATAAAAATAATAAAAATTTAACCCTTGTGATCGGTAGAGATGCAAGAATATCCGGTCAGATGGTTTCTTCTCTTGTTACCGCTACTTTACAAGGGTTGGGTATCAATGTGGTAGATTTAGGGCTTTCTACAACACCTACGGTAGAGATCATGGTACCGGAATTGAAAGCTGACGGAGGAATTATCCTTACCGCTTCTCACAATCCAAAACAATGGAATGCCCTGAAATTACTGAATGAAAAAGGAGAATTCATCAATGGAGAAAACGGTGCAGATGTACTTGCTTTAGCAGAAAGTGAAGATTTCAACTATGCGGAGGTAGATGATCTTGGGAATTACGAAACAAGAGATGATGCTTTTGATATCCATATTCAGCAGATCCTGGAGCTGCCAATGGTAGATGTAGAGGCCATTAAAGCTAAAAAATTTAAAGTGGTACTGGATGCGGTAAACTCTACAGGTGGAATCGCTATTCCTATGTTATTAGATAAGCTTGGCTGTGAGACCGTTAAACTGTATTGTGAACCTACAGGACAGTTTCCACACAACCCGGAACCTTTAAAAGAACACTTGGGAGATATCCGCGAGCTGGTGATTAAAGAAAAAGCAGACCTGGGAGTTGTTGTAGATCCGGATGTAGACAGATTGGCCCTAATTGATGAAAAAGGAGAAATGTTCGGCGAAGAGTATACTTTGGTGGCTGTAGCAGATTACCTGTTGAAACATAAAAATGGAGTGGCAATTTCTAACCTTTCATCAAGTCGTGCCTTGAGAGACGTAGCTCAAACCCACCATTCAGAATACTTTGCAAGTGCCGTAGGAGAAGTAAATGTGGTTACTTTAATGAAGGATAAAAATGCAGTGATCGGAGGAGAAGGAAACGGAGGAATTATCTATCCTGAACTGCATTACGGAAGAGATTCTTTAGTGGGAGTAGCATTGTTTTTAACCCATCTGGCAAAAGAAAATAAAACAGTATCTGAATTGAGAGCAGGATATCCAAGTTATTTTATGGGGAAGAAGAAAATAGAACTTACACCGGAGATCAACGTAGATGATATTTTAAGCAAAATGGAGCTGGAATATAAAAATGAAGAAGTTTCTACAGTGGATGGTGTTAAAATAGACTTTGAAAACAATTGGGTTCACCTTAGAAAATCCAATACAGAACCGATTATCAGAATTTATACAGAAGCTAAATCTCAGGAGGAAGCCGATAAATTGGGAGATGATATCATCGCTAAGATCAAAAGTTTAATTTAAATAAAACCTAAAGAACGGATGCCATCTAGCTCCGTTCTTTTTTGTATCCCATGTTTGAGCATATAAAAGACAAATTTCCCTTCCCTAAAGAAAAATGGCGGAAGTTTCTGAACACTTTTGAAAGGATCGAAGTTCCGGTCAAAACGCTGTTATTACAAGAAAATGAAGTCTCCTGTAATGCATATTATCTTGAAAAAGGGGTTGTCCGGGCATGGTATAATAATGATGGTAAAGATGTTACCTTTCAGTTTTTTCTTGAAAATACAATGTTTTCTTCTCTTGAAAGCTTTAAAAAAGGACTTCCAAGCATGGTTTCTTTCGAAACAATAGAACCTTGTATTTTATATAAAATCGGAAAGCCTGATGTAGATGCTTTTCTGGAAGAAGTGTATGAATGTCCTGAACTTAGGACCCTGTTGATGGACGCTTTTTTTGAAAGAATGTTTGATTATATGAAGCACTTCTTTTCATTTATTAAAGATACCCCACAGCAGCGTTATCTTAATCTGATGAAAGAAAAGCCTGAGATCATCAAACGAGTGCCCCAGCATTATATTGCTTCATATCTCGGGATTACAACGGTTCATCTCAGCAGGATAAAAAGCAAAATACTGAAAGATAAACCTTTCTGAAAACTATTTTCAGGGATTATTTTAAAACAATAATTACCTCCGGCTCTCTGCGCAATTATTCCAATCTGATAACAAATGTTATTGCTCTAAGCCTTTCTTCCGAGATAAATTTGTATAAAATTTAAAACAATGAAAGCAGCAGTAGTATTTGAAAAAGGAAGTATTCCTCAATACACAGATTTCCCTGAACCGGAAATTATAACAGATAACGACGTTTTAGTTTCGGTGAAGGCTGCATCTATTAAAAACCTGGACAGAGCCAGAGCCAGTGGAAATCACTATTCTGCTGATAACGAAGCGTTCCAGCCTAAAATTATTGGCTCAGATGGTGTAGGATATCTTGAAAACGGAACTAAAGTATATTTTTTCAGTAAAAAGGGGAGTGTGGCAGAGAAAGTTGTGGCAGACCGGCAATTGGTGGTGCCCATTCCGGAAAACCTTGATTTTTCTGTAGCTGCAGCATTGCCCAATGCAGTGATGGGTTCGGCAATGGGGTTAAAATGCAAAGCGGAAATGCAGCAAGGAGATACCATTTTAATCAATGGTGCAACCGGAATTACGGGAAGGATAGCCGTTCAGATTGCGAAGCTATACGGAGCAGGAAAAGTGATTGTTACCGGAAGAAACGAAGCCGCACTACAATCTCTGCTTGAACTGGGAGGCGATGAAGCTGTTTCTTTACTGCGTGATGATGAAGGTTTTAAACAAAAAATTAAAGAGATCCACGCTGAAACCCCTATTGATGTCATCTTAGATTATATTTGGGGACACTCTGTAGAAATGATCCTGACGGCTCTTAAAGGAGACGGAACATTTTCTCATAAGACAAAATTGGTTTCTGTAGGAGGAATGAGTGGAGACCATATTCAGTTATCTTCACAGATTTTAAGAGGAACAGACATTCAGATTTCAGGATCAGGGCTGGGAAGCTGGACAAAAGAAGAGTCCCAACTTTTATTTTCAGAAATAATTCCGGGAATGTTTCCGGCCGCTACTGAAGGAAAAATTAAAATAGAAACAGAAGTTGTTGATTTAGAATATATTGAATCTGCCTGGAATAAAGAAATTCAAAATGGAAAGAGACTGGTGATAAGAATTTAATAACAATTTGATTTTTTTATCCACAATCCTTTTATCTGTTTTCTTTTTTTACTATTTTTATAATAGAAATTACGAAATGGAAAATTCAAAAAAAAATTGCAACTTTGCATAAATATTTGAATATCAGTTTCAGATGTATCATTAATTAATAAGTTTGCCGAGGTCTGTAAGTAAATTCAGGCATCGGACCGACAAAGAGGACACTATTGGAAGAGTATTTTGGAAATGAACTTGTAAAGAAGTTCGAGGAAATGATGGAAAATAATGATGAATTCTACTTTGACACAGAAGAGTTGGAAGACATTATTGTGTATTATTTGGAGCTGGGAGATTTTAATTACGCTGATATGGCGGTTAATTTTGGTCTCAAACTTCATCCCAATTCTTTAGATATCAAGATTAAAAAGCTTGAAATTCTGTTGGAGTGGGAAGAGTATACTACAGCTAAAGAGCTTATCAATGAGCTGAAAGGTTCCTCTATGGAGCATACAGACTTTTTGGTTTGCTATGCCAAATATTATTCGAACTTAGGAAATCCTAGAAAATCCATTGAAATTTGTAAGAAAGCACTTGAGCTGGGGGAAGAAGAAAACTTCCTTCACAATTTTATTGCAGATGAATATGTGAATCTTGGAGACCCTTTTAACGCTCTTAAACACTATAGAAAAGCATTGAAAGAAGATCCTACTGATGAATATGCATTAGAAAACTGTATGGTGTGCTTCAGTGATTTGAATAAGAGCGAGGAGGCTATTGCCTTTCTTAATGAATATTTAGATGAGTTTTCCTATTCGGAAACCGCTTGGTTCGAATATGGTCAGTTCTATTTTAACAGAAAGAATTTCGAAGAAGCGATCAGGGGATATGATTACCTATTGGCAATCAATTCCAGTTCTGTGGGAGTATATGCAAATAAGGCTGCTTGTTATGAAGCATTGGGGCAATATCAGAAGTCAATTGAAGTATATGAGGAAATGCTTGAGCTGGAATATACAAAAGCATTCACCTTTTATAAGATCGGATTATGCCATAAAGCTTTAAAACAGCCTATTTTAGCATTAAATTCATTTCAGAAATCGCTAAGAGAAGACCCTCAGTTTTATCTTGCGATGATGGAGCAGTCTTATCTGTATGAAGAAATGGGAGGAATGTCCGAAGCGCTGCATTTTGCTAAAGAAGCGACTCAACTGAATGAAAATAACCTTGATTATCAAAAAAGATTGGCGTTTTTATTCATTGATTCAGGAAAATTCGAAGAGAGCCTTTCCTGTCTTAAGAAGCTGGTAGCGGATGAACCTTCAAGATTTTACAACTGGTATGCATATTCGGAAGTATTGATGCTTTTAGGTGAATATGAAGAAGCAGTAACCATTTTAAACAATGCGATTAAAAAACACTACAGAGCTGAATTATTTTATCAGTTAAGTAATTGCTTTTTCAATCTGAAAGAAAAGGATAAAGGAATGGAATCCCTTCAGAAAGCATTAGACCTGGACCCAAGTCTGGCAAAGGATATGCAGAAAAAATATCCATTCATTAAAGACGAAGTGAAAAAGGTGAAAGCCAGTAAGGTTAAGAAGAATTAAACGAAAAGAATCAGGGATACCCCGGGTTCGGTTGAATAATCTTTACATTTAATCTTAATATAAACAGAGATCCTGCAGCAATGCGGGATTTTTTTATGAATGGCTGTATTCGTAAATACGTCTATCAAAAAGAGTATTGGGGAAATTTCCGTTCAAATCTAATGCTGTTTCCTGCTGTAAATTATTTTTTTGGGATAGTTCTCAGGAATATCAATCCGGCAATAATTATCCCTGCTCCTATAAACTGCATATAAGTCAGCTGTTCACCATCTATAATTCCCCAGATAATAGCAACAATTGGCATTACCAAGGTAACCGTAGAAGCAAAAAGAGGTGTAGAAACTTTCAGTAAACGATAGTTCATCATCATGGCCAGTCCTGTTCCGAAGACAGATAAGAGACTGACAAATAATAACCCGAGCATATTGTCCTTCGAAAAAGTAAATTCAGAAAAGAATCCTGTACTTGTTAAAGCAATAAGGGAAGGGAAAAATAAGACAAATGAAAAAACAAAAGCCGACAAGATGGTGGAAGATACCTCCATGAGCTTTGATTTTACAGTGGTGGTACTTACGGCGTAGCATAAAGTAGCCAGTAATAACAGCAAAATAGGAATTATTTTTAATTCTCCACTGCTGCCACCTCCAAAAGCCAGAATACAAACTCCTGTGAAGCTTATCAATGTTCCGAAAATCTGTTTTTTAGTGGTTTCGAACTTCCATATCAGCGCACCCACAATAATAACGAAAATAGGCATCATGGAATTGATAATTCCTGCAATACTGCTGCTTACCTCTGTTTCTGCAATCGGAAATAAGAACATAGGAATAAAATTTCCTGTAAAAGCAGCAAGAATAAGCCATTTTAGGTGCTTTTTTGGGAAAAGTTTATAATTGGAAATAGCAACAGGAAGTAGAATAATTCCTGCAATAAGAACTCTTAATGATCCTACCTGAAACGGATTGAAATGTTCCAGCGATTTTTTAATCAGAATAAATGACGACCCCCAAATAATACTCAGGATAACCAGAAGAACCCATTTTTCTTTATCTGCGTTCATTATTTTTGTGTAAAATTTTTAAAAATTCTTTTTTAGAAATCATACGGGCTCCTAAGCTTTCCAGGTGGTCTGTATGCGTTTGGCAGTCAATTAATTCAATAGTATCTTTATGGTTTTGAACAAAGTGAATAAAGCCCGCCTTTGAAGCATTGCTTACCTTGGCAAACATGCTTTCACCACAAAATAAATTCCCAATCTGTAATCCGTAAAACCCACCTACAAGTTCGTCATTCTGCCAGACTTCTATGCTTTTGGCGAGGCCATATTCATGAAGTTTAATGAAAGATTCCATCAGCTCGTCAGAAAGCCAGGTTCCGTCCTGTCCTTTTCGACTGGTTTGCTGACAGCTTTTAATGACACCTCTGAAGTCCCGGTTCTCTGAAAACGTAAAAACATTTCTGTTCAATATCTTCCGCATAGATTGAGACACTTTTATCTCATCAGGAAATAACACAAACCTTGGATCAGGGCTCCACCATAGAATTTCTTCTCCGGGGTTATACCATGGGAAAATCCCCAATTGGTAAGCAAACCATATCCGTTCCACAGACAGATCGCCCCCAAAGGCAATTAACCCATCCTGACCGTCATACGTTTCAGGGTCAGGAAATGAAATCTCATTTTCGTCTAATCGAACCATTGTAGAAAAAAATCCCACTTAAAAAGCAGGATTTATAGTTGATCTTTATTTCTTAATTAAAAAGGTAAATCATCATCGTCATCTCCGGCAAACGGATTCTCGTTAGAAACAGGAGAAGCTGACTGCTGAGGCATAGCCTGAGTAGGCTCTGATCCATTATCAAAAACTTTTTCTATTTTCCATCCCGTAATAGAGTTGAAGTATTTCGTCTCACCTTGAGGAGAAACCCATTCTCTACCTCTGATGTTGATTCCTACCTTTACGTTCTCTCCTTCCTTAAGATTATCTAATAAACTAATTTTATCAGACAAAAATTCTATGTTTATCGGCTGTGGATACTGTTCTTGAGTTAAAATAACCATTTCTCTTTTTTGAAATCCGCTCGCAAATGTTTGAGCATCAAAAAGTTTCTTTACCGTTCCTTGTAATTCCATATCGTAAATATTAACGATGTAAAAATAAGAAAATGAATCGTAATAATAGCTGCCGGGGAAAAAAAATGTAAAAAAAATATTTTTTTTCCCTGAAAAGTTTGGAGGTAAAGTAAATTGTCCTATATTTGCACTCACAAAAACGAAGCAAGCTCTTTAAAACTTACAATACAAAAAAACCAGCGGATGTGGTGTAATTGGTAGCCACGCCAGACTTAGGATCTGGTGCCGTGAGGCGTGGGGGTTCGAGTCCCTTCATCCGCACTATGCGAAAATAGCTCAGCTGGTAGAGCACAACCTTGCCAAGGTTGGGGTCGCGGGTTCGAATCCCGTTTTTCGCTCCACACCTGCCCTGGTGGTGGAACTGGTAGACACGCAGGACTTAAAATCCTGTGTTCGTAAGAACGTGCGGGTTCAAGTCCCGCCCGGGGTACAAAACCCTCTGTACTTTGTGACGGAGGGTTTTTTGTTTTTATAGAGACTGTTATGTAATTATAAAGTCTTATATTTGTAAGAAATAGAGTTTGTATCTGTGAAAACAGAGCAATACAACCAGCGGATGTGGTGTAATTGGTAGCCACGCCAGACTTAGGATCTGGTGCCGTGAGGCGTGGGGGTTCGAGTCCCTTCATCCGCACTATGCGAAATACTCAATAGGTTGGCTACAGCCTTTGAAAAGATTGGAACTTCAGGTTTGAATCTTTTTTTTCGCTCCACACCTGCCCTGGTGGTGGAACTGGTAGACACGCAGGACTTAAAATCCTGTGTTCGTAAGAACGTGCGGGTTCAAGTCCCGCCCGGGGTACTAAAACCCTCTGTAATATATACGGAGGGTTTTTTATTGTACTATTATTGATAGGGTTTTCCTGGATCATATAATCATATGACAGAAAAATCATATTTAAAATTTTTAAATGATCAACAAAGACCTGAAATAAAAGAATTTAAATATAACTATGACCTTGACTCTAAATAGAGAAGCGATAATACTCCTAAAAATTACTATAACTTAGCAATATCATTTCTCGAGTTGTTCTGGCAAAATATAGAGTTGATGTGGATTTAAAGTATCAAGAACGAGACTTTAGCTTAGAAATTTCCATGGTATAGATTATATTTTATTTACTTTTCAAGATCAATTTGTTATAGATATATCTTTTCTATGCAATAGTTATTAATTACTTTCAGAATTTTGGGGTTCATTATTTTCGACAGAAATACTAGTTTCAGCATCAGTTTGATTATCTGGAAGAAGAAAACTCATTAAAATCAAAAAAACAAATTCTAAACTTAGAACCCAGTACCATTTAAGAAAATTAAAAAGCCATATATAGGGAAGAAGAAAAGAAATAAAAAAGTAAATATTAGTAGTTTTCAGAGTAGACCATTGACCAGATAATACTTTTTTAACATTTTTATTTAAAATTAAAATCAACAAAACTCCACAAATTACAAAAACTGTCTTCCGTAAAAAAGTGCTCGTATAAATGTAAATGTCGCTAAAAAACATTGTTGAAATCACACCAATAAATAGCAATATAAAAATAGTATTTACTATTCTGTAAATCCATTTATAAACTTTATTTTCATCTTTGCTTTCATAGATGTAAGTGAAATTGATGTTTAAAATTCTTTCTTTCTCTATAATGAAATTGTGCCCAGGAATACTTTTTATTTCAAAACCTCCATTATCTAATTTTTTATATCTTTTAGCATCTGATAAAACAATTGTTTGAAGCTGATTTGTTTGTAAATCTAAATAATAATTGATAACTCTTCCTGAATATAACTTTGTAGTGTCATTTTGTTCTGTCAATACGTCTGCTGTAGTATAGGCATAAGTTAAAGTATCATCATTATTTGAATTATATGTACCTTTTACCAGATCTTGCCAATAATTTAGATATTTTAAAACTCCTATAGATTTCACAAATGTTGTACGTGTCACTAGGTAGGTGATAATTCCTAAAATGATTGATAATATATAAATGGAAATCATTAAAAGAAAAAAGTGCTTATAAACATCTTTATCTTTTATTGAAAATTTTTTATCTGGATCTGGAAGTTTGTTATTAGATAGATCATTAAAAGTATCCCAAATCGTTTTATAAGAAATTGAAGGTAGTAAATCTAAGTTTAATATATTTTTTAAAAAAAGGAAAATAGAAAAAGTAGCAAGTAATATGATAATGCTTGTCAAAATTGTCCAAATAAATCTTTCAAATAGATTGCCTTTATCAAATTCTTTTGAATATTCTCTTATAAAAAGAAATTTCCGGAAAATGATTCCCGGAAATAAAAATATCATTAAATAGACAATAGTATTTAAAGCTATATTAAATTCCATAGACTTAATTTACAACAATTGTTACTTCTTTATTATTTTTTAAAGTAATTTTATGGGGTTTGTTGTCATTGTCCGCTTTTAATTGTGCGACCATTTTCTCTAACTTTTCTTTGTCCTGTGGATCAGAAAATTTATCCATAAAGTCTTTATTAAATAAAGGATCTTCAGCAACTAAAGATGCTGTAGTTTTAAATAAAGATTCTATCAAAAAGAACATATTGTTGACAATTCTAACCATTTTATTATGTTTTTTCATTACAAAGATATATACAAAAAGTTATCCACAAATATTGTGTACTAATTATTTTTTTTTAAATTTATGATTGATTCTATAAATTGTTTACAAAAATATTCTTGTTTAACGCCAAAACTTGACGCATAATAGTTTTAATTTTGTCATCGACTTATTAATGCTGTATATTCCTTTCCAGTTTTTCCAGTCTCTCAAAAATACTCTCAAAAATATTCTTTTCAGCAGTGGAAACATAGCCCACAATCTTATAAAGCTCCTGTTTGCCTCTATGGGCTGGATTGTTTCCAACAGCATATTGTAAACGGCCATTGGTATGTACTAATAAACGGCTGTTCAAATCACTTTTTACATCTGCTTTATTCAGGAATAAAATATCTCCATACTGATAGGGTGATAACACCTGATTTTCAGTCGTAAATTCATACAGCCAATCTACCGATGCTAATATTTTTTGCAAAACCGTTGTATTTTGAATATTGTTTTCCGGCGCTTTTGTTTCATCGCTATCCTCTATAGCTAATTCCGGGAAAAGCATCAGCTGATTGATATCTGAAACATTGGCTAACTGATGTACCTGTACGGCTTCGGTGAGAAGCTTATCAAGACTAAGGTTAAAATGGTTGGCAACCTTTAGTATCGTTTCTATTTTAGGCTCAGCGCGGCCTTCTTCATAAGAGCTTATTACCCCTCTGCTTAAATCAAATAAATCGGCAAATGCCTTTTGGCTTAATCCTTTTGCCTGTCTGATTTTCTTTACATTACTTCCAAAAAAACTCAAATTGTCTAATTTTTTTTGCAAAAATAGAGCATTTTAAAGTATATGATGGATAAAAACATTTGCATTTGGAGATTTGCAGCATATCTGTACCCATAATATTCCATTCTTCTGTATCTGTATCCAAAGGTAAATCCTCCATAATTTTGTTTCATTAAATCATGATATTATGGAAACAACCATTCAACATCACGGGCAGCTTCAATATGCTGAAGTTTATATTTCAGATATGTTGGCGCTGAAAAAATTATTTCTACAGACACAGAACACTTCAAAGATAAGTCCGGATTTTGGAGTTCCGTTTTTCCTGGCAAAAAAGGGTGATGAAATTGTTTCATTTGCCAGTCTTATTATAAATACAAAAGGAGAAATTGCCTTTAAAATCTATGATAAAAAGGGAATCTCCGAGGCAGAAAAGAAAAGATTTTCTTTAAAAGTGGAAGCTTATTTCAAAAAGAATACAACGCCCAATTTTCGAAATCCGGAACAGTTAAAAAGCAGCATTAAAAGCATGATTAGCTGGCTGGATTTTTAATAAAGCATAGATAAAAGTGTACTTTTACGTAAAACCCTGATCAATGTCTAAAGATGTTTTGTATCTAAAAATAGCCAATGCTGTTACCGAACAGATTAAAACCGAAACCTTGCAGTTTGGAGACAGGCTGCCATCGCTAAGAAGTGCCCAGAAATTGCATAATGTTAGCTTAAACACTGTAAAACAGGCATATATGGAGCTGGAGAGCCGGTCTCTGGTGGAATCACGCCCAAAATATGGTTATTACGTAAGCCAGACTTCCCAGCGAAAACTGGCATTGCCTTCTATTGCAAAGATGAAAGTTTCAGAAGGACAAAAAACACCGGAAGACCTTATTGGCAAAGTATTCGGAACCATCGCCGGAACAGATGTTACTCAGTTTGCACTGGGTATTCCCGGAAAAAGCCTTCTTCCTGTGGCTAAAATGAAGAAGTGTATGATTAACGTAATGAAGAAGAGCAGTGATAGCGGGACCAATTATGAGCCGGTACAGGGAAGTGAAAATCTTCGCCGGGAAATTGCCAAATGGTCGATTGTAATGGAAGGGAAAATTACAGAGGACGACCTTGTCATCACTTCCGGAGCGATGAACGGAGTCTATAACTGTCTGATGGCGGTTACCCAGCCCGGGGATTCCGTAGCCATTGAAAGTCCCGTATATTTTGGAATACTGCAGGCGATTCACCTGCTGGGATTGAAGGCGGTGGAAATTCCAACGCATCCTATCACCGGAGTAGATCTGGATGCTTTAAAAAAAGTACTGCCAAAGATTTCTGCTTGCTGCTTTGTCGTTAATTATAATAATCCGCTGGGATTTCAGATGCCTGATGAGAACAAAAAGGAACTGGTAAGAATGCTTACCGAATATAATGTTCCTTTGGTGGAAGATGATGTTTATGGAAATATTTACTTTGGAGCAGGAAGACCCAAGCCCTGTAAATTCTATGATGAAGCCGGAATTGTAATGTGGGTGGGATCTGTTTCTAAAACGTTGGCCCCGGGATATCGTGTAGGCTGGGTAGCCCCGGGGAAATTTAAAGATAAGATTATCCGTCAGAAACTGGTTCAGACAGTTTCTAGTCCGTCTTTATTTTCAGATGTCATTGCTGATTTTCTTGAACATGGGCGGTACGACCATCATTTGAGAATGTTCAGGAAAAAACTGTATGCCAATTACCTGCAGATTCAGAAATCTGTTACCCAATATTTTCCGGATAACACCAAAATTTCAGAACCGAAAGGAGGTTTTATGCTGTGGCTGGAACTGGATCAGAGGATCTGTACGGAAGACCTTTATGATGAGGCATTAAGCCAGAAAGTAAACTTTGCCCCCGGCAGAATGTTTTCACAATATAACCAGTATCAGAACTGTATGAGGCTGAATTATGCCCTGGAATGGACAGACCGTGTAGAAAGTGACCTGGAGAAACTTGGTAAAATGATAAAAAATAAAATTTAATACACCCATAGAGATGAATGATATCAATAATGAAGTACAAATTATAGCCTATGAATCTCAATATAAAGAAGCTTTCAGAGCTTTAAATGAAGAATGGATTAGTAATTTCTTTGTGATGGAGCCCGGTGATTATAAACTGCTGGATCATCCTGAAGAACATATCTTGCAGAAAGGAGGTCATATTGCTTTTGCCCTGCTTAATGGAGAAGCCGTGGGAACATGTGCATTAGTAAGAAACAGTAATGAGCCCCTTATTTTTGAACTTTCAAAAATGGCAGTAAGTCCAAAAGCACAGGGAAAGAAAATTGGATATCTGCTGGGAAATACTTTAATAGAGAAAGCTAGGGAGCTAAAGGCTGAGAAAGTGTTTCTGGAAACCAATTCAATTCTGGTTCCAGCCATAAAACTGTACGAAAAACTTGGATTTAAGCATATGCCGGTTACCAATGCGGGATATGACCGTGTGGATGTACAGATGGAATTAGATTTTAAAAACTGATAAAAAAAAATATTAGAACAAGGACATTATATCCGAGTTCTAATATCAAAAATTAAATCTAATTGCTTTACTGTTATTTCTTAATGAAGGTCTTTGTCAGTGAGTTTTTACTTCCGCTAAGTTTAATGAAGTATATACCAGCCGGAAGGGGTTCAATATTTATTTTTTCGTTGTAATACCCATTGGAAGATTTCAAATGAAGACTTGAAATAATCATCCCTTTAGCATCAATGATTTCTGCCTTAGATTCCTTATCTTCAGAGGTGTATAGGATGGTTATGCTTGCTGAAGCAGGATTGGGATAGATGGTGAAATCATCAGTATTTCTCCTTATTTCTTTAGCTCCTAAAACACCGTTTGAACAAACTGGAATTCTGTTTATCCCATCAATTCCCCAAGTGGATTGTACCGGAATACACAACCAGTTCAGTACCGTTGGAAAATGATCTGTTTCTCTTGTTGTAGAGGTGTAGTCAGAGATTTTAAAACTGGCGGAGGTATTGACACTATAAGCCGGAGATCCTGTTATGGTCATGTGATTGGAATTGGGACCTGAATCTGTGATGGTATTTCCTGAGGTATGATCACACTTCCAGTTGGCCAGCAGCTGAGAATAATAAGGATGTGAAGGGGTAATATCCTGATGGGCCCAGTTAACGATTACATTATTCGGAAGAGCAGATTTCCAGATTCTGATGTCTTTATAAGACGCGGGAAGGTTGAGTCCATACGTGTTGGTTCCATCCTGATTTAACGTTAATGGAAGACCGGAATCAATATTTCCGATGGTATTCATATTGGCAAAAGTGACCGGAACACCATCTTCATATAAAGTGACAAGGCCGTCTCTATCAAAACTGGCGGCAATATGCTTCCACTTATTGGTTTCTACCTTTCCTCCTACCAGGTCAATTCTGTTTGTTCCATCACCAATATTCATTTTAAAGGTCTGCCCGGAATATCCTGAGACCACAAGCCCTTTGTTTTTTCCGCTGGCCCAGTTTTTATTCCCAATCATGACAGGGTCGCTGGAATAGGCAGCATTGGGTTTCACCCAAAATTCAATGGTAAAATCCTGGTTCGCTCCAAAGTTGAAAAAATTCTGATTTGTTGGCTTTGCATAAGTTCCAGCCGGGAAACTCAGCTGATTGAAAGTTTTATTGGACTCTAAAACCGTTTTACTGATCTGCTGAGGAGTAAATCCTGGATTGGAATACACGGTAAAAATATTTCTCTCCGAAAGGTTTCCCCCGCCATGCGAGCTGTCTACCGCACCGTGATCTGTAGTTAAAACAACCAGCCAATCCTCATTTTGATAACTGTTTCTGTTTTTCATCGCGCTCACAATCTCTCCGATATATGAGTCTGTGGTCTGAATAGAAGATACATATTGCGGAACAGCTGAAGAAAAGCCATAAGAATGCCCTGCATGGTCTACATCATCAAAATCTACAAACAGAATATCAGGGTTGTCATTTTGCAGCGCATTGACTGCTGCGTTTTTCACAGCAAGATCCGTTGCCAGATTAGACTTCACATCTGCATTCTGAATAATTTTATCATTGATAGGCGCCCAATGTGCGAGGGAAATTGTTCTTAAATTAGGGTTATGGCTTTCTGCTCTTGCCAAAAAGTCAGGATAATTTACATAATTGGGATTGGTAAAATTATTATCCTGCACATTATGTTTGGGGTGCCAAACGCCAGTAAGCATGGTGCTCCATCCGTTTCCGCTCCATGTAGTGGCAGCGCAAAGCCCGTCAAGAGAATAAATAGACTGGTTGATGAGGCTCTTGATGTTTGGAGTATTGGCAGACATCATGACGTCTGCCCGACATCCGTCGATACCAATAAAAAGAACTTTTTTGGTCTGAGCTCCAAGGAAGCAGCTCATCACAACAGCCATTGAGAATAGTTTTGTTTTCATGGGATAAGGATTTAATGAAAAGTTTACAAATAGTAATTTATTTTTAACTATTGTAAAATTAGTTTACTATTTGTAAATATATGTAAACAGAAAATTAATTAATTGATAAGTAAATAGTTTATAAAATGTAATCTCAATAAGTAGAAAATCAAACATTTTTTATAAATAGCCAATCGAAGGAACTAAAATTCCCCCTTTTCCGGAGTGATGACGGAGCGGTTCACTTTTTACTTATTAAAAAACAAACGACACAAAACACTTGTGCCATTTGTATTACATAAAGTTGAAAAAGAAGTTGTTAAAGAATATGTTCAGCTTCAGAGATTGTATTTAGGATATAATCGGGTTTTGCTTTCTCCAGCTCTGTTCTGCTTTGGGCACCGGAAAGCACGGCGATGGTTAGCCCGCATCCTGCATTTTTTCCTTCTTCAATATCAATCACGGAATCACCAGCCTTTAAGACCTTTTTGGGTTCCGTGATATTGAATTTTTTCATAGCCAGATTGATCATCTCCGGACTCGGTCTGCTTTCTGAAACATCATCAGCAGTGATCAGAGCATCAAAATGTACGTTTTCTTTCCACTGTAATTTATCTAACAGCTGTTGGGCAATTTCAGCGGTATATCCTGTATTGAGAACCACTTTTTTGTTTTGGGCTTTCATGGTAAGAAGAAAATTTTCTGTACCGTTGATGGGTTTTACATCAAGATCACGGTAAGCTTCCTTTAATTTTTCGGAAAAGTTTTCAAAAATAAAAGGGGCATCATTTCCATTACCCTTAATATCCTTCAAAAGACTTGTGATGGCCTCCAGCTTTTCCATTCCGGCGCAGGTTCTAAGAACTTTTTCTAGGCTCACAGAATAACCGTGGCTGTTGACAGCCTCTGTTAAGGTTTTATACACTACATTGTCCTCATCAATTGTTGTTCCGGCCATATCCAGAACCAGTAATTCTATATTTTTCATTGAATTTTTATGCGTAAATTTTTTCTATGCTAAACTTGGAGAACCCTCCGCTTCCGGTCATTCCTTTTCCTCCGATACCCGTTATAATGTGGATATTCGGAGAGGGGCTGTATTCGAAAATATCTTTCGTCTTGCACTGGGAATACACTCCAAACCATCTTCTCTGAATTTCATACGTAGGAAGGTCAATTATTTTTTTTGCTTCATGGATCATGAATTCATCAATTTCCATATTGAGATCATATCCAAGGTCGTCCGCATTTTTAGCATCAGCATACTCATGGGAATCACCAAGAATGATAGAGCCGTCAAGAGCTTGCTTAAAAAGAATATGAACGCCATATTTCTTCTCAAATGAATGAGGATCTTCCAGTGATTTGATTTTTTGAAAAGAAGGACATTCACTGAATGATTCATATCTTCTGACGGAAAGTCCGGTAAGAATATTTCCCTGAAGAGAATAGATTCCCTGGGGTTTGGTTTGCAGCATCTGCAGTTTGCTTACTTCCAGGTCGCTTTCATTGAATACTTTAGGGTATAATGTTTTAAATTCATGTCCCCCGCAGATGATAATCCGGGAAGCAGAAAATTCTGTTCCTTCAGCAGTGATCACAGTACATTTCCGGTCATCTTCACCTGTTTCAATAACTGTGGTGTTGTAGAAGATCTCCAGCCCCATTTTTTCCTGTAAAAGCTTGTGAAGTTTTACAATCATATCTGCAGAGTCTACGGAAAGCTCCTGGGGAAAGAACAACCCTCCTTTGCAATAATCCGAGCGTAGGCCGTCAAACTTCTTGATACAGTCATTTTTAGATAATAAAACAGATTCATAATCGTTGTTTCTGTTGATTTCATAGAGTTCTTCAATAAGCTGAAGCTCTTCAGCATCAGAAGCAATGTATACAGAGCCGTTTTGCCTGATAGTAAGGTCTGTCTGAGCATGAAGTTCATTATATATAGCAAGGCTTTCTCTCCCGAAATTCTGCCATTTAAGATCCATTCCGGATGGTACTACCTGTCCAAAGTTTCTTACCGTTGCCCCTTGAGGCAGCGCATTTCTTTCCAGTAAAGCTACTTTCAGATTTTTCTTCAGGGCATGATAGGCATGGAATGTTCCTAAGATTCCGCCTCCCACAATGAGTAAATCAAATTTTGTTTTCATTTTACTATAATTTATAAGATTTTCGAAGTATCGAAATTGATGTATTGATTAGAATTAGAATTGGGTTTTGCCTTTTTTTTAAAAGCCAGAAAGGCAATAACCGAAAGAATTAAAACACTGACTGTAATGATATAATTCAGACTGATATAAAAGCTGAGCCACGAAGTCTGCGCAGAACCGAAATTCTTATACAGTAAGATCAGAACACTTCCCAGATACCCAAAGGAATCTACCGTATAGATCAGAAAGCCTACATTGCCTTTAATATCAAATGCGGCAATCATCCGGTCAAAATAAATTCCATTAAAAGGAATATAGCAGATATACATTCCAAATCCGGAGATGGTCATCCATAAAAACGGAGATAATGAATTCTGTTGGAAGAGATAGGTGGAAAGCCCCACCGTTAAAATTCCGGCAAAGAGGATATAGTGATAATAAGCAAAAGCCTTTTTATTGTTTTTAACCTTTACCATACAGCTTAAAATCAAAAGAACCATAATGGCAATGGGGATTTCTGTTAATGTAAAAATAGAACTGTCAAATGTAAAGTGAAGACCGTCCCAGATCTCGCGGTTAAAATTATCTCTGAAATCCCTTAAAACAGTTAAACAGATATAAAGAAAAATAATGCAGACAACAGGGATAAAAAACTGACGGATAAGCTCTTTCCTTTCTTTTCCGTTAAGAGGCTTTCTTTTACTTTTAAGCTGAATATCTTCTTCAGTGGGTTTCGGAATCTTTTCCAGAAGAATTCCTGAAATAAGCAAAGGGACAATAAAAATCAGTCCGGCAGAAAAAGGCATCCAGAATTCTGAAATAGCAAAAGTATCCATCAAAAACTTTCCTACAGACTTTGTAAATCCTGAAGAAACCACAAAGCTTGAGCACAGAAATAATCCGATAATTTCAGTTGTTTTACGGCCTTCTATGTAGGAAAAAACAATACCCCAGATCATTCCCAGCGGAATACCATTGAGAAACATAAAAAGAATATTATAAGGAGCAGGAATAATTGCAAACCCTAATAAAGAAAGTTCTGCGATGGCAATAAAGGAAAATAAATAATGCAGCCTTTTTGCAGGTTTTAGTTCAGAAATGAATTTAATTCCAATGAATTTCGAAATAAAATACCCTACAGCCTGGGCAATGATAATCAGGATCTTATAATCTACTCCGAAGTAAGATAGTTCTTCGAAAGAGGCTACGGTAAAAGGTTTTCTGAAACCGTACATGCAGAAGTAAACACCAAAAGCGGCAAAAGCAGCTTTCAGTGTTACCAGTGTTTTAGGATTGATTGTTCTGGTCATTATTTGGGTTTAGAAGTTCAGTTTTATTCCAAGGTTACATCTTACCCCATAATATTCCACCTGTTCAGGACGGTCTTCATTTTGTCCGAAATGATAGATCAGAGGTTTATTGAGGATGTTGTTGATATCCGCATACAGACTCAGATGTTTAGTAAGCTGGTAAGAACC
Organism: Chryseobacterium sp. WG23; assembly: GCF_024586575.1. NCBI lineage: Bacteria > Pseudomonadati > Bacteroidota > Flavobacteriia > Flavobacteriales > Weeksellaceae > Chryseobacterium > Chryseobacterium sp. WG23. The sequence goes on from NZ_JALCZE010000003.1 coordinate 88,456, forward strand.
TCCGAAGTCCAGGCTGCTGTATTTACCATAATAAGAGTCATTACGATCATCCTCAGCATATTCTACAGCATATTTTCCCTTATAATTATAAGCAAGTCTTGCATTGAAGCTTTTTCTCTCAAAGAAGAGCTGTATGTTATAGAGTTCTTTGGCCTGATAAGGAAGTTTTACCTTTCTTCCGCTTGGCTTCTCCATTTCTGAGGTCATAAAAGTGGCATTCACCTGAGCTCCAAAATACTTAAGGAAACCCGGAAGGAAATCAAACCTCTTATTGATTCCCAGTTCAATACCGCCCAGCCATGCTGCCTTTCCATTGTTTGGGGCTGTAAACTGGACCCCGTTGATCCCGTTATAATTTCCAATGAATGAATCCTGGAAAATAGGATCTGTAATGGATTTATAGAAAACACCACCGCTCAGAATCCCTACATTGGAGAAATAATATTCTCCCATCAGGTCAAAGTTTAATGAATATGTTGGATTGAGGTTGGGGTTTCCACCCTTGAATTCATTATCCGCTTCACTATAGGTTCCTCCTGGCGTAAGATCTCCGAAGTTAGGTCTCGAGAAAGTTCTCGTAGCAGCAAAACGAAGATTCGTTTTATCATTTAATGCATACTTTACATGGATCATGGGAAGAACGGCCAGGTAGTTTTTAGTATTTTCAACAGGGGTCAGTACATCATCGATCACACTATAGCCCTTTACTTTGGTATTGGTGTTGGAAAATCTTATTCCTCCTAAAACCATAATCTTATCATTCACTTTATAGGTTGCCATTCCAAATGCATCGGCATGTTTCTCCAGGACATCAAAATTTCTTCCCAACGCTTTGTTATATTCTAAAGCCTCGGAATCAGCAGTATTGATCTTCAGGTTTTTTTGACTGTCAAACCAGAACTGGTTCATTCCCGAGGTAGAAAGTACCGGACCGAAAGTATTTCCGATGTGTGCATTCATTTCACTGAGATATTTGGTTCCGTTTGGCTGTGAAGTAATAAATTGGGAATAATCTGATAAAAGAGGAGCCGTTCCGCCGTTCCAGGTGTAAAAAATATCTGAAAACCTTGTATTACGTTCTTTATCCCTGTACTTAAAACCATATTTCAGGGTTAATTTATCAGAAGCATTAATCTCATGGTTAAAGGCTGCAACAATCTTGTCTTTTTCCTGAACAAAAACTTTATAAAATTCAAGGTCTGTAAATTTCATTTGTGAAGCATCCATTTTAAAATTAGGATCGCTGTAGAAACCAAATAAGGAATCAGGGTTTTTGTAATCCAATTTTCCACCATCGGCTTTCCAGTAGGCTCTTGGGCCATTCCCGTGATCAGAAATATAATCGGGGTTAATACCTACTCCAGATTGGGTATATTTGATGACATAGTAAGAGTTGTTTTGCTTATCGGGGATATTCCCATACTTGAACTGATTGTCATAATAAGAAAGATCCCAGTCTATTTTTCCTTTATTTAACTTATGAATTCCCCCTAATGAAACAGAGGTAAGCTCTGTGATCAGTAAGTTATGGATATTCTGAAGTTCTACTCTTGCCGTATTATTGGTACTGCTGAATTTATCAAAGCGAATTCTGTGTTTATAATGTGTTTCATCATCAGACAAGGTGCCGTACATTCCTTTTACATAGAGGGTGTTTTTTGGGGAAAGAACATATTCAAAGGCAGCATTAATTCCGGTTGTCTTCCTTACGCCGTTGTAATCCCGAAGCTCCATTCTGAAAACCCCTTCGTTACCACTTCTTCTTGCTTCAAAATTGTCAGTAGACCAGTTTCTGATGAAATGGGCAAAATTGAATAGGTATCCGAACTTTTTATCCTTTGTTCTTCCGCCATACAAAAGCCCGATATTATAAACTCCTTTATCTGCTTTGGCATTATAACCGCTCCCCAATGTTGCTTTAAACTCTGTTTTCATGGGAGGAGTCTTGGTAATAAAATTAACACCGCCGCCAATTCCATCTGCTTCCATATCCGGGGTAAATGACTTATTGACATGTACATAAGATATCAGTTCTGTAGGGAAAAAATCAAATGCTGTAGCTCTGGAAGTTGTTTCTTCCTCTGCGGTGGGAAGCCTGTTTCCGTTGATGGTCGTGGAGGCCCAGAAAGGAGGAAGTCCTCTTAATGAAACAAATCTTCCTTCTCCCTGGTCTCTTTCGATAGAGACTCCCTGTACGCGCTGTACGGTTTCTGCAGCATTTCTGTCCGGTAGTTTTCCAATTCCGTCTGATGCAATGACATTGGTGATATTGATTGCATTTTTCTGAAGATTTAAAGCTCTTGCTTCTGTATTTTTCAAAGTACCGGTAACCACAACTTCATCAATATTTTTTCGGGGCTGAGAAAGCATAACGGTTCCTAGATCTACAGTTTGATCAGGCTTTAGTGTAATAATAATGTCTGCTGTTTCATATCCTATGTAGGTAATTTGTAAATTGTACTGACCTTCTTTAATATCATTGATCGTAAATTTTCCGTCAATATCAGTCGTTATATTTTTAGATAGACCTTTTATTTTTACAGTGGCGCCGGGAAGGGGCTGGCTGTTATCAAGAACAGTTCCTATAATGAGCTGCTTTTGTGCTGCAACAGAAGTGACAATACAGACAGAAGCAAGGGTTAGTAATTTCTCTAAGTTTGTTCTCATTTTTACATATATTAAATTTTTTATGCAAATCACGCTAATAATTTTAATATATATAAATATTTGGTGTTAAGTATTGTTTAATAAATCAAGGCTGTTTGTTACTTTTATTTTACCTTAAAAATATTTGTATAAAAGAATATTTTGATTTAGTCTTTATATTAAACTATTTATTTTAATGTATTTATGAGGTTGCTTTTATGTTTTTATTTAATTTTTAAATGGAATATGAGAAGGGTGTTTTTGATTAACATTACGTTCATTTTACCCAAAATAAGAAAACTAGAAGTTTACAAATAGTAAACTTTTGCTTGTCAACTTTAGAAGTTGAAAGAACAAAACGGAGAACAGGTTAGGGTACAAGCTTATATAACCTCGTAAGAAATGGAGGATGGGAAGTAAAGAGAAAATATTTCCACCTTCACTTCTTTATAATATTAGAAACAGAAGGTAAGGTTTTGTGTTACATGAAGCTGTGAAAATCTATGCAGTATAAAAATAGAGAACCAGCATTACACAGCTTTCATCGCTGATGCTTACAGGAACGTGTGGAAATTTTCCGTTAAAATATAAAGAATCGCCTTCTTTTAAAATGATCTCTTCATTATCAATAACATATTTTACTTCACCTTTCAGGACGAATTTGAACTCCCAGGCATCTGTGATCACTTTTTCTCTTTTAGAATTAGGTTCAAGAGTCAGCAATACCGCTTCAAAACCTAAAGAATGAAGACTTTTACTGAAGATATGCATATACTTGAAACCTTCAGCTTCCACTTCTTTTTCTATGAGCTGCTGGCTTTCTTTTGGCACATAAATGAATTTTGCATGGGATTTTTTCTCTACCCCTTCAAAGAAATAGCTTGCATCAATTTCCAAGGACTGGATGAGGTCAAGTAACACCGGAAGAGAAGGTATTGTTCTCCCGTTTTCGATTCTGGAAACAAGGCCATTGCTTACATTGGCTTTGAATGCCAGTTCATTAATGGTTAAATTATTCTTTTTTCTAATATCCTTTAATCGCTTGCCGATACCTATTAAAAAGTCATTCATGCTGTATTCAATTTAACCTAAATTATTTTCGTCATTATATGAAAAACAAAGGTAGTATTATTCTATGTAGGTTGGATAAGGAAGGGTCTCAATTCATTTAAAATTATTATTGAGGGGAGAAGAGCAATTTTGTTCATCCCAAAATTTCCCTATTTTTGTAAAACTCGTTATTTCATTTATGAAAAAAATTATTCTTATCGAAGACGAAACCAGCGTGGTGTCTTTTATTAAAAAGGGACTTCAGGAAAACGGATATGAAATTTCTGTCGCTTTTGACGGGCGTACCGGAGTACAGCTGGTTCAGGCAAATGATTTCGATTTGGTGATTTTAGATATTATGCTTCCGGAAATGAATGGGCTGGATGTCTGTAAGGAGATCCGGAAAACCAATCAGAGCGTTCCTATTCTGTTTTTAACGGCATTGGGAACTTCTGAAAATATTGTGCTGGGATTAGAAAGCGGAGGCGATGATTATCTGGTAAAGCCATTTAAATTCATTGAATTGGTAGCCCGTGTGAAATCTTTGTTAAGAAGAAGTAACAACAATGGACCGCAGGAGACAGTTGAGCCGGAACTGGATAACGAGCATGTATTTCAGTTTTCTGATCTTATCGTGAACGACTATACAAAAAAAATAACCCGTGGAGGGGAAGAAATTACCCTTACCTCTACTGAATATAAATTATTAGTCTATTTCCTTACGAATCCGGAAAAGGTAATCTCCAGAGCGGAAATTCTGGATGCAGTATGGGGCGTCAATTATGAGTTGGGAACCAATGTGGTAGATGTCTATGTCAATTACTTAAGGAAAAAACTGGATAGCCAGGATGACAATAAGTTGATTCATACAGTAATAGGAATGGGTTACGTCCTGAAAAAATCGTAATGAATGTTTAATAAAGTGATCACAAATCAGACCAAAACAATGGTGCTTTTAATGCTGGTTTTTACTGTCATTATATTGCTTTTCAGTGGGCTGGTTTATTTTTCGATCGTTAATTTTTCACATCAGAGATTTTATGAACTGCTGAAGATCCGTACAGCAACTATTGTGCAGATAGAAAAAAGCAAAGACCATCTTGATCTTCCGGAAAACTATGTCCTCAGTAGCCTGAATGATGAAGAGCTTCCCATGGAAAAAGATTATGTTTTTGCAGTCCCTACAGATTCCAATTTCAAGAAGATATCCCAGGAAGTTCATATTCCATCTTATTTTTTTAAAAATATTATCAAGCAGGGGGAAGCCAATTATAATGATAAGGAATTCTATTATATTGGCCAGACTTTCAGATACGACGATAAAGACTATATCGCTATTGCTTCTGCCAAGAACCATTATGTGGTCTATTATCTTGGTTTTTTAAAAAGAACATTGCTCACCTGTATTGTGCTTTCATTGTTCTTCAGTATGATTTTTTCTTTTTATTTATCCAAGACACTGTTCCGGCCGATCTTAAAAATTACGGGAAAAGTAAAAGAAATCAGTTCTGAAAACCTTCACTTAAGGTTGGAATCTCAACCGGATAACAAGGAGCTGAATGAACTGGTAGACACTTTCAATGATATGCTCAACCGGATTGAAACCTCTTTTGAAACCCAGAACCATCTGATTGGCAATGTCTCCCATGAATTGAGAACGCCGCTGACTTCCATTATGGGAGAAGCGGATGTAGCACTTTCCATCAACAGAACCGCTGAAGAATATAAGGAAACGCTGGAAATCATCCTTGATGAGGCAGAAAAACTGGATAAAAAGATCAAAGCTTTATTAATGATTGCCCAAACCGGATTTGACGGCAAGATCCAGAAAATGGATAAGGTAAGAATTGACCAGCTGCTGTGGGATGTAATTGAAACACTACGAAGAATAGATTCCAGGAATAATATATATCTCGATATCAGTATGCTCCCTGATAATCCTAAAAAACTGAAAGTACAGGGGAATGAGCAGTTGCTGCATCTTGCAGTAGCCAATATCATCAGTAATGGCTGTAAATATTCTAATTTTCAGCAGGTAAAAGTCTCTTTAGGGGCCACAGATACAGATGTCTATATTATTGTAAAGGATAATGGAATCGGGATTCCGGAGGTAGAAATGAATAAAATCTACGATCCGTTCTTCCGGGCTTCCAATACCAACAATTATGAAGGCTATGGAATAGGACTTCCACTGGCAAGAAACATCGTAAGAATGCATCACGGTGAGCTGATTGTAAGCTCGCACGAAAATCAGGGAACTACGGTTCAGATGCGTTTCCCTAATTTCTACAGCACACAGAAAGAAGGTGTTTAAACCTGAATTTTCAGGTGATCTGTTGTGATTATATAATTGGTTGATTATCATTGTTTTATTGTTGTTGTTTTAATTTACCTTTCTCTCAGATTAATTTCTCTTAACAATTTTCTAATCTCATTTTAATCTCTTTAATCACATTTTAATTCCATTCCAAGGACCTTCTAATTTGGTCGTTCTAGTTTTGTATCATCAAAAAAGATAAACACAAAACAAAATAAAAGAACATGGCTAAAACAATTTTAATTGCAACGGATTACTCTCTTGAGTCATTAAACATATTGAAAAAAGTGCTAAAAGAGAAAGAAGCCGCGAATGACGAAAACCAATATGATATCCTTCTTACCTCAGGATATGATTCCGGAGATTCTATCAGAGATCTTTTATTCAATACCAAAACATCCATTTTCAATAAGATCAGGCCGGCAGAGTTTTGCGATGCTTATGGAATCGTGAAGAATAAATATCCTCATCTGGTCAATAAAATCATTTGTGATGTTTTTACAGGAAGCTTTCAGAGAACATTCAATCAATACGTGAGTGCAGGGAATATAGAAGAAGCTTATTATTCTTCGTCTATTAAGAGCAAGGGTAAAGGAAAGTTTGATCTTATTCCTTATATCAGGAATTGCAAAGACCTGAAGTCTCGTGAAATTGCCGTTGAGGTTAGAGAAAGGCTTCCGGAAAGAGGAAGGCTTGCAGAGATCTTTGTAGAGGTCTAAAATAAACACAAATTAAAAAAAATAAAAAAATGTTAAGAAATTATAGTAACAGCAGGACACTGGGGGATAATATCAGATTGGGGACGCTGACTGCATTTACAGCAGGTACTATAAATATAGCATCCCTATTAATATTTCTCTCTTTTACATCGAATGTAACGGGACATTACGCTGTTTTGGCGGCAGAAATCAGCAAGGCCAACTGGGCACAGGTGGGAATAGTGGCCGGATGGATCTTTTTGTTCTTCTTCGGAAGCTTTCTATCCAATTTTATTGTCATTAATTTCAATAAAAAAAGCAAGTATTTTGCCCATTCCATGCCAATTGTATTGGAAATTATATGTCTTCTCTTCGTAGGAGTATACGGACAGTTTTATTATCAGAAAACTTTGGAAGAAACAGAATATCTGGTCGCATTAATGCTTTTTGCTACAGGTCTTCAGAATGGCTTAACGGCCAGTATCTCAAACTTTTCAGTAAAAACAACTCACCTTACCGGAACAACTACCGACCTGGGAATTCTGGTTTCTATGTTTACCCAAAAAAAATATAGAAAAAACGGTGAGCTGATCGGGAGGGCAAAGTTACTCTTGAGTATTATGATTGCCTATGTCTTAGGAGCAGTATTCTCGGGGCTTACTTATTATTATCTGGAATTCAGAGTGTTTTATGTGATCAGCCTGTGTCTTTTAATTGTGATAGGATACGATGCTTATAAAATTCATGTGAGACATTTTAATACCAAATACAGATACAACAGGATTTATAAAAAACCCAACCTTCTGGCTTATCTGTATGAGAAGATCCACGGAATCCCGGAAAGAGAAAAGAAAAGAAAACTGGCCTTTGAAGACTGAATGTGAAATGATAAATAAATATCACTATTAATTTTTTTGTATAAACTAGCTGTGAATCAATCCTCTATTTGTGTAAGAACAATAGGGGATTGATCTTTATATAAAACTGCTGTAGTGAATGGTTTGAGGCTCAGTCTGTAAAAAGCTGCATTGTTGAAATGTTGATAATTAAATATTAATTCCCTCTTTTAATGTTTTAATTCCCAATTTCATTGTCTATTTTTGTAAGTTGATTTACGTTTTTTTATGTCAGATATTATTCAACTTTTACCGGATCATGTAGCTAACCAGATTGCAGCAGGAGAAGTGGTGCAGAGGCCTGCATCCATTGTGAAGGAGCTTTTGGAGAACGCTATTGATGCAGATGCGTCTAAGGTCGAACTGATTCTCAGGGACGCCGGGAAAAACCTGATTCAAGTAGTGGATGATGGAAAAGGAATGTCTGAAACAGACGCCAGAATGGCATTTGAAAGACATGCTACATCCAAAATCAGGGGAACGGAAGATATCTTTAAAATTGCTACAAAAGGATTTCGGGGTGAAGCGCTGGCTTCCATCGCGGCCGTTTCACAGGTTGAATTGAGAACAAAGCAGAAAAACGCATCCATTGGAACCAATATTTACCTTGAAGGTGGGGTTTTTCAGTTTCAGGACCCGATACAAACGGCGGACGGATCCAATTTTTTAGTGAAGAATTTATTTTATAACGTCCCTGCCAGAAGAAAATTTCTGAAAAATAATAATATTGAATTCAGGCACGTAATCGATGAATTTCAGCGTGTTGCATTGGCACATGAAGGATTGGAGTTTTCGTTGTTTCATGATGATGAACCGGTTTTCAAACTCAGAAAAGGGAGCCAGATGCAGCGTATTGTAGATATTTTCGGAAGAAAACTGCAGCCCCAGCTTATTCCTATCAAAGAAGATATTATCTGGTGTAAGCTTCATGGGTTTGTAGCAAAACCGGAAGGAGCCAAGAAAAACAGAGGTGAACAGTTTCTTTTTGTGAATGGAAGATATTTCAAGAGTCCTTACTTCAATAAAGCAGTTCAGGAAGCTTTTGAAGGATTGCTTTTACCGGGATATGTTCCATCATTTTTCCTTTATCTGGAGCTGGACCCTGAAAAAATAGATGTTAATATACATCCACAGAAAACTGAGGTGAAGTTTGAAGATGAGCATCTTATTTTTGCGTTGCTTCGTTCCACGATAAAAAGATCGTTGGGAATTTATAATGTTTCTCCAAGTCTTGATTTTGACAGAGATCCGGATTTAGACGAAATGATGAATAAACCTATTCCCAGTAAAGGAAACGGCGGCGGAGGAGTTATAAAAATGCCTGAAATTATTGTTGATAAAGACTATAATCCGTTTTTGGAAGAAAGAAATATTGTACTTCCGGAGGAGATTCAGAATCTTACGGAAATGTACAGTCAGAATATTACAGCAGAACCTTCAAAAATCAATTTATTTGAAGATGAAGATTTTGATGAAGACCTGATGAGGCTTCCCAACGGATACTGGGTGTTCAATAAAGGAGATATGACTCTGATGCTGGATCTTGGAAGAATGCACAGGCTTGTGGTTTCTGAAAACAATAATAAATCAGCATCAAAGAAATCCAACACCAACAGCCATGCCCTCCTGTTTTCTCTGGAGTATCACATGAACGAAATAGAAAAGAATAAATATAATTCTATCAAAAAATATCTTCCCGAACTAGGGTTTGACATGAAAATTGCTCATGAAAGTGTACTGAGAATAGATTCACTTCCCGAAGGGCTGAAAGAAACACAGGCTATGAAGTTTCTGGAGAACCTTTTTGAAATACTGGAATATAAAACAGAAGAAGAATTCATGCAGTATTATCAGAATCAATGGGCCAAAATGCATTCGAAGTCAAGATTTGATTTCCTTTATAAAAAAGATGCGGAGCAGCTTATTAAAGATTTTACAGCATTAGGATTCCCAGAATTTTTACCGGACGGAAAAAGATGTTTCTATGAAGTTCCGTTTAATGATTTTAAAAACAAATTTTAAAAAAAATGTTTAACAATATACCACCGATTACAAGAAATCTTATCATTATTAATATTATTGTTTATTTGATATCCAATTTCTTGTTTTTTAATTTATACGATACACTTTCGGGGTTCTATCCTTTCTCTCCCAATTTTAAATCCTGGCAGGTTATCACGCACATGTTCATGCATGCTCCGTTTAATGAGCCGGGCGGACTGATGCATATTTTATTCAATATGTTTACTCTATTCAGTTTTGGGCCAATTTTGGAACAAACACTGGGAGAAAAAAAATACCTGATATTGTATTTTGCAAGTGGGTTAGGTGCATTTTTCTTATTTAACCTTTGGAATTTTGTTGAAGCACAACAGATTATTTCAGGTTTACAAAGTTTGGGATTAAATGCTTCGGAAATTTATCCTAAAGCGGCACTCAATTATTCAGGAGATCAGAGAATTAGTGCCACAACAGCTGAGGGGCTGGCATTATCAAGTGAGTATTATGGGTTATTAAAATCACGTATGATGGGGGCTTCCGGTGCAATTTTTGGAGTAGTGGCGGCATTTGCCACATTATATCCGGATTCGAAAATTGGAATAATGTTTATTCCTGTTCCTATTAAGGTAAAGTATTTACTGCCTATTATTGTTGTTGTTTCCATATATCTTGGTGTTTCAGGAAATGGAGGAGGTATTGCCCATTTAGCTCACGTTGGAGGAGCTTTGGTAGGATGGTTATTGGCCAGAAACTGGAGAAAACATTTATACAGATTTAATTAAAGCTGCTTTGTGAAGATTTTTCGACTTATAGTACTGATTCTGCACGTAGGAATTTTGTTCCTTTTATTGGCTTCTTTACTGAATGCCTATGTTCCGCCTAAGATATTTCCATGGTTTAATTTGCTCTCGTTAGGGTTTCCTATCCTGATGATTGCCTATATTCTGATGACTGTTTTTTGGATATTCAGCTGGAAAAAGAGGGCTTTTGTATTCATGCTGGTGGGATTGGTTTTTATCAGTCCGATACAAAGGATCATTAATTTTTCTTCTGATAAAGAAGAGAAAGCAGATATTAAAATAGTTTCCTTTAACGTGAAGGGAGGAATTATGGGAAAAGAGGATATCGGAAAGTATCTAAAATCTCAGGAAGCAGATGTCATACTTTTACAGGAAGGCAGAGGAGGAGATTTTCCATACCTTGAAGATTATAAAAGAGTGAATTTTTCGGGAGTGGGAACGATCCTTACACAACACAAGGTGCTGGATAGTAAAGAACTTGATTTTCCGGAAAAAAGTGAAATTCCACCGGCAATACAGGCTGATATCGAGATAAAAGGGAAAGTATACCGGTTTATTGATGTTTATCTTCATCCTTTTAAGTTTGAAAGAGAGATGGTGACCCTTAACGGAAATTCTGATGCCAATGAGCAAAAGATGAAGGATATTGTAAAAAGGCTTATTCCTACTTTTAAAATCCATCAAAAACAGGTTGAGCTTATTAAAAATGCTGTTGAAAGCTCACCATATCCTGTGATCCTGGCAGGAGATTTTAATTCGGTTCCCAATTCTTATGAGTATTACCACCTGTCATCCGGACTTGAAGATGCATTTGTGAATGCCGGAAAAGGAAGTGCTACCAGCTTCCATGATTATAAATTTCCTATAAGGATTGATTACATTTTTTCTTCTCCGTCTGTGAAGGCTGTTTCCTATGCAGTGGACCGTTCTGTCAGTTTTTCAGACCATTATCCTGTCATTTCTGAGTTTTCTTCAGGTAGTAAATAATCATAAAAAAAGTTAAATATGGGTGCTTGGTAGGGTTTTTGCTTAAAAAAATACGTACCAAGACCATTTTTTCATGAAGCCGAACCAGATACTGCTATTTATACATATTGTTATTGCTGTTTTATTGCTATGCACGTTGGGAAATGCATGGGTTCCTCCAAATATTTTTGGGAACCTTAATCTTCTTTCTCTGGGTTTTCCATATCTGATGTTCGCGTATATTATTCTTACAGTGGTATGGATTTTTAAGAAGCAAAAAGTGGCAATAGCTTTTGCTTTAGGAATTTTTCTATTCTATAACCCAATAAGAAGATGGGTTAATTTTTCTCCAAAAGTAGAGAATGTAAAGACCATAAGAGATATCAAGGTTTTAACCTTTAATGTAAAATATGGAGATTATGGATGGGATAAGGTGAAAAATTATATTAAAGAGCAAAATGCAGATATTATCCTGGTTCAGGAGAAAGATACCAACCGTGAATTAAGACAGGATCTTGTAAAATATCCTTCGGTTATCCTTAAAACGAAACATAAAATAGTACGTCAGGCTGAAATTATTGAAGAGAAAGCAAGAGGCAATTCTTTCTATGCAGATATAGATATCAATGGAAAAATTGTACGGATTGTCAATGTATACCTGGAACCCTTCCGACTTCATAAATCAATGTTTACGAAGCTTGATGCTTTTGGTGCCGGAAATATATCCGCTCTTCTATCCCACATGATTCCTACTTTTCAAGCCCATGAAGATCAGGTTAAGAAAATAAGAAAGATAATAGATTTATCTCCCTATCCTGTTATTTTAGCAGGAGATTTTAACTCTGTTCCCAATTCTTATGAATATTATAATTTAGGGAAAGATCTTCAGGATGCCTTTTTGGTTGCGGGAAAAGGAAGTGCAAGTAGTTTTCATGACTATAAGGTACCTTTGCGAATAGATTATATCTTTACTTCAAAATCAATTATTCCTCTAAGCTATAAAGTAGATCAATCTGTGAAATTATCGGATCATTATCCTGTAATTGCAGAATTTCTGCTAAATTAGTTCCATGAAAAATTTAGGGTTTGCTGCTTTTGTTTTTATTATTCTGTTCATCGCATGTTCCAAAAAAGAATCTGCGGGCTTTAGTAATGAACAGGAAGTTAAAATACAGTATGATACAACGGCAATAGATTCATTTTCTACGGGTGCCGTTTCTGTAGATATTGCCAGAAAGATAAAAATGTCTTCTCCACAGTATCTGGACTCCGTAAAACAGGTTAGAAAGCTTCAGGAAGAAGAAAAGAAACTTAAAGAAGAGCTGGATAAGGAAGCCAAAAAGATGCTGGAAGAAGAGAAGAAAAAAACAGATGCTGAAAAGAAACAGAAAGTTTCAGAAACATCATCTGCATCCGATACCAAAACCAAAACCGAATAATAAACATCATTTATTTAAAGTATACAATATGAAAAAAAGTATCTTAGCAGCATTAGTGATCTCAGTATTCACAATAGCATGCACAAAATCGACAAAGAAAACTGAACAGGTAGAAAATCCTGACGGATCAGTTACCACCACTACAACTACCACCACAGAAACCCCTTCTGATATTGTTGACAGCTCAAAAGTCAATAAGACAAAAGAAGACATTAAAACAAAGGTGGATGAAGCTGGAAATAAGATTGATAACGCAGCTCAGAAAGCGAAAGATAAGATTGATGCAACAGCTGACAAGACCAAACAGGACCTTAATAAGGTAGGAAAGGATATAAAAAGCGGGGTGCAGGAAGCAGGAAAAGATGCAAAAGATGCTGCAAGACAAGGAGCCTCAAAAGTTGAAGACGCTGCCAAAAAAGTAAAAGAAGATTTAAGTAAATAACAAAAACCGCAGTTTACTGCGGTTTTTTTATGCTGTATCTTCTCCTGAAAAAAAATCTACTTATTAAGTTCCAATAACGGATCTATATATTCTCTGTCATTGCTCAGTCTTGGTACTTTATTCTGCCCTCCAAGCTTTCCTTTAGATTCCAGCCAGTGATAAAATAAGTTGTGCTTGGCAATGTGAACTACCGGTCTTTTCAGGGTTATATTGTTGTATCTTTTAGCTTCATAATCCGAATTGATGGTCTTCAGATGCTGATCAAAAGCATCAACAAACAGGTCTAAGTTATCGGGATAATGGCTGAACTCAAAGATCCATTCATGAGCGCCGCTTTCATTTTCTTTCATGAAAACAGGGGCGCCTGTAAAATCGGTAACCTGAGCACCCGTAGCTTCACAAGCTCTAGAAAGTGCAGATTCTACATTCGTAATCATCAGTTCTTCGCCAAACGCATTGATATAATGTTTCGTTCGTCCCGTTATTTTTATTCTGAAAGGATTAACAGACGTGAAGACTACCGTATCGCCAATCAAATATCTCCATAATCCACCATTGGTTGTAATCACCATGGCATAGTTTTTACCAATTTCAACATCTTCGAGGTTCACCACTTTCGGATTGGAAAAATGAAACTGGTCCATTGGAATAAACTCATAAAAGATGCCATAATCAAGCATAAGAAGCATTTCATCACTGTCTGATCTGTCCTGGATACCGAAGAAGCCTTCAGAAGCATTGTATATTTCGTAGTAATTGATGTTTTTTCCGATGATATTGCGGTACTGCTCCCGATAGGGCTTGAAACTGATTCCGCCGTGAAAAAACACCTCCAAATTAGGCCATAGCTCCGAGATACTGCCGACCTCTGTTTCCTTCAATACTCTCTGCAGAAGAACCATCATCCAGCTCGGTACTCCAAGAATGCTGCCTACATCTTCATTTTTCACTTCTGAGGTAATGGCTTTTAATTTACTTTCCCATTCAGACATCAGAGAAACTTTCTTACTTGGGGTGGTTGTAATTTCAACCCAAAAAGGAAGATTGTCAATAAGAATGGCAGACAGATCACCAAACTTGGTGTTAAAATCAGCATAGAGCTCTGAGCTTCCCCCCAAACGAAGGTTTTTATTGGTGAAAAGCTGGTTTTCAGGATGGTTGTTTGCGTAAATAGAAACCATATCTTTTCCTGCTTTCATATGGCAGTACTCAAGACTTTCTGCTGAAATAGGAATAAATTTACTTTTTGCATTGGTGGTTCCCGAAGACTTGGCAAAATGTTTAATGAGGCCTGGCCAGCTTACATCTTTATGCCCCTGCCTTGCTTTTTCAATATAAGGTTCAAAATCTTCATAGGTGACGATCGGAACTTTATTCTTAAAGTCCTGATAACTCGAAATAGAATTGAATCCATGTAGTTTACCGTATTCCGTATCTTCTGCATGAAACAGTTGGGAAAATAATATGCCCTTCTGTGTTTCAATGGGATGATCCATGAAATTTTGTATCTGATCTATCCTTTGACGGATAAACCAGTTGACTACAGTATTAAAAAGTGCCTTGGTTGCCATTCCAACAAATATAATAATATTTGATTTTTCAGAAAATTTTTTATGATGTTAAATAAAAAAACCGTCACATATTTTGTAACGGTTTGCTTTTTAGCTTATTTGTTTCTTAGCAATACTCATCATAAGCAGCCTGAAGGTTAGCGGCAATAGCCCCTGCAGGGTTCCCTTCGATGTGGTGTCTTTCCAGCATATGAACTAATTCTCCGTCTTTGAAAAGAGCAACACAAGGAGAGCTTGGTGGGAATGGAGCAAGGTGTTTTCTTGCTTCTGCTACAGCTTCAGTATCAAATCCCGCAAAAACAGTTGTTAAGTGGTCAGGCTTTTTATCTCCTGTTAAAGAGTATACCACGCCAGGTCTTGCTGCTCCTGCAGCACATCCGCACACTGAATTGATTACTAATAGTGTAGTTCCCGATTGCTTTAAAGCTTCTTCTACCTGAGAAGGAGAAGTTAAATCCTGGAAACCTTTATCTGTAAGTTCAGCCTTCATAGGCATTACTAAATCTGTTGGATACATATATTTTGTTTTTTATCGATACAAAGTTAAACAATTCTTTACGTTTGATCAATATATAATAACTATCGCTGGATTAGTCATATAAAATTAATGTAATATTAATATTTCAACAATATTTAAAAATAATTGAATTTAAAATAGGAATAATAAAATATATTTATTAAATTTGAAATGATTCTGAAAAAACAAACGACCATGAAAAAAACAATTGCAGCTTTCCCTCAGGCTAACAAATTATTTAACTCGGCATAAACCGCAGTTAAATATTCTTTTTTTCAGTTTAATTTGAACTGAATAATAAACTTAAATATCCAAAAATGAATCCCGGGACTGTAAAGTCCCGGGATTCTTTAATCAAATCGATATGCAAAGGTTGAATATCCTTTAGTTGTGAGAATACGTTTGCGAGATCGGGATAACCCGAAACCGAATCCCGTTATGAAAGAAGCTTTTTAACCATCTCGGAAATACTTTTTCCGTCAGATTTTCCGGCTAATGCTTTTGAAGCAGTTCCCATTACCTTCCCTAAATCCTTAATAGACTCGGCTCCGGTTTCAGAAATAATAGTTTTAATTTCTGCTTCTAGTTCTTCAGGAGAAAGTTGTTTAGGTAAAAATTTCTCAATGACCTTCATCTGTGCTTCCTCTACTTCTGCCAGATCCTGTCTGTTCTGAGCAGTAAACTGTTCAAAAGAATCTTTACGCTGTTTGATCATTCTCTGAAGAATCGCAATTTCCTGTTCTGCAGAAACTTCAGCACCTCTGGCTTCAGTTTTCAGAAGAAGAATTTGAGATTTTACAGCACGGAGAGAATCCAAAGCGACTCTGTCTTTCTCTCTCATAGCTGTTTTTATAGCTTCGCTAATTATATTTTCTAAACTCATGGTTTCAAATTTAACAATGTATCAATGTAACAGTTTACCAATAATTGATAGCGGTAAAGATTGTTACATTGGTACACTTCTATATTGTTATATTATTTAGTCTACGTCTTTATTTAAAAACCTGTTTTCTTTAATCTGCATAGAGCCATTGTTATCAGACAGGTATGTGTTGATATTCTGGTCTGATGCATTGGTTCCGTCAATAGAAATATTTTTTCTTTTGAAAGCTGGAATAGATTCAAATTCACTGGTGCTGTCAAAACTTTGATAACGGGAATTGAATTCTTTTAATTTATTTCTTCTTTCAAAAACTCTTTCCTGATCCACCGCTTTATTCACGAAAGTGAATTCTGATTCTTCAGATTTTGGAGTTTCAATTTCTGCCTTACTTTCAAATGCAGGCTTTGTTTCTGCTTTGGTTTCTTCTTTCTGGAAGAACGTTTCAATTTTCTGTGCAGGTTCAGCTACAGCACTGGCAGGTGCGTTAAATTCCGCTTTAGGCTGTCCAAAATCTGTCTTTGGCTCCGTTCTGTTGGATTCATTGACAAAGAAATTGAACTCAACAGGTTTTTCCTCTGAAAAAGAATTGTTAAACGTACTTCCAGACTGAGGCTCCTCTTTTTTATTTTCAAAATCAAAAGAGAAAGACTGGATTTCCAAATCGTTTGGATCTTCATTCTCGTCATCAATTGAAAATAAGCTGAAGCCATCCTGATCATTTTCCTCTTCATTTCTCCAGTTTTGCTCAGGAGTGTTCAGCGTTTCTTGCTGTCTGTCAGTAAATTTTATCTCTGTTTTAATCTCCTCCTCTTCAATAATCATTTTTTTTTCAATAGATGTAGCCCCGAACTGTGGAGTATCGTGGTCTTCATCATCTAATCTAAAAAGATTTTTTCTGCTGAAATCATGAGACGCTTCTGGAGCAGATTCTCTTTCTTCTCTTGTTTTAAAAGGAGAAGATTTTTGAGATTCATAATTGTCATTAAGACTGATTCTGATCTTTTCTGTAGGACCTGCAAATTTCTTGTTGTCATTAGAAAACCCTGTAGCAATCACAAGAACACTTACAGCATCGCCTAATTCTTCATCAGCACCCACCCCAAAGATGATATCAGCTGTGTTTCCAGCTTCTTTCTGGATATGGTCCATAATGATTCCGATTTCATCCATGGTAACTTCTTCTGCACCACTTCTGATCAGCAATAATACATTTTTGGCACCGGTAATCTTATTGTCATTTAATAACGGAGAATCAAGGGCTTTTCTTACCGCTTCTTCAGCTTTGTTTTCACCTGAAGCTGTACCCGTAGACATAAGAGCCGTACCGGAGTTTTGAAGCACTGATTTAGCATCTCTAAAGTCAATGTTTACATCAAAATAACCGGTAATAACTTCTGCCATTCCTTTTGCGGCATTGGCTAACACTTCATCAGCTTTTGAGAACCCCTGTTTGAATCCAAGGTTTCCGAACTGCTGTCTTAGTTTATCATTGTTGATCACAATTAATGAGTCAACGTTATTTTTTAATTTGTCAAGACCGTTTTCAGCCTGGTCCAGCCTTCTTTTTCCTTCAAAACTAAAAGGAACCGTAACGATACCTACCGTAAGAATCCCCATATCTTTTGCTACTTTAGCAATGACAGGAGCTGCTCCAGTACCTGTACCACCGCCCATTCCGGCAGTAATAAACACCATTTTAGTGTTCTGTCCCATAGCTGCTTTGATGTCTTCAATACTTTCTATTGCAGACTTTTCTCCAACCTCAGGGTCAGCACCGGCTCCGAGACCTTCTGTAATGGTAGTTCCTAGCTGAACTTTATTAGCAACAGGGTTATTATCTAGAGTTTGAGCATCCGTATTACAGACCACGAAATCTACCCCGTGAATTCCTTTTTCGTACATGTGTTTCAGGGCGTTGTTTCCTCCGCCTCCTACACCGATTACTTTTATGATCGATGAATTTCCTTTTGGTAAATCAAATGAAAATCCTTGTGTACCTATATTTTCCATAACTATTTTTTTTACAATTGATGAATGATGAGTGATGGTTGATAAATCATTTATCATTATCATCTATCATTTATAACTTATTCTACTTCTTCAAAGAATTTTTTTACTTTTTCCATAAGCGACTGTCCAAAAGTCAGTTTTGCCCTTCTGTTTTCCCGCTGTTCGTTGGCTACAGCCTGCTCCTGAATGCTTGCTGCCTGAGGCTGAACCTGTTGAACAGTTTCTGCCAGGGGAGCTGCTTTTTCAGCCTGAGGCTGTTCATGGGCAACTTCTTCCATTTCGTCAGCGGTCTGTTTTTTATCCCTGATTTTTAAACTTTCCATCAATAACCCGATAGAAGTAGCAAATTCAGGGCCTTTCAGATACTGATTTTTATCGTTCGCAATATATTCATTGGCAAAACCGATTCTGCTGTCGAAACCTGTGGTATAATTGGCAAGCTGACGAAGGTGTTTCAAATTGGAACCACCACCTGTAAGAACAATTCCGGCAATTAGCTTTTTCTTTTGTTCAAAAGCACCATAAGCCTTCAGCTCTGTGTTTACCATTTCCAGGACTTCTTCCACTCTTGCATTGATAATCTGTGCCAAAGTTTTTAAAGAAATTTCTTTATCCGGTCTTCCGTGAAGCCCGGGAATGGTTACAAAAGTACTGTCTTTTTCCAATTCGGGAACAGCCGAACCGAATTTTACTTTCAGTTGTTCTGCATGTTTTTCAATAATTGAACAGCCTTCTTTGATATCTTCTGTAATAATTCCGCCTCCGTAAGGAATAACACATGTATGGCGAATGATATTATCTTTAAAAATAGCAATATCGGTAGTACCACCACCAATGTCAACAATGGCTACACCAGCTTCTTTTTCTTCTTTGGTAAGAACAGCTTCTGACGATGCTAGTGGCTCCAAAGTAAGGGCTTCCATTTCCAGCCCGGCTTCACGGACGCATCTTGCAATATTTCGGATGCTTCCCATCTGACCTACTACAACATGGAAGTTCGCTTCTAAACGTTTTCCGTGCATACCGACAGGTTCCTGAATTTCACCTTCGGAATCCACTTTATATTCTTGAGGAAGTACATGGATTATTTCTTCTCCAGGAAGCATTACCAGCTTCTTGACCTGATCTTTTAATGCTTCAATGTCATCATCTGTAATAAATTTATCCGGATGTTCACGCATAATATAATCGGAGTGCTGCAGAGAACGTATGTGTTTTCCTGCAATACCTACCGTTACTTTACGGATAGGAACTCCTGCACTGGATTGTGCTTCGGATACTGCAGCCTTGATTGAATTAATGGTTTGTGAAATGTTGTTCACAATTCCTTTATGAACACCAAGACTTTTAGCTTTTCCTACACCGAGAACTTCTATTTTCCCATGTGCATTCCGTCTTCCGACAATCGCAACAATCTTTGTTGTTCCGATGTCCAGACCTACTGAATACTCTTGATTTTCCATTTTTATATCGATTTGATTTTTTCTACTTTTTCCATTATAGGATATCTCCTATTTTGTGTTAAATCGTCCTTTGGGACTTTTTATTCTATTTTCACCTTTGATTTGGGCTTAGGCTTGGACGGTACCGGAGCCTGTGTTTTTTTCTCTGTTTTTTTCTTTGCCTGTGTTTTAGGTTTTGTGCTTTCCTTTGGTTTTGTTGAGTTCGTTTTTTTTAGTTCAGCTATTTTGGGTTTAGCGTCCGTTTTTTTAGCGATAGCCGTTAGCGATGGTGCTTTTGCCAGTTCCAGCTTTCCAGCTTTCAGAAGACTGTCGTTTTCTTTGAAATAAGGATTTAAAGTGGTTACAATCTGGTTCTGGTATTTTACAGAAACCATGCTGTATTTTTGAGGGTCCTGATATACCAGGTATTTTTCCACAAAAGTTTTAAATCCTTTTACTTTAAAATCTATATTATCTAAATCACCAATTTCCACTCTATAATTCCCCTCACTTGTCAGGAGATTATAGCTGTCCTTATATTTTGAAATTCCAATAAAATACTTCTTACTGAAATCATCTTTATCAATTTTTTCCACCAGCTCTGCCAGTTTTTCATATTCATCGGGCTGAATATTACCTGTTACCAGCATGCAGGGATGAGAATAGGTTCTTGAAATAGGAAACTCGATTCCTTTTTCATCTACATAAAAGTCTTTTCCATCTTTATTTAGCCTGAAGACAGGAACTCTCTGCTTAATATCCAGATTAAGCTTCCCATTTAAGTTTAAATAAACATTGGCGCTGTCTACGGCTGGCAGAGCATTGATTTTTTTTTCCAGTGAAGGAATATTAAGTTCACCTACCTTTCCCGATGGGTTTTCTTTTTTTACAATCTCCCGGATATCTTTTTCGTCAACAAAGTAAACCGGAGTTTTTTCACTCATTTTTACAGAAATTTTACTGTCGGTAATCTGCTGATTTCCGAATCTCTTCAATGAGAAACTCAGTAACAACCCAAGGATGATTACGGTGACAACAATTTTTAATATTCTGTACTTATTTTTCATATTTTTTCTTTAAACGCTATAGGCGCAAAGGATTTTATTTTTTTGTTCGCAAAGGCGTTTCACTCAGCGACGGCTTATTCATAATTTATTTACAACTCGTTTTACTCCATTTTTAAATAACATAGAATGAAAATTTAAGATCATTCCCAGCTTTATGTTTGTTATTCTCAAATAATTTAAAAGCTGGAAAAAATGATAATCATTGATTTCCGGTATTGCTTTTATTTCAATTATTACTTTGTTTTCAATTAATAAATCTACTCTGAATGCTTTAGGAATTTTTAATTCTTCATATTCTATGTCAATACTTTTCTGACTTTCTACATTTAATCCTCTACTTTTCAACTCATAGATTAAACATTCTTCATATACTTTTTCATAAAGGCCAATTCCAAGCGTACGATGTATTTTTATTCCAGCATCGAAAACAATTCCTGAAATTTCATTTTCTATCATACATTTTGTGTTTTTTTTGCTGAGTGAAACGCCTTTGCGAACGAACTTTTATTTTCTCCGCGTGCATTGCGTTACGCTCAAATTTTGGTTAACCACTCACAGATAGGATCATACAGGGTATCAATATTTCCTGCGCCTACTGTAAGAAGGATATCAAAATCCTTTTCTTTTATTTTTTCAAAAGCAGCGGATAAAGCCGATACTTCTTTCTTTTCTAAATGTACTTTTTCCAGCAGCCAGTTTGACGTGACACCTTCAAAGTTTTCCTGAAGTTCTCTTGCGGGATAAATATCCAGCAAAATCAATTCATCTGCCTGGCTCAGGCTTTCCGCAAATCCGTCTGCAAAATCTCTTGTTCTGCTGAACAGGTGCGGCTGGAAGACAACCAATAGCTTTTTATCAGGGTAAAATGTTCTGATAGAGCTTATTACAGCATTTGTTTCTGTAGGATGGTGGGCATAATCATCAATATATATTTTGCCGTTTTGATAAAAATGTTTGGTATATCTTCTCTTAATTCCTTTAAAATTGGCAATTGCCTTTTTCAGCGTATCAAAATCTGCGCCCAAATTGTGAAGAATAGCCAATGCTACAGTAGCATTTTCCACATTATGTATTCCCGGGATTTCCCAGACGAAATCTTTTACTGTTTCTGTTGGGGTATGAAAATCAAAATAGATCTTATCATGATCCATACGCAGGTTGTCTGAATAATAATCAGCCGGTTCATTCACAGCATAAGTCTGATGTCCTCTGCCGATTTCTATCCCTTTTCTTACAAAGAGTTTTTTATCTTCGGGAACCAATGCTGCAAACTGTCTGAAGCCTTCTTCAATATGGCTTTTATCACCATAAATATCCAGATGGTCTGCATCTGTAGAGGTTACTACGGCCCAGTCCGGAGACAGGTTCAGGAAGCTTCGGTCATATTCATCAGCTTCTACTACAGAATAGGTAGAGCCATTGTACAGGAAGTTGGATTTAAAATTTTCAGAAATCCCTCCTAAAAAGCATGAGAAAGGCAGATCTGCTTCTTTGCACAAATGTGCCACAAGGGTAGATGTTGTGGTCTTTCCATGTGTTCCTGCTACGGCGATACAATCTGTATTTTCTGTAATCAGTCCCAAAACTTTAGCCCGTTTCAATACTTCAAACTGATTTTGGTTAAAATAATCCAAAATCCCAAGTATTTTAATAGCCGGAGTATAGATAACCAGTGTATCTTCTTTTTTAAGGGAGTTTATTCGTTCATCAGTAAGGTCTTCAAAAACAATATCAATACCTTCATTCATCAGATTCTGAGTAAGTTTGGTATTGGTTTTATCATATCCCAGTACCTTTTTACCGGATGCATGGAAATAGCGTGCGAGAGCACTCATTCCGATACCTCCGATCCCAACGAAGTAAAAATTCTGATATGTTTCTAATTTCTTCATTTTTTGTCTTAATGTAGTATGTACAAAGTATAATGTATTTTTCTCAGTTTTTACATTGTACCTTTTACTTTTTACAGTTTATTAAATATTTCGTCTACAATCTCTTTTGCAGCATTAGGCTTTGCAAAATATTTCATGTTGTCAGACATTTCTTTTCTTACACTTTCATTTTCGCAGATCTCTGATAAAACATTCCAGAATTTTTCCTGCATTTCCGAGTCTTTTACCATTCTGGCGGCATTTTTTTCAACCAGGTTCATGGCATTTTTTGTTTGATGGTCTTCCGCTGCAAAAGGGAAAGGAACCAACAGCACCGGTTTTTGTGCTACTGCCAGTTCTGATATGGCGATTGCTCCGGCCCTGGAAACAATAATGTCTGCTGCAGAATAGGCCAGCTCCATATCTTTGATAAATTCAAGGATCTGAATATTTCTGGTGTCCACATTCTTTGTTTCATCTATAATATCTTTATAATCAAGCTTACCTGTTTGCCAGATCAGCTGATAATCTTTGTTTACAATTTCATTTAAATGAGATTTCCAGGCATTATTTAATGTTCTAGATCCTAAAGAACCTCCCACAGATAGAATGGTAAGTTTGTCTTTATTCAATCCCATTTTTTCTTTTGCCTGAGCTGTTTCCTGCATTCCTGAAATAATAGCCGAGCGGATCGGATTGCCCAGGAATTTTATTTTTTCTGCCGGAAAACCTTCTACTTTTGGATAGGCTGTAAAAACGGCTTTGGCTTTCTTACTTAAAATTTTATTGGTTACTCCTGCATGGGCATTCTGTTCCTGTATGAAGATGGGAATTCCCATTTTACTTGCTTCATAAAGGGCAGGGCCGCTGGCAAATCCTCCGGTTCCCACTGCAAAATCAGGAGCAAAGGCTTTGATTATTTTTTTGGAGCGGGATAAGCTTTTCAGAATTTTGAAAGGTAGTCCCAAATTGGATAATAGATTCCCTCTGTCGATTCCGGCGATATCAATTCCTTCTATTGTATAGCCAGCCTGCGGAACTTTTTCCATTTCCATTTTTCCGTTGGCTCCAATGAACAAAAATTCTGCATCAGGAAATCTTTTTCTGATTTCATCAGCAATAGCGATAGCCGGGAAGATATGTCCTCCTGTTCCTCCGCCTGATAATACTATTTTTAATTTTTTGTTCATTTATATAAATTTTGAGATTGCTTCGTCGCTTTCGCTCCTCGCAATGACATTACGCAATATCGTTTATTTCTGCTATGCTTTGTTTTTTGCCCATTCCTTCCTCATCATAAATCTGTATTCTAGAGCTTATATTCAGAATAATTCCTAGCTGCAGGTAGGTAACGAGCATGGAGGTTCCTCCGTAGCTTATTAGTGGCAGAGGCTGTCCTGTTACGGGGATCAGATTCACAGCTACGGCAATATTTACGGCGAGCTGTATAAAAATCATTACTCCGAGACTGAGGACCAGCAATGATCCGAAGAATGCCGGCATCTTGCTGGCTATCATTACAATCCTTATCATCATGATGAGATAAAGGCTGATCAGGAAAGCGGCCCCAATGACACCATATTCTTCTACAATAACGGCAAAGATAAAGTCGGAGGCAGACTGTGGTAGCATTTGTTTTAATGCACTTTTTCCAGGTCCCATTCCGGTAATTCCACCGTGTACGATGGCTGCCTTTGCCTGCATTACCTGATAATTTTTGGCTTTTACACTTTCATCATCGGTATCTGTTGATTTTGCCTTGCTTGATGTAAAGGTCTCTACACGGCTCATCCATGTATGAACACGGTTTCCTCCAATCATATTGGTATTTAAGGCAATCAGCAGAAATAATACTATAGCCACAAATGAAGCTGAAATAAAGCCTGCAATATACTTCCAGTGAAGCTGTCCGATGACCAGAACAACTACAGAAACCATTAAGATCATTAATGCTGTAGATCCGTTATCTTTCGCAACGAGTACAAAAACAAGAAGAATAGGTCCGAAAATATACATGATATTTTCTATGGGCAGTCTTTCTCTTGTTATCTTTTTTGTTAAATACCGGCACAAATAGATAATCAGCATTAAAAAGGCAAATGATGACGGCTGGAATGAGATAGGTGTTCCGGGAATTTTCAGCCATCTTGAGGCACTGGCTCCATCAATGGTCTGACCGGTAAACATGGTGACAACCAATAAAACAACCATCAGGCCGAGTAAAATACTGCTGAGCTTTCCGATGTATTCATATTTTACGGTTCCTGCCAGTCTCATGATTCCTAATCCTAAGACTACAAAGAACATATGTTTGATAACGTGGCCTGTAGTGGTCCCGTTATTAACGATGTATTCCAGATTTGAACTAGCAGAGTATACGGGGAAAATAGAGAAAATGGAGATCACAAGAATGACCATCCAAAGTACTTTATCGCCCTTTAGAAATTCAAATCTGCTTTCTGTGTTCTGTTCGTCCATAATATTGTCTTGATGTATAAAGTACCATGTATTTTGTACTGCCTACATTTTATTTTAATACCTGCTCTTTAAACTGGTTTCCTCTGTCTTCATAGCTTTTGAACAAATCAAAGCTTGCGCAGCATGGAGACAGAAGGACGGTATCGCCTTTTTTGGCCAGTGATTTTGATATTTCCACTGCTTTTTCCATGCTTGAAGTATCATAAATAAATTCTTTTTTATCTTTAAAGAAATCTATAATCTTCTTATTGTCGATTCCTAAGCAAACAATTGCTTTTACTTTTTTCTTAACTAAATCCTCAATTTCGGTATAGTCATTTCCTTTATCCAATCCGCCCACAATCCATACGGTTGGGGTTTTCATACTTTCCAAAGCGTAGTATGTGGCATTGACGTTGGTTGCCTTACTGTCATTGATGTATTTAACGCCATCAATTTCAGAAACAAACTCCAGTCTGTGCTCTACCGCCTGGAAAGTCATTAATGAGTTTCTTATGCTTTCATTGTTGATTTTCAATATCTTACCGGCAATTGATGCTGCTAAGCTGTTGGCAACGTTATGGTTTCCCATCAGAGATAATTCTTCAATTTTCATTGAGAAATCATCTTTTACTTTTACTACAATGCTGTCATCGTTGATGAAACCCCCTTCCGTTAATTTTTCTTTTGTTGAGAAAGGAATCATCTTGGCTTTTATTTCAAGCTTTTCAAGAAGGTTTTTGCTCATTTCATCATCTTTATTATAGATGAAGAAGTTGTCATTTTCCTGATTTTCAGCAATTCTGAATTTTGCCAATGCATATTCTTCATAATTGTAGTTATACTGATCCAGGTGGTCCTGGGATAAATTCAGCAATAAAGAAATATAAGGTCTGAAGTTCTGGATATCATCCAACTGGAAAGAGCTTACTTCCAGAACATAATATTCATAATTTTCATCGGCCACCTGTTTGGCGAAACTGTATCCGATATTTCCTCCCAATCCTACATTTAATCCGTCATTTTTCAGGATATAGTAGATCAGAGAGGTAGTAGTTGTTTTTCCGTTGCTTCCGGTAATAGCAATGATCTTTGCGTCTGTAAATTCAGAAGCAAATTCAATTTCAGAAGAAAGTCTTATTCCTTTCTCATGAATTTTATAGATAATCTCAGCCTTTTTAGGAATTCCCGGGCTTTTTACGATCCAGTCTGCATTGAGAATTCTTTCTTCGTCGTGCGATCCTTCTTCAAATTCAATTTCATTTTCGGTAAGAAACTGCTTGTAATTATCTTTAATGACTCCTTTGTCTGAAAGAAACACTTCCAAACCTTTCTTTTTAGCCAAATATGCAGCTCCACATCCGCTTTCTCCTCCTCCTAAAACAACTATTTTCATATTCTTTTTTTGTAAAATGCACAATGTAAAAATGTATTAATGTAATCTGGTTTTTTAAGATTAATACTTTCTACGCTTGACAATATTTATCTCATTTTTAAGGTGATCAGACATACAATAGCCAGTATTACACCGATGATGATCATTCTGTTCACGATTTTGCTTTCGTGGAAGCCATCTTTCTGATAATGGTGGTGTAATGGTGACATTTTGAATAGTCTATTGTTTTGGGCATATTCCAGCCCATATTTTTTCTTTCTGTATTTGAAAACAACTACCTGAAGCATAACAGACAGGTTTTCAATTAAGAAGATTCCACATAATACGGGAATCAATAATTCTTTTCTTAAAATAATAGCTAAAACGGCAATAACTCCGCCCAGCATTAAGCTTCCGGTATCTCCCATAAAGACCTGTGCGGGGTAAGTATTGTACCAGAAAAATCCAATAACCGCTCCTACCATCGCAACGGCAAAAATGGTGGTTTCACCCATATTCGGGAGGAACATGATATTGAGATAATCTGCAAAGATGATGTTCCCGGAAAGGTAGGCGAAAAGGGCCAGCGTGAGGAGTATGACCACACTTGTTCCTGCTGCGAGACCATCTATTCCGTCAGTGATGTTGGCTCCGTTTGAAACGGCGGTTACAATGAAGATGACGATAGGGATAAAGACAACCCATGCCCATTCGTGGGCATCTTTATCATTCATCCAAAACAAAATTCCGCTGTAATCGAACTCGTTGTTTTTTGCAAAAGGTACGGTGGAAACAGTAATTTTTTCAGTAGGCATAAAGTTTTGCTCTACATTGTTTCTGTTGACTACTTTTGCATCAGCGTATTTTCTTTTAACGGTGATATCAGGGTGGAAATACATGGTAACCCCCACAATTAATCCTAATCCAACCTGGCCTACAATTTTGAACTTACCGCTCAGCCCGTCTTTATTTTTCTTGATTTTCTTTAAATAATCATCGAGGAAACCAATGGCTCCCATCCAGAACATTGAAACCAATAACAGGACAATATAAACATTGGTAATTCTTGTAAACAGTAATACGGGAATAATGGTTGCCAGAATGATGATAAGACCTCCCATGGTAGGAGTACCTTCTTTTTGTTTCTGGCCATCTAACCCAAGGTCACGTACCAGTTCTCCCATTTGTTTTGTTCTCAGGTAGTTGATGACTCTTTTTCCATAAACAAGAGCAATAATCAAAGACAAAAGTACAGCCATTCCGGCACGGAAGGAGATGTATTTCAACATTCCTAATCCCGGAACATGGATTCCATGGTTGGTTAAATATTCGTATAGATAGTATAGCATGTTTCTGTTTTTTATTATTTAAAAATTTAATTTATTTAAAGATTTAAAGATTGGGCTTCTCAATATTTTCACTTAAATATTTAATGAATTTTGATATGTTTGAAGAAACTTCTCTTGAAAGGGCAATAATTTCTTCAGCTTTTCTTTCGTCACCTAATTTTAATCTTTTACTTACAATCAGCATGCTTTTAACTTCAGCACAGCTGCCTTTTGCAATTTTTAAATATCTAATAAATTGTCTGTTGTTATTATATTCAGAGCCTTCCGCAATATTATTACTAATAGAAAAACTCGCTCTTTTTATCTGGTTGTTAAATTCAAATTCTTTTTCAAAACTTTGATTTTGAAGGAATATATAGACTTTTTCAATAAGATCTAAACTTTTGATATATACAGGGAAATTTTCAAAATTCTTTGTCATTATCAAATTTTTAAATCTTTAAATAAATTCAATCTTTCAATTTATTTACTCATTAATTTCCAAAGCTCATTAATTACTTCTTTGTCATCAAAATGATGTTTTACACCATTAATCTCCTGATAATTTTCGTGGCCTTTTCCGGCAACTAAAATAATATCTTTAGGTTCTGCAAACTTTATAGCCATTTTTATAGCTTCCCTTCTGTCGGGAATTGAAGTGTATTTGCTGAAGTTTTGAGATTCAACACCTGCTTCAATTTCTTTTATAATCTGTCCTGGCTCTTCAGTCCTCGGATTGTCTGAGGTGATGATAGCCAATGTTGATTTTTTAGTCGCGATATTTCCCATTTCAGGTCTTTTGGAGTGATCTCTGTCACCACCACAGCCAAAAACAGTGATTAATCTTTCATTTTTTGTTCTGATATCGTTAATGCTGTCCAGGATATTTTCCAATGCGTCCGGAGTGTGAGCATAATCTACGATAAAGAAGATTCCACCATCTGATTTGAAGGTTTCAAATCTTCCGGAAACTCTTTTTAATGTACTGATCGCCTGAAGGATCTCATCCTGTTCAAAACCAAGCTCTTGTGCAATTCCGAAAACAAGCAGCAGATTGTAGACATTGAATTTCCCAGTCAGCGTTGTCCAGAATTCTTTTCCGTTAAAATTCAGCAGCATTCCGTTGAAATCTACTTCTAAGATTTTCCCGTGATAGTCTGCCATTGTTTTCAAAGCATAAGATTTCTTCTGTGCCTTTGTATTCTGAAGCATTACAGTGCCATTCTTGTCATCTACATTTGTGATGGCAATAGCGGTATCTTCTAATTGATCAAAGAATCTTTTTTTTGTTTTTAAATATTCTTCGAATGTTTTATGGTAATCTAAATGATCATGGCTAAGATTAGTAAAACCTGCCACTTTGAAATGTAAGCCTTCAATTCTGTTTTGAGCAATTCCGTGGGAACTTACTTCCATAAAGGCAAATTCACATCCTTTTTCAACGGCGTCGGCTAAAATTTTATTAATAGTAATCACATCCGGGGTCGTATGGGTTGCCGGAATGATTTCTTCTCCAATTCTGATCTCAACAGTTGACAATAAAGCAGCATCATAACCCAGGTTTTTGAAAACATCAAAAAGAAGGGTGGAAACAGAAGTTTTACCATTGGTTCCTGTAACGCCTACCAGTTTCAGTTTCTGAGAAGGATTTCCATAGAAATTAGAAGCAAAGTGACCTAAAGCTTTAGAAGCGTCTTTTACTTTTATATAAGTTACATTTTCAGCCAATACTTCAGGAAACTCCTCGCAGACGATTGTGGTGGCCCCTTTTTCAATAGCGGATCTGATGAATGAGTGACCATCCACCACTGTTCCTCTTATAGCTATGTAAAGAGCGTTTTCTGTAATCTTTCTGCTGTCGAACACCAATTCCTTAACCTCACGGTTGTTATCACCGTGGATTTCTATTACTGGGATTCTGTTTACTAATTCTGTTACTGTCATTTTTTATCAACAGGATTTCATCCTATCTTTTGTTAAATCGTCCCTTTGGGACTCTGTTTCTATTTAATGTTGCAGAGACAAATAAATTCTCTGGTTCTTACTGATTGTTGTACCTTCTAATGGGAATTGTTCTTTTATCCTTCCCACTCCCTTATAGTCTACACGGTATCCTAAATTCTCCAGTTGCGGGATTATATTTTTACCAATTAATCCGACTACATTAGGCATTTGTTTATTATTTACGGCTACTTTTACATTAGGTTCCACCATTTTATTAAGGTTCACCTTTTTGTCCACCAGCATTTCTTTTTCAATATTTTGAGGTGTTTTCAGGAATGTTTTTCCTGCAATTTCTTTAAACACCGGTGCGGCTACAGGTCCTCCGTAAAATCCTATGGAGGTATTGGGCTCACTTACCATTACATAGCATGTATATTTTGGTGCGTCTGCGGGATAGAATCCCGCGAATGAAGCCCTGTATTTCATAGGTCCTGGAAGCCAGTATTCAAACCTTGCAGTCCCTGTTTTTCCGGCCATTTTAAGGTTCGGGGTGAAGATACTTCTACCTGTCCCTTTTTCTACAGCTTTGGTTAGGGCATTGGTCATCATTTTAATCGCTTTTTCTGAAGCCATTTTATTGACCATTACTTCGGGTTTTGCATTATACATTACCTTTCCATCTTTCATAATTTTGTCGATGAATAAAGGTTTAAGCATTTTACCACCATTGGCAACCCCGTTATAGAAAGTGGTTAACTGCAGCAGATTGATGTTTGAAGAGTATCCGTAAGAGATAGAAGCTAATGTTGCGGCATTCCATCTTTTGTTTTGTGGCGTTACAATTTTCGGTTTTGTGATTCCCGGAAGTTCAATGTCCATTTTGTCGAATAATTTCCAACGTTTTAAATGATCAAGGAAAATCTGCGGCTTTTCAGCATAGTATTTTGTAATCAGTTTTGAGGTTCCCACGTTACTGGATTTAGCTAAAACATCACTAATGTCATAAGTTCCTCCACCATGCCCGTCTGAAATTCTTTGTTTTGCATACGTCCAGACTCCGTTTCCTACGTTTACAGTTGTATTTTCATCAATAAAGCCGTCATCCATTGCGGCTAGAAGAGAAATGGTCTTAAAGGTAGACCCCGGTTCGATATTGTCTTTCAGTGCATAGTTGTAAGAATCCTCATACTCTCCTGATTCTGTTCTTCTTAAATTAACGAGTGCACGTACTTTTCCTGTTTCCACTTCCATGACGATTACGGTGCCATGTTTAGCCTCAAAGTGAATCAACTGTTTCTCCAGTGCAGAGTGTGCAATATCTTGAATTCTAAGATCTAACGTAGTGTAAACATCTTCGCCGTCTACGGGTTCCTGAACTTTCCAGAAGTCAATCGGTTTCCACTGGGAAGAATTAATTCTTTGCTCCAGCCTCTTTCCGTCTGTTCCTGTTAAATATTTTGAGAAGGCTCCTTCAAGCCCGGATTTAAGTTCTCCGTTATCCATACCAATCGTTCCTGAACCGATTTCTGAGGTAGCAAGCTCTCTCTTGTAGTTTCTGTCAACGATAAAGCCCCCTTTATTTTTACCTCTTTTGAAGATCGGGAAGTTTCTGATCCTGTCGTACTGGTCAAAATCAAGCCCCTTTACCAAGGTATAATATTGGTTTTTCTTTTTCTTCTGTTCGTCAAATTTCTGTCTGAATTCTCCTCTGGACTTTCCGAACATTTTGCTTAAAGAATCTGTGAGTGCCCCGATATTGTTGCTGTAGATAGTATCTTTCATCGTTTTGAAGTCAAGATAAATATCATAACGCATTACAGTTGTAGCGAGGATAGAGCCGTCGGAGGCAAATAGATTTCCGCGTGCCGCTTTTAAAGTGGCTTCACGGTAGTTTTTATTGATGTAATCGTCTTTAATTTCCTGAACATTAGTGTTTTGGAGGATTACGATCCTTGCCAAGAACATTACAAACACGCACAAAGCCACCACTGCGAAGAGGTAGCCCCATCTTAACGTTTTTTTACGTTTATTGTCGTATTCATTTTGCTTTTGCATCTGTACTGTCCAGTTTTATTAGCAATTTATGAGGATGATTTTCGAGGGTCATTAATGAGTCCCTTGCGACTTCTTTCCCCAGTTCCGATTCCATTTTTACTTTGATCAGCTTACTCTGGGCGTAAGCATTTCTCGATTTATATTCTTCTGTTTCTTCCTTTAAGGCATTGACAATCTTAATTTTCTTGTTGACGAGATGATTGCTGTAAATCATGGCCATCATCAGCACAAACAACAATAAGAAATACCGGTAATGTATTTTTATTTCATCACGGTTGAGGAAGTTTCCTTTTATAATATCTATAAAGGTGAGCTTCTTCTGTGGGCGATTTGTTGTTCTTTTTGCCAAATTATTATTATGTCAATTTGCTTCGCAGTGAATCCACTTTGTTTGTTAATGGCTGAATGTTTATTTTATTAAAACTGACCATTAACCATTCACTATTTTTATACTTTTATTCCAGTTCTCATTTTTGCACTTCTTGCTCTTGAGTTTTCTTCAATCTCCTTTTCATCGGGGATAATCGCTTTACTCTTGATCAGTTCAAATGCCTTTTTATAATTTCCGTAGATATCTCTTGCCGGTTCTCCTTCAAACATTCCATTTTTCAGGAATCTTTTTACCAGACGGTCTTCCAGAGAATGGTAAGAAATAACAACTAATCTTCCTTCCGGTTTTAAAACATTGTAAGCCTGAACCAGCATTTCTTTTAAAACCTCCAGTTCCTGGTTGACTTCAATTCTTATCGCCTGAAAAAGCTGTGCATAGAATTTATTGACCTTATGAGGAGGGATATAGCTGAAAAGCTTTTTCAGATCCTCTGTGGTTTCTATGGTTTTTGTTTTTCTGTGATGAACGATTTCTCTTGCCAGTTTTCTGGCTTCTCTTAATTCTCCGTAATGGTAAAAAAGATCGGCAAGCTCTGCTTCTTCATATTCATTGATCACTCTTTTGGCATCCAGATTCTGCATAACATTCATTCTCATGTCCAAAGGAGCATTACTTCTGGTAGAAAAACCTCTGTCTGCTTCATCGAATTGGTGAGATGAAACACCTAAGTCTGCCAAAACACCATCAACCTGAGGAGCTCCATACATTAATAATGAGTTTTCCAGAAATCTGAAATTCTGATTAACTAATGTAAATCTTGGGTCATCAATTGTATTTTTAAGTGCATCCAGGTCCTGGTCAAAACTAAACAGTTTTCCTTTTTCAGAAAGTCTGCTTAGGATTTCCCTTGAGTGGCCACCTCCTCCAAAGGTGCAGTCTACATAGATTCCGTCAGGATTCGTCACCAAATCATCTACACTCTGCTTCAACAAAACGGGGTTATGATACATGCTTAATTGTGTTTTATTAAAATATACTAATAACCATCACAGCTATTCTTCATCGAAAGAGCCCATTACATCCTCAGCAAGGCTTGCAAAATCAGTTTCGTTGGTGGCTATTACCTTTTCATAAGCCTCTTTATCCCAAATTTCAAAAAGCTCCCCGGCGCTGGTAATCACAATATCTTTCTGAAGATTTGCGAAATGGGTCAGGTCTTTTGAAATTTGTAATCTTCCAGCATTATCCAACTCTACTGTTTTTACGCCTGCTGTAAACATTCGTATGAAATCAGCATTCTTTTTTATGAATCTGTTCAGTTTATTAATTTTGCCCATCAGTTTATCCCATGCATTCATAGGGTAGACTTCCAGACAAGGTTGGAACACAGATCTTTTGACTACAAACGCCTTATCGTCGAAGTTTTCCATCTGTTTGATTAAAGATGAAGGAACTTTTAGGCGGCCTTTGTCGTCAATTTTACACTCATATGTTCCAATGAAACTTTTCATTTGGGACAAATTTATATAATAATTTCCAAAATTTCCCACTTTTTCCCACTTTTTGACTCAATGTTAATAAGTTTTATTAAAGATTGAATTTCGATTGTATAAATGCCTGACCTGGAATGTGTTGCTAAATGTGTTATTCAGGCCATAATAAAGAGGTTTCGAAAAAAAAAGTTAAAAAGGAGAATATTATATTATTTTTATCTTAAATTAGGATAATCAAAATATTTTTGAGGTTTAATTTGTATTTTTGCAAAGCTTCATTAAAGCGTTTTATGATATTTAGTACAAAAAAAGAAAAGAAATATTCCTATGTAGAGGCGGGAGAAGGACATCCATTGGTGCTGTTGCACGGGTTAATGGGTGGTTTGAGTAATTTCGATAAAATGGTAGATTTTTTTTCGGACAGGGGTTTTAAGGTGTACGTGCCTCAATTGCCTATCTACGATCTGCCGGTACTCAATACGAATCTTACCACCATAGCAAAATATATTATCAAGTTTATAGAAAGCCATATTTCGGGACCGGTAACTATTGTAGGAAACTCAATGGGAGGTCATGTAGGGCTTATTTTAACATTGGCAAGACCGGATCTGGTGAAAAATCTTGTTCTGACAGGAAGTTCAGGATTGTATGAAAGGACATTCGGGGATAGTTTTCCCAGAAAAAATGACCGTTCTTATATCAGAAAGAAAACGGAAGAAGTTTTTTATGATCCTAAAATTGCCACTGAAGATCTTGTAGACGAGGTATTCGGGGTAGTTAATGACCGGATGAAGGGAATAAAAACCGTCATGCTGGCCAGAAGTGCTATTAAACACAATATGTTGAATGATCTTCCCAAGATAGTGACACCTACCTGTCTGATCTGGGGAAAACAGGATAATGTAACTCCTCCGGAAGTAGCCGAAGACATGCACAAGTTTATCCCAAATTCAGATTTATTTTGGATAGATCAGTGTGGGCACGCTGCCATGATGGAAAAGCCAGATGAATTCAACGAAATTCTCTATAGCTGGGTAAAAGATAAAGTTTAAATACATAAATAACCATTAAGAACTTCTTAATGGTTTATTTTTCTAAAATATATTCAAAATGATTATTAAGACAGCAGATTTTGTAAAGAGTAGTGGAAAATGGCAGGAATGCCCTGAACCGAATATTCCGGAATATGCTTTTATCGGAAGATCTAATGTAGGAAAATCCTCATTGATCAATGCCATGATGAATCATAAAGATCTGGCTAAAACTTCACAGACTCCGGGAAAAACCCAGCTTATCAATCATTTTCTTGTGAATGAAAACTGGTATCTTACGGATTTACCGGGGTATGGTTATGCTAAAGTTTCAAAATCTCTGCGAAAAGATTTTGAAAAGCTGATTACCAATTATATTTTAAACAGAAGAAACCTTGTTAATCTTTTTGTATTGGTAGACTCCAGACACAGCCCTCAAAAGATTGATTTGGAATTCATCCAATGGTGCGGAGAGAGCGGAGTTCCGTTTTCTATTGTTTTTACAAAGGTTGATAAGCTGAAACCTAATGTAGCCATTCAGAATGTAGAGAACTATAAAAATGAGCTGTATAAAACATGGGCAGATTTACCGGAACTTTATGTGACTTCTGCGGAAAAGAAATCAGGCTGCGATGAGATTCTGAATTTCATCCAAAAAACGAATGAATTTTTAATAAATAATCATGTAAGTTTCGATGAGTAATATAATCTGGAAAATTAAAACTTTTGAAGAGTTTACGGTTCCTGAGTTGTATTCAGTATTAAAAGCACGCATCGATGTTTTTGTTATTGAGCAGAACTGCCCTTATCCTGATCTGGATAATTATGATCAGAAAGCAGTACATATCTGGGCCGAAGAAGAAGGCCAGGTTCTTGCATACTGCCGTGTTTTTGATAAAGGGATCAAGTATGATGAGACTTCATTTGGACGGGTTTTAACCACAGAACAGGCCAGAGGAAAGAGCCTGGGGAAACTGCTGATAAAATATGCTGTAGAAACCATAGAAAACCGTTTTCATACCTCTGAAATTAAAATTTCAGCTCAGGATTACCTGCTGAGATTTTATTCTGAATTCGGGTTTGTGGATACGGGCAAAAAATATCTTGAAGATGATATTCCGCACACGGAAATGATTAGAAAATAAATAAAAGCGGAGAAATTTATTCTTCGCTTTTTTAGATAATTAACTATATAGGCCTGTTTTTAATTTCCTGAAATAGCCTTTAAGATAATGGGTTCAAGATTGGACGGAAGGTCGGCAGATTTGATCTGGTATTTTTTGATTTTCATTTCTTTAAACCAATTTTCCCAGTATTCTTTAATCACACCTTCTTCAAATGGATTGCCTTTCTTTGGATTGATGCCGAGAACAATTACTTCTAAGTTTTTAAGATTATCATTTGCTTTTACAAAGCCATACTCATTTTTCTCAATGACAGTTTTGTAATCAGAAGCAGTAAGCTTCTGTGACCTTATTAAGTTAGGTGTTAAATAAGAGGTTTTTGACTTTTCCGAAAATTTAGAATCATCATGATACATATATCCGTCAGTCAGTATAAACAGAATGTTTCTGTGATCATCTTTAATGCAGTAATCGCTGATCTTGTTTTTGAAAAACTCCCAAATATCAGAACCTACAAATGATTTGTCTTTTATAGCCGACTGATAAATGTTTAAGGGTAGTTCTGCATACTTTTTCTCTACGGAATCAAAATAACTTCTTGGAATATCCCTGTTGAAAGAAACTTTTAAGTCTTTTGTGAAGTCATTCATTTTCGGGTCAGAAGGTTCCGGGTTAAAGAAAACCTGCATCTGATCATCATAAGTAATTATTTTTTTTGATTTAATATGATTTAAAAATCCCCTTTCAATAGCTTTAATATATTCCGTGTCGCGTTGGTAATATTCCATTGTAGGGTTCGGATTTGTTTCAGGATCAATTCTATCTGACAAATCAATTAATATACTGACATTGATATTGTTTGAATCAACAATAATAGAATTCTTCTTTTCTTCATTTGTCCCAATTTTTTTGTCTTTACAGCAGGAAACCAAAGAAATAATCATTAATAAATAGAATATCTTTTTCATATTTTACGATTATAAAGATGATAAATAAACTAAATTTTGATTGTCGGAATTAGCACCCACAGTTTCCAGATTGGTATTGTAAGCTGCAATACAGTCATCAATCATTATTTGTTTCTCCGTTCTTGATACTGCGATTTTTTCACCAATAAAAGTTATCCAGCCTTGAACATACTCTGAAGCATACAGTTTGTAGTCTTTAGTTGGAATTATGACTCCGTCAATGATATTCTGTAATTCTTCAATTCTACCCCGTGTTTTGATAACAGATTCTTTTATACTTCCGATGTTGGCAAGAATTTCTTCAATTTCCTTCTTCAAAACACTGATCTTCTCCTGAAAGAATTCAACTTTTTTCTGTCTGATTTCCTGTTCGTTTTTGATCTTGTCTTTTTCACGGTGTTCTTTCATTACAAAATCGAAAACGACTCCCCAGATAATATATACAATGAATCCTGCGAAAATGATCCCCCAAAACTGAATTTTGGTAAAAGCTATAGTAAGATCGAAAGGTGGAGAATTAAAAGTTTTATTTAATTCATATAATTTTGATTCAATTTCATAGGCTAAAATGGAGTCGAAAACAAAAGTAACAATGAATAATAATCCCAATTTGATGTAATTGGCCGTTGTTTTATTTTCACCGAACATATGAACCAAAAAACCTAATCCCAAAAATACAAACGGAATTAATGTAACAAATGCTCCTTCAATAACTCCTTCATTCCATGCTTTGCTGAAAGCCTGTGCATCCAAAACACTTTGGATTACGGTACTTTTGGCATCAAAATTTTTAAAGAAAGCGGAATAGGAAGTTGAAATATAAAACGTGAACAAATACAAACTAATAGGAAACAGAAGAATTGCTCCGATCCAAAACTTTGTGGAGGCACCTCTTGTTGCTTTTACATTGTATTTTTCGGGATTTCTCGGAAGATCAAGGATTTCTGACTTTAAGGCTTCAATGGTGTGCTGATGATTTTCAATGTCTATGTTTTTTGTTTTCAGCTGTTCCTCTTTTGTCTCTTGTGATACGCTTAATGCCTTGATTTCTGTTTCTCTGTTTTTTTGTTCGTTGACATAAGATTCTTTCAGTTTTTGTTGTTTTTCAACCATTTCTTTTTCCTCATTCTGAAATTTTGAGTAAACGGCGTCAAGACAGATGGATAGAGTAGAGTGGTTTCCGCTGGTCCGCGAACTGTCTCTGTACCCGGATTCATGATAGGTTCTTTTCCTGCTTTCTTCGGAAGATTCCTCGTTCAGAGCGGCTTCGTTTTTAGAAAACAGTTCCTCCTTAGGCTCTATGGGAACAGACTTTAATTTAAATAAATTTTTTATACTGATGGTATCCATGATGAGTTAATTTTTTAATTCATATAAAATTTCACTTTTATTCTTTCCGATTTTTACGGCTTCAATGAGATAATCTACAATTGCCGTTACGTTTTCTTCCAAAAAACCAAACATCAGAACATACTTTTGCATTGCAGAATATTCGTTCGGAGAAACACTTCCGTCCGCCCATATCATTACTGTGAGATCATACAGATAATCTACTTTTTCTTCAATAGTTTTCGGAATTAATGATTTTAAATTGATCGGGTTTAAAAGGATTTCGTCCAGATTTTTTGATGAAATTCCTCTTTCTTCCGCGCATTTGTATAGCATTTTTAATTCTAAAGCACTGAAATCATCATCACAGATGGCCATTTGATATAACCTTAAGAAGTGAGCTTTGAGGTTTTCCGTTATTTGATTGTTTTCCATGATGGTTATTCTTCTTTTGTTTTTTTAGGATTAATGATTCTGTCTCTTGAAACAGTTCTTTGATGTATTGGTGCCGATTGTTCTGAGATTTCTTCGGTAGCTTCTTCTTCCTCTGTGTGTTCTGCTTTTTTTACGAAATTGATCAATAAAAATAAAACTCCCGTTATAACATCAAGCGGTATCCAAATGTTTTTCCGATACAGATAAATCGGAAACACAGGATTGAAAAGAATGAGAATGACAAGAAAAATTATACTGAAATAATGCTGCTTAAGACTTAAAGTATTGTATAAAACCAGTAAAGCTCCGATGGAAACAAGAATTCTGAGGAAAGTATAATATTCTATAGGAAGTCTGAAAATACCGATGAAACAACATAGCGCACAGAAGGTGAGAAATGGTTTCATATTTAAAATCCTGTTTTGAGATTATATTTAGAATTAAACCGGTTTTCAGACATAAAAATAAAAATGAAGAAATCGAAAAATGCAATTAATGCGGGAATGAAAGTCCAGCAAAATACCAGATAAAGTAATCCCATAACAGTTTGGCCTAAGTAAAATCTGTGAATGCCTAATCCTCCCAGGAAAAATGCAAGTAAAGCGGTGGTAGATTTTGATTTCATAATTTAAACTCTTGCTAAAATTTCGTTCTTTTTTATTTCAAACTCTTCAGGAGAAATTATTCCGTTCTCCTTTAAATCTTTTAATTTCTGCAATAAGGCAAAAGGATCTTCATTCTCTATCAGCAATGTCTTTTTTTCCTGCTGAAATTGTGGAGATGGTGTGATAATAGGAGTGGCATTGTTTACGGTTACGCCTCCTGCAGAAGCTCTCAAAGTTTCAAGATTTTTTTCTCTTCGTAAACCGCGCATTCTTTCTTCCACTTCCTGTGCAAACTGATACAGTTTTCTGGCTTGATTTTTTGGAAGATAATCCATCGTATTGGTATAGTTTGATGTTGTTCTCATGATAAATGTAGAACCAACAATGCCTTCTTTGATGTGGCAATCCGCTACATCTACCCAGCTGTAATCCTGAAAATCCATTGATAAGCCGAAGGTTTTTGGCCTGCAGAAAATAATTCTTCTGTTAGTTAAGGCAATACAATCAGGAGATAAATTGATAACAGGTTTCTTTTGAACAGCTATATATTCTACAGCTTCCTGTAAGGTAAGAAGGCTGTTGATTCTTCCTAAAAGCTTTTCAACAGCTTGAGGATCCTGCTCTTCATTTAAGAATTTCTTTAAGTTCATATTATTTTGTTTTTTGATTATTGTATGTTTTTATTGAAGATGTACCCTTTTTTTTCACTTGATTTTACCTGCACCCTGTACCACGAACCTTCTTTTGCAAGCTGAATCAATTGGGTGTTTTTGGGAACGGTTGTTATTACTTTAGATTTAAATGATGGTCTTTCGTAAATATTTATCGCTTCAATTCCCGCCATATATCTGTTGCTGGAGCTAATATTAACCTTATCAATAAATACTTTTGGCGGCTTACCAGATTCAATTTTTGAGGATTTATAAGAATCTGAAGATTTGTGTTTTTTATATTTACTTTTAGTGGAGCTGCCTGAAGATGAGTTTCTTCCAGAAGATTCGCCACGACAGACACCACAAGTTCCACCACTGTTGCAGTGCCCGCACCCTGAACAATTTGAACAGGCGGTGCAATAGGCAGAACCCGTACATCTTCCAAAGTGTCCTATGTTGTCATTGGCTTTAAAGCAAGCATTTAAAAGAAATAAGCTGAAAGAAAGTACGATGAATGGGATTAATTTTTTCATGGGTATTATTTTATAAGTAATTTTCTAATGTCTGATGAAGTTGGCCCCTATAATTGTAGATTTCATCAAGAGTATTTAATAGAACCTTTTCTCCCGCCTCCTTTCCGTTGTGAAAAGTTTCTAAATATTTATTCGTTGTATTAAAATGTAATCTGCAAAGTGGCTTTCTGTTGTTATCATCCAACAGAATCCCGAAGTAGGATAAAGTGTCTCTATATGCAATTCTCGAAGACGGAATTTTCTCTCTCAGAATGGCTTTTACAATTTGAAATCCTTCCAGCTCTTCTTCTGTGGTGACAATTTTAGAATCATTATTCTCATCGATAGGCTGTGATGTTTTTATATCATCTTCTCTTTTTTCTATTTGTTCATTAATGCTCAATGCGGATTTTAACCGAAAACTGATGGATTCATTAATAGAAGTCGTTAAAGCTTTTTTAGCATATTCTTTGAAAGAAACCATTCTATTTGCTGTTAAAGGCTTTTCAAAAAAACGGTTCACTAAAAGCTTTACCATTTCATCAGACGGATTTTCGATCTCTTTTTCGAATTCTTTTCTGATGGCTTTGATGTATTTTAATGCTTCTGCAGAATCGAGAATGCTTTCCAGATTATAATCTTTCTTTGTGAAGCTTTCCAGAATTTTAATGGAACTGTCTTTTAGGTCTTCAATATTAATAGTGAAAAACGGTTTTTCATCCATGATATTGGGCTTCTCCAAATCTGTATAAAAGTTGTAAACTATTCCATTGGTTAAAACTCCAAATCTGGTTTTCGAAACGTGATAATACCTGTGGAGCTGAGAATTATGGGCATCAGCACTTTCTTTCCAATGTTTACATTCAATAATGAAAATGGGTTCATCATTATTTTTGATTACATAATCTACCTTTTCTCCTTTCTTTGTTCCGATATCACAAACATGTTCAGGGACAACTTCAGTAGGATTGAAAATATCATAACCCAGGATCTGTATGAAAGGCATCACAAAGGCGTTTTTTGTAGCTTCTTCAGTACCAATTTGCTCCTTTAGGCCTGTTACTTTTTGATGTAACTGTTCCAGTTTTATTTTAAGATCCATGGTTTTAATTTTTTAAAGTTTCATCAATGATTTCTGCGCTAGCAGCATTATTTTTTACAGAAGTAATTCCGTTTTCCATACCAGATTTTGTACTATACAACTGGCTTTTACCAATAATTTCTCCATTTCTGGCTTTAAGAACAAAATAATCTTTGTTATTTACAGCCTTGCGTCTGTCATATCTTGAATCTTCCTGTGAATTGACTTTTACAGATTCTATTCCTTTTTGGCATGACGCCTTCTGGACATATCCTTCGCTGGTTAAAATAATTTCTCCGTTTCCGGCTTTCAGATTGAATTGATACTCGTTGTTGACTCTTTGTGTGATTACAAATTTTCCCATGATTACTATTTTTTATTTTTAATGAATCTTTCTGAAACTTCCGTTTCATTAAGAACTTCTTGATTAGGTAAAATGATTTGAATTTCTCCAGAAAGATTTTCTATGATGTAAGCACCAGATCTGCAGTTTTTAAAACGGTATTTGAACGCTTTTAACCCTGAAATAAATCCATCATTGATTGTTCTTTCGTAGACGTATTTGGAACAGCTGATTTTGAAAATGCATTTCCTTCTTTTTGCTGGAGGAATTACCATCCAATACATTTTAATAAGAAGAATTAGCAGGCTTTTCATTTTCTTCCTTTGTAAAAACAGCCATTTGATATGAAGTCATATAGCCTGGTTTCTGACCAAGACCAAAGCAGCCATCAACAGGTTGTATATAGGTAGATACACTTTCCAGTCTTACATATTCCCAGCCGTCATTGGTATGAATTTTTATTAAATTGTCAAGTTGCTCTGCAATATTTTTTGCACTCATATTTTGTTGATTGGCAGTTGCAACAAATGGTATTACTTTGTATTCCATAATTGTGTATTGTTTTAACACTTCAAAAATATGAGCATTACATCTTGATCCATTACGGAAAACCATAAACTGAAATTACTTCATAAAAAAACCTTCCAGAAATGCTGAAAGGTTGGTTTTTAGTTTTTAATAAATAACAAGTTATATAATGCCAATGTCTTTGCATATAACGATCAATTCAATATTGTTTTTGGCTCCAAGTTCAAAGCGGAGATCATTTAACCTTTTTTCTATGGCACTTCTGCTGTCAGGGGTTATTTTATTTTCTTTAAAATATATTTCAATTTCACTTTGTTTCCACCCCTTAGAAAGAAGCTCAATAAGGGTTACATCATATTCTGTAAACCCAAAGGATGTGTTTCGGATAGAATTTAAAATCTCTTGTGGAATAACGGTTTCACCGGAAAAAACCTT
This sequence comes from Chryseobacterium sp. WG23, assembly GCF_024586575.1. Taxonomy (NCBI): domain Bacteria; kingdom Pseudomonadati; phylum Bacteroidota; class Flavobacteriia; order Flavobacteriales; family Weeksellaceae; genus Chryseobacterium; species Chryseobacterium sp. WG23. Next base: position 131,099 of record NZ_JALCZE010000003.1, read on the forward strand.
CTTAATTGTATTTCTTAGATCTTTACCGTCATTTCTTCCCTTGCTTACAAAACCATTGATATTCTGTATTTTAAAAAGATCATCAATGATTTTAGGTTTCTTTTCTATCGAAAATGCAATAATCTTCAAACTAGGTTGAATTTTTTTTACCTCTTCGATCAACCTCTGACCGGAATTAATGGTTTGCTCTATATGATCTTTATCAAAAGATAAGTCTGTAATTAACAAGTCGTAAGGAATATTGTTTGTAGCTGCTGTTTTTATTTTTTGTAAGGCATCATCACAATAATTTACAAAATCAAAATTCTGAATCTGTAATTCTGTAAGTGTATTTACAACTCCTAGATTCCTGACTTCGTGATCTTCGGCTATAAGGATTTTTTTAAACATATTTTGGTTGTATTGGAATGGTTATTCGAACAATTAATCCACCTGTAGGATTTTTTTCAAAAATAATATCTCCTCCTATGCTTTCAATACGGTTTTCCGTATTATGGATTCCTGTCCCTTTTTGATAGTTTAAATCATTGATTCCTATGCCGTTATCTGTGTATCTTATTTTTAAGCAATGATTGTCTTTCTCAAATTTTACAGAAGCTAGTTTTGCGTGGCTGTGTTTTTTCATATTCACAAGAATCTCTCTCAAAATATAGTAAACCTCAAGCTGTGTATTATATGAAATATTCTCCCAGATACTCTCTTTGTATCCTACAGGTAAAACCTTCTGCACATCAGAAGAATAGGAGGTCATCATATTGATAAAGCGTAATGCAAAATCTTTCTCTGCCATATTCTCATGAGAAATATCTCTGGATTCTTCATACATTTTTTCAATATCGTTAAGAATTCTTGTTTTGTCCATGTTAGGGTTATTCTGAACATCAATCATCATGTGGTAAAGCCCGTTGGCTACCACATCGTGAACCTTTTTAGACATCTTCAGTTGCGTGTTTTTTACTTCAAGCTCCTTTTCCTGCTGAAGCCTTTTTTTCCTTCTTCTGTACCAAAATAAGCCACCAATTAAGGATAAAGACAGAGCACCTATACCAATATTTTGATAGAGGAGCTGAACTTCTTTCTCTGCTTTCTGGAATTTTAATGTTTGATTCTCTGTATTCTTTTTTTCTACATCGTACCTTATTGTTGCAAATTGATTTTTTGCCTTATTTCTTGCAATTTGTACACTATCATTTAATTTTTGGAACTCTTCAAAATAGACCAAATTATTATTAGGAGTTAGATTTATTATTTTTTGTAATGCCTGGAGCTGATCCTCGAAACTCTTATTTTTTTTAGCAGTATTCAGCATTTGCTGAGCATAGTACAACGCTTTCTTTTTGTCAGAATAAAAATAATAATTAGCTAATGTAGCATAGCTTGAATTCTCATCTATGCTGCTATTATTTCTTTTCCTTATTTCCAGCGCTCTATTAAATTCAAAAAGAGGATTGTAGTTTTTATCATCATAATATTTTGCTCTTGCTAAGTTATTGATGACCATTGCGTATTTTAGACTGTCTGTTGTTGGCAGCGCTAGTTGTATGTTTTTGATTGCTTCTTTATATTTTTTTAAAGTGATCAAAGCTGCTCCGAGATTATTTTGAAACATATACTTATCTTCTTTAATATTGGTATATTGAATAGCCTTTTTATAATATTTGATGCAGTTATCAAAGTCATAAAGATAAGAGGAACAGATCGCCATGTTATTAAAATTTGAAGCTGATGTTCGCAAACTTATATTGTCTGTTTTATTTTCTAAATAACGATCGGCTTCAAGAGAGGTTTCAATACTTCCATAGTAATCTCCTTTTTGTTCTTGTAATATTGCCATGTTTACCAATGCTCTAGCAACTCCGGTTGAGTCTTTTGCCTCAAAATACAAGTTTTTAGCCATGTTAAAGTAATAGAATGGGTTACCAGTTGTGTCACTTTTAGCTATTTTATAATAAACTTCAGCATCTGTAATACTTTCTTTTTCTGATTTTTTGCTATTACAGGAGAGTAATAGGATTGATAAGGAGATAGTAAAGAGTTTTTTCATGGAGATTACTTTGTAGTATCCAAAGTAAAGAAAAAGAACAGATTGTACAATCTGTTCTTTCATAATGATTAAGGTTGGCTATAAGGGGGTGGAACTTGTCCTGTATTTCCTCCTGTGTTTCCTCCGTTTCCGTGACCATTTCCGTTTCCGCCTCCGTCTGTAATTGGGTCTTCTGTTATTGACATTATTACTGTTGCGTCATTATCACCTGTTGCTGTATGTGCATTATTATTTGAGAATGCTAAACCGAATAGCATTAGTATAATCTGGATCATTTCCTTAAAATTTTTGAAGTTGAAATTGTTTTTCTTCCTCCTGAGAAATCTTGATCTCAGGCTGTACACATTAAAATTTCGAAGCGCTTCTTAATTTTTTGGGAAGTGAACCTTCAAAAACGGAGGAGAAACATCTGCTTCCCAACCCGGAGTTTTCCTCCGTTTTATCTGGTGATTTTGAAATCAGTTTTGTAAATTTGTTTTTGTAATGTTTTGTTTATCACTGATTTTCTGAAGCAAAGATGCGACAAGAAGTGAAGCAGGTGTTAGACAAGACATAGACATCGATAGACAGAAAATGGACAGGATAGACTTACGGAAATCCGTAATGTGGTATGATGGGAAATCATCTATTTTGTAAAGACTGATAAAAACTATATATGTCCAAAATAAAACTACTAATTCATGAGGTATTCAGGCAGGGGGAAGAGGATTCCGGAAAGGAAAAGAAAAATGGAATAGCTCTTTTTTTAAGCGTACACCTGGAGGAAACACTCTATTTTACGATTGCAGATAAAACTCTTGTAAGGTATTATGATGCCTATGTGGCAGAAATTAAGGATAAAATAAATATTGAGTCCTTTAAGCTTGACAAGCTCAGTCAGTACCTGGGGTATAAAGATTTTGCAGACTTCTCCCGGACTTTCACGAAAGAAGATGAACAGGCTAATAAAACCACGATAAAGATTAAGGTGGATGAAGATGAAGAATCTATATCGGAACAAATTTCCAAGCTTGTCATCAATATTACCAACGAACAGCATTTTAAAATACCTGAGTATATCAAGCAGAATGGGTTGGGAATTATGGAAATTGCCCTATTATTATGTCTTGTTACGGGAAGTGTTGTTTTTTCTAATAACAAAAAGGCAGGGCTCTCATTTTTAGCTCCTGTAAAACCGGGTATTGAGAAAAAATATATGTATTGGGATGGAGAAAGATATATGGGAACGGACAGCAGCTATATCAGGCCGGGGCTTACTATTGTAGCAATGAATGAGCATAAATTCCAGTATTTTAAAAAAATCACCAGAAAGGATACCCTGACGGAATTCAACGCACTTGGGAAAACATGGTATTCCAAATACAATAATGGGGTTGAGTTTTTTACGGAGGATGGTATAGACCCCGATAACGGAAGGGAGTTGAGAAAATCTACTCCTTTCATCATCTATAAATATGCAGGTGAGCATAAAGATTCTATAGAGGTATTGGAATAGTTTTTACAGATATTTTATACAAAAAAAAGCGAAGATTTCTCTCCGCTCTGTTTTGGTTACTCGATATTCAGCATTTCCAGTTCTCCGAAATGCTTTTTAAATTTCTGTATTTTAGGACCTACCACAGCACTGCAGTAAGGTTGATTAGGGTTGACGTTATAATATCCCTGATGATACTGTTCTGCCGGCCAGAATTTCTCGAATGGGGCCAGTTCAGTAACATAGGTTCCTGGCCATCTTCCTGATCCCTGAGATATTTTGATCGCTTTTTCAGCTTTAGCTTTTTCGGCATCATCTTTATAGAAAATCACTGAGCGGTACTGGGTTCCGATATCATTCCCCTGACGGTTCAGCTGGGTAGGGTCGTGAAGGAAAAAGAAAACATCCATCAGTTGCTCATAAGAGATAATGGCAGGGTCGTAAGTAATCTGTACTACTTCAGCATGATCAGTTGTTCCGGTACATACTTCTTCATAAGTGGGATTTTCCTTGTGTCCGCCGGAATATCCTGAAATAGCAGACTCAACACCCTTCAGCATATTGAAGCAGCTTTCTACACACCAGAAACATCCGCCACCAAAGATGATCTGTTCTAAATTATTGTTGTCCATTGTTAGGGTAATTATGTCATTTAAATATTCTTTTCTTTACCCATGAAGGGCGTTAAAAAAGCAAATCAAAATTATGAAAAAGTTTTTCATTTGAGCGTAATTTAACGTCTTAAACTCAAATTACAACTATAGATATAGCAAATGATTTTAAGTCTCATTGACCCCAACGAGTACAAAAAATAAACCTCAATCATGTGTGAGAATCAGTGTCATCTATGGTTCCTAAAAAAGAAAAAGCAGCCCATTTGGACTGCTTGTATGATAAAATGTTTGTTCAGTTATTTTTCCCAAACCAACGCACTTGCTCCTAAGATGGCTGCATCTGCTTCGTCCAGTTCACTGAATACTAATTTTACTTTATTTCTAAAGATAGGAAGAAGGTTTCTTTCCATGTGAAGTTTTGCAGGCTTTAAGATAAAGTCTCCCGCCTTAATTACCCCTCCGAATAAAAGGATGGCCTGTGGTGAAGAAAACATCACAAAATTAGCCAGTGCTTCACCCAGTTTTTGTCCTGTATATCTGAAGACTTCAATAGCAATGGGGTCTTCTTTTAATGCACATTCATATACTGTTTTAGAATTAATTTCCTCTTCAGGATACTGGTTCAGCATAGACTCTGCAAATTCTGCCCTCATTTTTTTAGCAGTGATTGTAATTCCTGTGGCAGAGGCATAGGCTTCCAGGCTTCCTTCAGAACCTGTACTCCAATGTTTTCTTCCACCTGGTTTTACAATAGTGTGTCCCAATTCCCCGGCAAAGCCATCATGTCCGTAGATTAAGCTTCCATTGGCAATGATTCCACTTCCTACACCTGTTCCCAGCGTGATCATGATAAAATCTTTCATTCCCCTTGCTGCTCCGAAAAGCATTTCACCTAACGCTGCTGCATTAGCATCATTGGTAACCGTACAGGGTAAATTGAACTTGGCTGTCATCAGCTCAGCAAAAGGAATAACTCCTTTCCAGGGTAGATTGGGAGCCAGTTCTATGGTGCCTTTGTAATAGTTCGCATTAGGTGCGCCTACTCCGATTCCGTCGAAATTTTTTTCCGTCCCGTGTTTTTCCATTAAAGGATAAACGTGTTCATATAAAGCATCGATAAAATCTTCCACTCTGTCATAGGCATCGGTTTTAAGGTTTCCTTTGTCCAGAACTTCTCCACGATGATTGACTACTCCAAATTTGGTATTGGTTCCGCCGATATCAACTCCCAGGGCAACTTGTTTTGATAAATCTATTAATGACATCTCTATTATTAAATTCTAGGGGCTAAAATTATAAAAAAGATTGTATTAATGGATTAAGAACTCAATTTTATTTAAAAATTTAGACTGTTTTTAACGGTTTTTTCTTTTTCCGGCCCCACCATATCATAAATCCTGTTACCGGAAGTGATGCGCAGATAAGACTGACAATAAATGCAATAATCTTGGTAGGAAGACCTAAAATGGATCCCACGTGAATATCATAGTTGGATCCCACTACTTTTTCACCGAAGTTTTTATCTTGTTGATCATGGGTATGGAGCAATTCTCCGGAGTTTTCATCAAAGATCAGACTGCTGCTTTTGTGGTAAGAATAACTAAGGTGTTTTACGTATACCTCAAAGTTGGGATGCTCATGGTCATCCATATGTTCGTGGCCAAGATCTATAGCAAATCCATAAGAATCCGGATATTTCTGTTGTACAGTGCTGATGACTTTATCCAAAGTTCCCTCTGTTCTCAGCTCAATAGGCGCTTTTGTTTTGATGTGTGAAAAATCAGGATATTTTGTCTCCCCTCCGGAGAATAGTACGTAGATCATAGCCTGAACCACAAAGAAAGCATAAAATAAGCCGGTTATAGAAAAAATTAAAGCAAAGATGGAAGCATAAAATCCTAAGACATTATGAAGATCGTAGTTCTTTCTTTTCCAGCTCTTGATGTTCTTCCACTTCAATGCAAAACGTTGTTTTCTTGCTGCTTTATTCTTTGGCCACCACAGGATAATCCCACTGATCAGCATTATGATAAAGATAATAACCGGTATTCCTACCACATAAGTTCCCCAGTCCTGTTTTAAAAGATAGCTCCAGTGGATCATTTTTACAATATTGAAAAAGCCGTTTTTTTCGTCATATACCCTCAGTACCTTTCCTGTATAAGGATTGACATAGGCTGCTTTATAGACGGGAAATTCATCAAAATAATTCCAGGCATCCGTGTTGTGTTCATACCAGTAGAACACATAAGACAGCTTTTTATCGATAGGAATATTGACCCAATGGACAGGATATTTTTCTTTTACCTGTTCTGCAACAGATTTTTCCATCACTCTGATGGGAAGAACCTGCTTTTGCTCAATATTTTGTTCCTGATGGTAAATGACATCTTTACGGGTAAAATTTTCCACTTCATCTTTAAAGACATACAATGCGCCGGTAATGGAGATAATAAAAATCAAAAACCCTATTCCGAGCCCAAACCACAGATGCAGTTTTGCAGACCATTTTTTAAAGAATCCCGGTTTTTTTTTATGATGATGCTTTTTATTCATATCGCAATGGAAAACTAAAGCAAAGATATGTTTTAGTTTTATTTAGTTTAATTAAAATTTATATTCAATCATGAGAGTTCTTCTTGCTCCCAAAGAATTGGTGAAATCACTGTCTCTGGCTGCCCACCAGGCAATTGATGGCTGGTAAACTCTGTTGAGAATATTTTCAACTCCTAAAGATACCTTCCAGTTGTTGTTTACCTCGTAGCTTGATTTTAAGTTAAAAACAGTGTAGTCCGGAACATATCCTTCCCCATAAGCATATAGCCCTGTTTTTGCATTGAGCTCAAATCTGTTCTGCCTAAATGAATGTAGCATATCTACCCCGATAGATAATGTCGGAATAGGCCTTACCTGAGCATACGCCAGTACTTTGGGTGCTGAAATTCTGCTGTTGTTGATTTTTGCAGAATAATCTCCATTGTCGTCCGGAGAAGTAATACCTTCCATCCAGCTATAGCTTCCTCCGAACTGAAGCCATTTGACAGGCGTAAAATGTAAAAAACCTTCCACCCCATAAATTACTTCGGGAGCCCTTTTAATGGTTAGGGCTCTGTCCGCACTCTGTACAAAGGTTGCTCCCAGTTTCGAGGTACTTACGTAGGACGTAAGCTCATAATTAAGCCAGCTGGAAAGCTGTCCTGTTGCCCCCAGCTCGTAATTATTAACAATGATGGGTTTTGTTTCAAGATTTTGAATCGTCTCAGAAGTTGAGGTTCTTAGAATTCTTCCCAGCTCATTGATAGAGTAGGCCTGTGAAAAGCTTCCGAAAAGATTGATATAAGGTTCAATATTATAGCGGAGACCTATATTTCCCACTAAGGCATTATAGCTTAGCTTCCCCCCGTTTACAGGAATACTTTTGGTAAATGTTCCGTCGTTTTTAACAACAGAGAGGGTATTGAAGTCATCTACATTAACTTTGATGTTTTCATAGCGAAGACCTCCTTTAATGGTTAGCTTTTTAAGCAGATCAATTTTTACCAAAAGGAAAGGCGCAATATTGGTCATATTCATGTTGGGAGTCCAGAAACGTCCGTCTTCCAGCTTTTGTACGGTCTGATCATTTAAAATATCAGCCCCATACATAATCTCTCCCTGAGAATTTTGAGAATTCCAAAGCTGTGTATCAAAATTAAACCGGGCGCCTGCTTTTTTAGAAATAACATTGGATTGCCCTCCATTAAAAAACGTATCGCTGTATCCGTAAACCGTTTTAAAATCCTGGTAATAAAGATTAATATTTAAGGCTGTTCCGGCAAATAAGTTCTTATTGTCATAGCTTACCCTGATATTGTGGTTTTTTGGCGTTCCCTGAGGCGTTGTTTCCAGGCTTTTTCCTTCTCCTTGTCCAATGGTAGGCTCAATTCCGTAAACACCTGTCTTTAATCCTAAATTAAGATTTGATCTTGATGAATAGCCGATATATGATGCTTCAATTCTCTGATTGTCATTGATGTCATAGCCAAGCTTCAGCATCCCGTTGTAGTTATCCATTTTGGCAGTACTGTAAGTTGGGCTTAGCATAACACCGTCCCCATCTTTCATATAGCCCGTTTTTTCATAGGCCAGTGATAGAGTGTAATCAAATTTGCTGACTTTTCCTGTTAAAAGCTGGCTGGCTCTTACGCCTAAAGTCCCTCCATAAGGCTGTCCCGTAATACCGATCTGCGAGATTCCGGAAATCTTTTTATCCGTTTTACTTCTTTTTGTAATATAATTGATGATACCACCGTCTGCACCATTTCCATAGATGGAGGATGCCCCTTTTATCACTTCAATTCTTTCAATCGCTGACGGATCAATCACTCTTAAATCTCTTGCCCCGTTCCGAAGTGGAGTAGACTGTGGAATTCCATCGATTAATACCAATACCTGGCGCCCTCTTAATGTCTGTCCTGTGTTGGAAGTTTGCCCCGAATTGGTTCCTAAACTTGGAACGGTATACTGAAGGATACTTGTAATATCTGAATTGACGGTCAGCTGAGACTGGATCTGCTTTTCTGCAACAACAGTAATGGAGCTGGGAACCTCTTTAATGTTCTCCTTCTTCCTTGAAGCAGTCATCACGACCTCATCAACGTTTTTGGTTTGTAAACTATCTTTAACCTGGGCAAAAACGGTTGTTGTTCCTAAGCAGGCAGCGGATAAAAGCGCTTTTTTCATTATATTTTCTTTCCTTGTTTCTTTCTTTTTCCCCACCATACCAGAAATCCGGTAACAGGGAGTGATGTACACATGAGCCCGGCAATAAACCAGATGATTTTTCCAACGATTCCGAAATAAGATCCGGTATGAATATCATAATTGGCATTGGAATATTTTTCGGCAATGGTCAGTTTTTGATGAGGTCTATCGGCTAGTAGTTTTCCTGAGTATTTATCAAAGGTGAGCAGGCTTCTTTCACTAAACCGTCCCTCTTGTCCGTAAATGGTAACGGGTAAGTTTTTAAGTTCCTTTCCTTTTTTGTTTTTTCCGTTTAAAGAAATTCTGAAGCTGGCTGATCCTGAATATAATTTTTCTGTTTGTGCTGCTGCAAGATCAAAAATATTCTCATTTTTCGCCATTAACGAATCCGGAGACTTGATTTCTTTTTCTTTAGGCAGGTTCACCGATCCGGATAACGCAAAGTTAAAAACGTTTTTTACGTAAGGATAGGCAAAGTAAATTCCGGTAATGCTTAGTAATAATGCAATGAATGAAGCATAGAACCCCAATACATTGTGAAGGTCATAGTTCTTTCGTTTCCAGTTTTTTATATTTTTCCAGTTGAACCAAAAGCGTCCTTTTCTTGCGTTTTTGTTTTTAGGCCACCATAAAATGATTCCTGTAATCAGCATGATAATGAAAAGTACTGTGGGAATTCCTACCATATACGGGCCCCATTCAGAATTGAGCAAAAGACTCCAGTGAATGTATTTCAGAATAGTGAAGACATCATATTTTTCATTATATACCGCAAGAATTTGCCCGGTGTACTGATTGACATAGACTTGCTTGCTGATGAGAACCTGCTGGAAATAATTCCAGCCTTTTTTACTTTTCTCATAATAGAAAAAACGGTAGGATTTATTTTTGTCCAGGGGAATTTCAACAGCACTTATTGGATGTTTTTCATGGAGTTCTAAGCTCAGTTTCTCACGAAGAAGATTGATTGATAAAGGTTTTTTTCCGGCATCAACATTCTTTATATAAATGGCTTCCTTACGGAGACTATTCTGAATTTCATCCTTAAAAACATATAATGTTCCCGAGAGAGAAACAATGAAAACAATAATACCAACGGATAAGCCAAACCACAAATGCAGTTTGGCAGACCATTTCTTTGTTGAAGAAACCTTCTTTTTATGATGCTTTTTCTTCATAGCAAAAAGTTAACCCTCCAGAGGGTTAACCTTAATTTTTAAAATTTATATCCTATTGATAGTCTGAAATTTCTAGGGGCATCTGCCTGATAATAGTAATACCCTGCATAAGGTGATCCTGAATATAGATATCTGTTGAAAACGTTAAATACGTTCAGGTTGATTCTGAATTTAGAATTCTCCCATGAAGCTCCGGCATCAAATTTTACATAATCTGCCATTTGCAGGGTGTTTGTACCTCCCCAATCCCAGCTGCTTCTGTCTGCCATATAGGTTCCTCCAAAGCTTAATCCAAAACCTTCAAGGATATTGTCACTAAAGGTATAGTTCAGCCAACCGTTTGCCGTATGTTTTGCATATCCCGGAACTCGGTCTCCCTTCGTTCTGGTTGCTGTTGTCTCAGTAAATTTATTTTCTGTAAAGGCGTAGTTAAAAATAGCATTGAATCCTTTTACAATTTCACCCTTCAGATCGAATTCTACCCCCTGTACTCTTGTTTTTCCAAGAAGAATAGAATATTTTCCATTTGGATTATCTGTCAGATCCGGATCGCCTGTGATTTCATTATTTTTATTGATATTGTATAATGAGACCGTCGCATTCCATTTTCCTCCGAACCAGTCTTTTTTTATACCTACTTCAATATTGTCACCTGTTAAAGGAGTTGCTGTTGTTCCGTCTCTGAATAAACCTGCCTGTGGTACAAAAGCCTGATCATATAAAACATATGCTGACATATTTTCATCAACAGAATAGCTTAGTCCGATACGGGGAGTAATTCTGTTGGCTTCAGATTTTGTTCCATAGTTAGTTTCTTTCACATTCGTATAACGGGCAGCAAGGGTCAATCTTAATTTATCATCTAAGAATCCTAACTCATCCTGTAAATATAAACCTGTATAATTCTGGTCTATGGTACTCCCGGCTCCCGCTCTTACAGAAAGAGGAGTGCTTTTGTCAAAAGACTTATAGGCTTTTGTATTATTGGGACCGGAATAGGCTAGATTTCCATTCGTATTGATGTCGTAGTTATTAGTATTGACATTGTACCAATAGTTATGATCGGCAACAGGATTAGTGTTTGCATCGAAATCTCCGTTAGCATTGTATTTATCTAGATTATAGCCTTGAGACCAGTCTGCCATATATTTTTTGCTTCCCAGATCAAGGCCTGCCAAAATTTTATGGGAAACAACTCCTGTTTTTACAGATCCGTTTAAGAAGACCTGCCCAAATTTCATGGTATTATCTGCTTCCCAATAATTTAAACGACGGATCATATAATTTCCTTCGAACATACTTGGCCAAAGATCACTTCCCATGGTATATTCATTCACATACGTCAGTTGTGAAGTTAGCTTCCAGTTTTCGTTAAATTTGTGCTGTAAATTGATGTTTATGGTATTGTTATCAACTTTTGTTGGGTCAATACCAGGATCAGTAAGTGTATATCCTACCGGTTTTGCCTTATATCCCTGGAAACTGAATACATAAGCAGAACCTACTTCAGACATTTTTGCTTTCTGATAAATATATTCTGCTGTTAAGGTAGTATTTTCAGAAAGTTTTACCTTTAATGAAGGGTTAATGATGTATCGGTCATTGAATTCATAGTCTCTGAAACTTTTTTTATTCTGAGCCATTAAATTCAGTCTAAAAGCTACTTTATCTGTAATTTTAGTATCAATATCGGTTTCTCCCCGGTACATATTGAAGCTTCCCAACGTAACTCTTGCTGTTCCGTTTAAAGAGTTTCCTGTTGGTTTTTTCGTCACAATATTATAGATACCGCTAGGTTCTCCATTGGACATCAAGAATCCGGAAGGACCTTTGATAAATTCAATATGGTCTACGTAGCTCATATCCTCACTGAGTGGTCCCCATGTTGAAGTTACATTAACTCCATTCATAAAGGCTGCAGCTCTGGACCCTCTCATATTGACTCTTGTATACATATCTCCCCAATGTTCCAATCTTTGTGCTCCCGCAACATTTCTCAGAACACCATCACTTAAAGTGGTAACCTGCTGATCTTCCAGGGCTTTGTTGGTGATGATAGATATGTTTTGAGGGATTTTGATAAGTGCTTCATCCAGTCGAAGAGAAGGTGAGCCTTGCTTTTCTACATATTTTTTATAATATTTTCCGTTGACAACAACTTCTTCAATATCATTAGACTTGATAGTATCCTTTTTTTCCTGCGCAAAAGTTAATATTGTAGTTAACAGAGCGGCTCCTATTGTTAGTTTCTTCATTGTTGATAAACCTCAGTGTTTTGAAAAAATAATTATGAATTTGAATTTATAAGTAATAATTCCTACTGTATTGATGAGTCTTTGCGGATTGCTGTTACCTATCAGAAGCACAGATCAGTACATTTTTCATGAAAGTCAAATTTTCTGCAAATATATTATTTTTAACTGTTCTAAATAAATTAAATGATTGATATTTGTCATATAATGATGATATTCACATAAAAAAAACCGCTCCAGACAAAGCTGAAGCGGATTTTTTATAATAGTATGAATTATTTCTTACGCTGGAATTTCTCCTTTGTATAAGAAAGAAATAATTTCTTTGTTTAATTTGTCAATCATCTCACTGAATAAGTGGAAGGACTCTTGCTTATAAATTACAAGCGGATCTTTCTGCTCGTAAACAGCTCCTTGGGAAGATCTTCTCAAATCATCCATCTCACGAAGGTGAAGTTTCCAGTTTTCATCAATAAGAGACAGGGTAATGTTCTTCTCAAAATCAGTAACCAGACTCTCACACTGAGTATCATAAGCTTCTTTAAGATCAGCTACAATAGTCATTGTTTTGTGGCCGTCTGTGAAAGGAACCTGAATCATTTTAAACATTGAACCCTGATTTTGATATACATTCTCAATAATAGGGAATGATTTTTCTTTCAATAGGTTCAGCTTCATCTGGTAATCTTCCTGAGCAGCTTTGAACAAGATATTCGTTAAATCCTGAATGTTTTTGTTACCAAATTCGCTTTCAGAAACAGGAGATTCCATCGTGAAAGTTTTGATGATCTCATATTCAAAATCCTTATAACTTCCATTTGCTTTTCCTTTCGTAACGATAGAATTGGCAACATCGAAAATCATATTGGTGATGTCATATTTCAGGTGATCTCCGAATAAAGCATTCTTTCTTCTCTTATAGATTACGTCACGCTGTTTGTTCATCACGTCATCATATTCAAGAAGCCTCTTTCTGGTTCCGAAGTTATTTTCTTCTACTTTTTTCTGAGCTCTTTCGATAGATTTACTGATCATAGAGTGCTGAATCACCTCACCATCTTTATGACCCATTCTGTCCATCATTTTAGCAATTCTTTCTGATCCGAATAAACGCATCAGATTATCTTCAAGAGATACATAGAACTGAGAACTTCCCGGATCTCCCTGACGTCCCGCTCTACCTCTTAGCTGTCTGTCAACACGTCTTGAGTCGTGTCTTTCAGTACCGATAATTGCTAAACCTCCAGCTTCTTTTACTTCTTTAGTAAGCTTGATATCCGTACCACGACCTGCCATGTTGGTTGCAATGGTTACAACTCCCGGCTGTCCTGCTCCTGCAACAATCTCAGCTTCTTTCTTATGAAGTTTCGCGTTCAGTACCTGGTGCGGAATTTTTCTTAGCTGAAGTGCTTTTGAAAGCAACTGAGAAATTTCAACAGAAGTTGTACCTACCAGTACAGGTCTTCTTGCTGCGGTTAATTTTTCAATTTCTTCAATAACAGCATTGTATTTTTCTCTGTTAGTTTTGAAAACTAAATCCTGTTTGTCATTTCTTAAAATAGGACGGTTGGTAGGAATGACCACAACATCTAATTTGTAGATTTCCCAAAGCTCACCCGCCTCTGTTTCAGCAGTACCTGTCATTCCCGTAAGCTTGTTGTACATACGGAAATAGTTTTGAAGCGTAATGGTTGCAAAAGTTTGAGTTGCTGCCTCAATTTTTACATTTTCTTTTGCTTCAATGGCCTGGTGAAGACCGTCTGAATAACGGCGTCCCTCCATGATACGGCCTGTCTGCTCGTCAACGATTTTTACCTCACCGTCAATCACCACATATTCATCATCTTTTTCAAATAATGTATAGGCTTTCAGTAGCTGGCTCATCGTGTGTACACGTTCTGATTTTTCGGCAAAATCAGAGAAAAGTTTTTCTTTAGCTTCAAACTCTTCTTCTTTAGACAAGTTTTTAGCTTCTACTTCAGCAATTTCAGTCCCGATATCAGGAAGTACGAAGAAGTTGGCATCAGAGTTCCCCTGAGACATGTATTCAACACCTTTGTCTGTAAGGTCTACCTGATTGTTCTTCTCTTCAATAACGAAGTAAAGATCTTTATCTACGATCGGCATGTCACGGTTATTATCCTGCATATACTGAGCTTCCACTTTCTGAAGCAATGCTCTGTTTCCGCTTTCCGATAAGAATTTGATTAACTGTCTGTTTTTAGGAAGACCCCTGTAAGCCTGAAGCAATTTGAATCCTCCTTCTTTGGTATTTCCTGCAGCAATTAATTTTTTTGCTTCATTAAAAATAGCAGAAACCGTTTTCTTTTGCACTTCAACAATTCTGTCAATAGAAGGCTTTAAAACATCAAATTCCTGTCTGTCTCCTTGTGGAACAGGCCCGGAAATAATCAATGGTGTTCTGGCATCATCTACCAATACAGAGTCTACCTCATCCACGATAGCAAAGTTAAGTTCTCTTTGTACCAATTCTGAAGGTGAAGCCACCATATTATCTCTCAGGTAATCGAAACCGAATTCATTATTGGTTCCATAGGTAATATCTGAGTTGTATGCTTTTCTTCTTCCGTCTGAGTTCGGCTGGTGGTTGTCTATACAGTCGATAGACATTCCGTGGAACTGGTAAAGAGGCCCCATCCATGCGGAGTCTCTTTTAGCAAGATAGTCATTCACGGTTACTACGTGAACCCCTCTTTCAGGAAGCGAATTTAAATAAATAGGTAATGTTCCTACCAGGGTTTTACCTTCACCGGTTGCCATTTCGGCAATCTTACCTCCGTGAAGAATAATACCTCCGATAAACTGAACATCATAGTGGACCATATCCCAAACTACAGGAGTTCCGGCAGCATCCCATGAGTTTTTCCAAACAGCTGTGTCTCCCTGAATTTCTACAAAATCTTTTCCTGCAGCAGCCAGTTCTCTATCCCAGTCATTGGCTGTTACACGAATTTCTCCATTCTCAGCCCATCTTCTTGCCGTTTCTTTTACCAATGCAAAAGCCTCCGGAAGGATCTGAGCAAGAACTTTCTCTTCAATTTCGTATGATTCTTTCTTTAAAGACTCAATTTTTGAGAAAAGAGCTTCTTTCTCGTCAACATTTGTTGAATTCTTTATCTGCTCTTTTATCTGTTCTATTTGAGCTGTAATCTTACTGGTTGCAGATTTTATATTCTCTTTAAACTCAGCAGTTTTTTGTCTCAACCCATCATCCGTTAATTGTTGGATGTTAGGTTCTACAGCTTTGATTTTTGTTACAACTTTTTTTACTTCTTTTAGGTCCTGCGCTTTTTTGTCTCCCAAAAACCCTTTAAGAACTTTGTTTAAAAAACTCATAAATTTTTTGCTTTATGCTTAATACAAGATGTCTTAAGCGTTTTAAATGACACGCTTATCGTGTTACTATATAAAAAGGGCAAAAAAGCTCTAAGCACGCGGCCTAAAGCTTATCGCTTTATTAATATTCGTCCTCGTTCCAAAGGAAATCTTCATCAGTAGGATAGTCACTCCAGACTTCCTCGATAGATTCATAAATTTCTCCTTCGTCCTCAATGGCCTGAAGGTTTTCTACTACTTCCATAGGTGCACCAGTTCTGATTGCGTAGTCAATAAGCTCTGCTTTTGTCATTGGCCAAGGTGCGTCACTTAGATAGGAGGCTAATTCTAATGTCCAGTACATAATTTTCTAATTTTTTGCAAAAGTATAAAAATAGGTTATATAATAAGCTTTTTTATACTTGATTTTCAATTCTTTTTATAATTTTTTTTGATGATTGCCTGTCATAAACTGTGTTACAGTGATGTCAGCAATTTACTAATGTCGTTTTCTCAAAAACCATTCCACAAATTTTTTTATGCCATTTTGGAAGTCTGTGCTTGGCTGATAGCCTATTAAAGCCCTGGCCTTGGTAATATCTGCATTTGTTTTTGTGACATCCCCCGGCTGCATTGGCAGATTTTTTTTTATGGCAGTCATTCCCAGTGCTCCTTCTATGGTAGCAACCATTTCAGATAAAGTGATCACCTGGTTTTCTCCCAGGTTAACGATCTCATAAACATCAGAGTGGTTTTCCAGATAAAAGACAGACTTTGTAATCCCATCAATAATATCGTCAATATACGTATAATCTCTTGCTGTATTTCCGTCACCATAAAAAGGAATTTCCTGATTTTCCACAATAAGTTTTGTAAACTTGTGTATAGCAAGGTCCGGTCTTTGTCTTGGTCCGTAAACGGTAAAAAACCTAAGCTGAATCATATCAATCTGATAAAGGTCATGGTAAACATGGCCTAAAACCTCGCCGCATTTCTTCGTAGCAGCGTAAGGCGAAATAGGGCAGTCTACATTGTCTGTTTCTGCAAAAGGAATTTTAACATTATTTCCATACACACTTGAAGAGGATGCACAAATGATTTTTTTAATATTGAAGTCTTTACACAGCTCCCAAAGATTCATACTTCCCCGGACGTTGACTTCCTCATATTCCAGAGGTTTTTCAATGGAAGGACGAACACCTGCAAGTGCCGCCAGGTGGATTACCATGTCAATTTTATGATGTTTAAAAATGTTTTCAAGTTCTTTTTTATCTCTAATGTCCTGATGGTAAAGTGAATAGGTGTCAGAATAAGAGAGGTTGATCAAACGTTGAATATCGGTCTCTTTGTCAGAAAACTCAAAATCAGAAATTACACCAATAGACTCTAAAGTATTTTTGATTTTAACATGATAACTGTAGAAATCATCAAAATTGTCAATGTTTATGACAGAATGTCCATTTCTTAATAATCGTTCAATTAAATGAGAACCAATAAAGCCGCTTCCTCCTGTTACAAGATAAATCATCCTTTGTTTTTTATTTGTCAAATTTATTAATAATACTTGAATGCTGTTTTTATACTTTTGTCTGAAAATAAAAATAATGATTAATTTCCAAAAACTATTTGTTCTTCCCAAAGAAGAAGAGGAAGAATTTACCTTCCAGGAAATAGAGGAGGGAATTTATTTTCGTGGACATAATCTGTGGCTTCTTGTCATTTCTATGGGAATTGCATGTATTGGACTGAATATCAACAGCCCGGCCGCAGTGATTGGTGCTATGCTTATTTCACCCTTAATGGGACCAATTGTGGGAATGTCTTTTGGTTTTTCGATAGGAAATAAGAAACTTATAAAATTAGGGGTTATTAATTGGGCTTTAATGATTGTTGTTGCACTGTGCTCTTCTGCTTTATATTTTTTTATTTCACCTTTTCATGCAGAAACATCACAACTGGAAAGCTTTAAAACAGCTACTATTTTTGATTGTTTTTTGGCATTTCTGGGAGGATTGGCCTGGTTTCTGGGGATTATAAGAAAAGAAGCAATAAAGGTTATTGCTGGTGTTGCAGTCTCTACAGCATGTATTCCGCCTCTTTGTACAGCGGGATTTGGAATAGCCAATGCAAACTGGGAATATTTTTGGGGTGGCTTTTACTTTTATCTGATCAACTGCTTTTTTATAGCAGTTGGAACATGGGTGCTAAGTCTGATGCTAGGTTATCCCCAATATTATAGGAAAAAAGATAAGGTTCAGAATCGTAAAATTTCCGGATTGATCAGCTTAATTTCAATCATTATTTTGTTACCGAGTATTGTGCTTACAAAAAAGAAATGGGAAAAAGAAAAATTGAAAGAACGTTCAGAGCATTATATTAAAAGTATCAAAGAAAATCATCCTGAGCTGGCTATTATTAATTATGAATCTTTTAAAAAAGATGAACAGGATTTTTTAAAAATCACGCTTCTGAATGACAGTGTTACAATCAGTAAAAAAAGACTTGAAGAGCACAACGATCTGATTAAAGACATTCATTTAATATGGCAATATTCACCCCATATACAAAGCGCGGAGAATACCGAAATTCAAAAACTTCAAAGCCAGATAACGGCCTTGAAGGAAGAGATGATCCAGTTAAAAACTCAAAATAAAATTAAATAAATTAAAATCTTTATATTTACTTATAAACTTAACAAGTATGCAGTTTCAAGGGCAAATTTTAAAAATGACAAGCTATGATGCAAAACCAATCCAATACTACCTCAATCTTTCGGGGGATCTCATCCATATGAATGAATTGTTTGGAAAAGAGGTAAGCATCAAACATATCGGATTCCAGTGTGTAAATTGTGGCAAGGATAAGGCGATTTATAGAATGGGATTCTGCAAGAATTGTTTTTTTGAAAGTCCTTATGCCAGTGATACCATTATCCGGCCGGAGCTTTCTACAGCGCATTTGGGAGTAGCAGAACGTGATCTGGAGATAGAAAAAGAAATTCAGCTGCAGCCCCATACGGTGTATCTTGCTTACACTGGAGATGTAAAAGTAGGGGTGACAAGAAATACTCAGATCCCGACAAGATGGATTGATCAGGGAGCTACTTTTGCTTTGCCCATTGCAAGAACAGAGAACCGTTATGAAGCCGGAATGATAGAAGTTGCCTTAAAAGATCATCTGGCAGACAAGACCAATTGGCGAAAAATGCTTCAGGATGATTTTGAAGATGAGATAGATCTTGCTGATTTCAGAGAGAAAATTAAAGAATATTTCCCCGAAGACTTTCAAAAATTCTATAGCGAAGGCGAAAATCTCTGGAGATTCGATTACCCTTTTGAAAAACCTGAAAAAGTAACTTCGTTTACATTGGATAAAAAGCCGGAGTTTGCAGGGAAGCTTACAGGAATAAAAGGGCAGTATCTGGGATTTGAAGGAGGTAATTTTATAAATATAAGAGGACACGAGGGATATGTAATTGAACTCGGAATATAAATAGTATTGAAACTCTTTCCAGCAAAACCGCTAAGGGTTTCAATATAAATTTTGTCTGGTCTTAAGAATCTATAGGTAAATGGTTTGTGTTTCTGAATCAAGGATTAATTATTATAAGCACAGGAATTCAAAAAAGAGAGCAGATGCATCAATAAGTCTTATCTTTAAGCTAGGCTAAAACTAAAATCACAATATGAAAAGATGGATTAAAAAGTTATTAATAAGTCTGGGGATTTTGGCGGGAGTTCTTCTTGTCGCGAATTTTGGACTGAACATATGGCTTAAGACCCAGCTTCCCGATTATATTAAAAAGAATACGGATTATAAGATATCCTACAAGACGCTGGATGTAGATCTCAGTACAGGAAATATTTTAGCGACAGCTCTTTCCGTAAACAGTAAGAATCCACAAAACACTGATGTTATAGGACTACAGGGAACTATTGATACTTTAAAAATAAGCCGTTTTGGTATTTATGATGCTATTTTCAATAAAAAGATAAGTTCCTCAGATCTGCTGTTGGCAAAACCTAATTTGAATGTGGTTCTTGCAAAACCTGTTGAACAAAAAACAGGGAAAAAGAGAAATCCGTTTTTATTTGAAAACATCAGAATTAATGATGGAACAATAGCTATTTTCAGACCTACCAAGCAAAAATTTTTATCGGTACAGCATCTGGATCTTTTTGTAGAAAACTTACAGTTGACAGAAGAATCCGTAGAGAGCAAGCTGCCCGTGGTTTTTGACCGCTACAGTATTAAAGGGCAAAAATTCTTTTTCCGGCCAGATGAAGTATATGCAATTACCATTCACTCTATTAACACAGCAGACGGCCAGATGTCGGTAGAAGACTTTAAGCTGATCCCGCTTCTGTCTTTTGATCAGTTTAAAAAGTTCTATCCCAGGAAAACGCGGTTGTTTGAATTTACCATTCCCAGGATGGATTTTAAAGATGTCGTTTTAAATAAAAATAAGGTTTCTCTTGCCAATGCTGATTTCCAAAATCCTGTTTTAACAGTTTATAATACAGGAATAAAGACTCATAAGACCGAAAAGAAATCAAACTTTGAAGTTGACTTAGAAAATATAAAACTTAATAATGCTGTGGTTAAGATTAATAAACCGGACGGAAAAAATCTTCTGTCTGCCGGAAATCTTAATTTAAGCATTAATCAGCTGGTATTCACTAAAGAAACTTCTGAAAAGGTTATTCCTCTCGGATATAAAGATTTCACATTTTCCGGAAAAAATATTGTCTATTCTAATCATCAGAATATTAAGATAGGAAGCGTAGCCTTAAAGCCAACAAGCGGAGAAATCAGAAATGTTGTTTTAACACCGGCAGCTCCTGTAAATGAGCGGACAACAATGGACGTAACAACCAATCATATTGCATTTAATATTAATAAATTTGATTTTATTGATAGAAAACTGATGCTGGATCTTAAAGATGTCCTTATAGAAAATGTAAACGGAACAATTAAGGCAGGAAGTCATACAAAACCTGGAAATCCCGGGCCAGGGATTATCCATTCTGTAATTGTAAGAAAAGTTTCTTTAAAAAACTCCGAGATTATTTATGATAAAGGAAAACAGCCGCTGGCATTTCATGACCTGAACGCTACGGTAAATGGTATAGAAATTACTCCTAAGCCCAATAATCAGGGACTTTCTTTGAATGTAAAAGATTATTTTCTGACGACCCGTAATTTGGCTTATAAAACTCAGTTCTACCATATCAGTCTCGGACTTTTGAAATTAAATAAAAATAAAATCCAGGTTAATAATTTTGCAATGAAGCCTCTCATTTCGAGAGCCCAGTTTATCAAAATGATTCCTGTAGAAAGAGACCTTTATGATTTGAAAGCAGGGCAGATTATTGCAGAAGGCAGCTGGGATCTTTTCTCTCACCAGAAATTTATCAATGCATCCCATGTAACCATTCATTCTGCTGACGCCAATATTTTCAGAAGCAAGATTCCGAAAGATGACCCTAAAGTGAAAGCTTTATATTCCAGGATGTTGCGGTCCATTAAAATTCCGATGAATATTGCCAATCTGGACCTGAAGAACTCTGTTTTGGTGTATGAAGAAGATACTCCCGAAAGTATGGGACCAGGGAAACTGATATTCAGTAATTTCAATATGAACGTCAAAAACCTGAACTCTGCCAAAGCAAAAGGAAAACCTACCAAAGTTGATATCAAAATCAATTGTTCATTTATGAATCTGGCACCGCTTGCTGTGAACTGGAACTTTGATGTTGCTGATCAGAATGATGGATTTGTGATTTCGGGCAGGACGGCGAATCTTCCTGCAAGTGGAATCAATCCGTTTATCAGGCCTTATCTTCATGTAACGGCTACTGCTGGAACAATTCAGGAAATGCTCTTCAGTTTTAAGGGAAATCCGGCTGGATTACACGGAACATTTAATTTAAAACATAAAGACCTGAAGATTGCTGTTCTTACCAAAGATAATCATGAAAAGAAAGGCTTCCTCACGGCTGTGGCAAATGTTTTCTTAAAATCCAATTCCGGAAGCTTCCCAGAGGCGGTGACGGTAGAAAATGTAGAAAGAGATCCTACGAAGTCGTTTTTTAATCTTTTTTGGAAAGGAATTGAGCTGGGTTTGAAAAAAACATTGATTGGTAAGAATGTTGAAAAAACGGAAAAAACAGTGAAGGATGCCGTTTCTTCTGTGAAAGACGTGAAGCAGTCTGTTAAAGAAATAAAAAATAAAATCAAAGATTCAAAAGACAAACAGCCGGATCCTAAACCGCAACGTGAGAAAAAGAAAGGATTTTTACATAATGTCTTTAAAAAGAAGGATAGTTCTGGAATGGAATAATTTTTTAAACCATTACGATATCATCATGACAAAAACAGAATTTTCCCATTAATGGAATGAAATTATTTTCATCAGAATGGCTGTAATGGTTTAAAAAATAATATTTAGCTCAATATGTTTTAAAAATTAAATTCGTCACTTTCCAGAACAGGAATATCTCTCAAAAATTTATCAAATTCTTCCCCGGGATAATTGCTGTCTGCACCATAGGAATCGATGATCATTCCACGGTTTCCGTTACTGTCTTTCAGGACGTAAAGAACAGCGTTGTCATCAGGATTGCTGTCTCCTTCGAAACGGTATGTTTTTAAGATGGTTAATTCAGATGGCTGATAGATTTTATCAGAATTTTCAAACTTCATTTCGCAATTTTCATTCATTCTGAATTCCCTATGTATTCCTCTTTCAGAGAGTGTTTTCATGACTTGGCTTAAAGTGGTCATTCTGTCGATGTTTTCCGGATTTTCCATAATAATATTTTCCTTAATTAATACAATAATTAAACCATTACATTTCTAAATTTAAGAAAAATAACGAATTATAATTTCCTTAAAAATAAAGTTTAATGTTAACAAAATTTATAATTCAGAAAATTCAAATAGGTATACTTTTTGCAATGGTAAAAGCAATAAATCAAAGAAAATATGAAAAAAGAAGTTGGAGTTTTACTGGCAGGGGGAGTTGGTCTTTTGGCAGTATTAAGCTTTATAAGCATTAAAAAAATATTAACGAAGAAAGATAAAAAATATAGTGATAGTTATTCAGATTATCACAGACACTTTGATGAAAAAAACCAGGATGATGAAAATCATGGAGTAGAATTATTCGCGCTGAAGTAGTAAAATAATATATTTAATTATGTTTAAATCCAACGCTTTTGAAAGTGTTGGATTTTCTTTGTGGAAAACTTTAGTGTTAAAACTCATTATTTTATGTCAATTCCATTTTAATTTTACATCAGAATGCAAAACGAAAATTTCAAAAAAGGTCAGGGCGCGCAGCGAAACGTTATCAACCGTTTCGACAGGTATACCTATGAGCCTGAAGATGAAGATTTCGAGGCAGTGAAGACTTCTTTTACTGAAGTTTTTCCCAAAACTATTGTGAATCAGGTTAAAAGCGAGGATCTACCTATGGAATATTCCATGAATCCTTATCAGGGTTGTGAGCATGGCTGTTCTTACTGTTTTGCAAGACCTACCCACGAGTATTGGGGATACAGTGCCGGGATTGATTTTGAAAGAAAAATCATGGTAAAAAAGAATGCTCCGGACCTGCTGGAGAAATTTTTCCAAAAAAGAGGATACAAAGCTGCTCCGATTCTGCTTTCCGGAAATACAGATTGTTACCAGCCTGCTGAAAGGCAATTTGAAATTACCCGGAAACTGCTGCAAATTTGTCTTGACTACAGACATCCTGTTAATATCCTTACAAAAAATGCATTGGTATTGAGGGATCTGGATATTTTAGAGCCCATGGCAGAACAGAATCTGGTATCTGTGTCATTAAGTATTCCGACTATCAATGAAGAGCTTAGGCGAAAAATGGAGCCCCGAACAAGCTCTGCCCCTAATAAATTGAAAGCAATAGAAGTTCTTTCTGAACATAAAATCCCGGTACATATAATGGTAGCACCAATTATTCCCGGATTAAACAGTGACGAACCTTTATCTATATTGAAATCTATTTCTGATGCCGGGGCATTGGGATTCGGATATACGTTGGTACGTTTAAATGATACGGTAGAACCGGTTTTTGTCAACTGGATTGAAGCACATTTTCCGGATAGAGCTCAAAAGGTTTTAAATTTGATCCGTTCTATGCGTGGGGGGAAGCTGGGAGATAAAAGATATTTTGAAAGGCAGCGGGGAGAAGGAAATATTGCTGAAATGATTCATAATACCTTTAAAATTGGTAGGAAAAAGTTTTTTGACGGAAAGGAGTTTCCAAAACTCTCTACGGCAAACTTTACCGGAAGCAGAGATCAGCAATTACGGCTGTTTGATTAATTTTAAATTGATTTTAATGGAAATAAAAAACCGCCCAAATTAAGAACGGCTTTTTGTAAGGTACAGGTTGTTGCTAATAGATAACAGGTTGTTCACCATCCGGACAGATAAACTCTGCCCTGCACAATTCCTTATACGTTATTCCGTCGCTACATACATAGAAGCAGTCTCCGGGAAAAGGATAGCTTATTCCTCCGGAAATACTTTTCAGTTTCTCTTTACTCAGTTTTTTTAGATTTTTCATAATATTTTAGTTTGATGTTAGCCTAAAGATAATCAAAATACTTATAAATCAGCCATGATGGAATTATTTTTTTTATTGCAAAAATTTTGTTAAGGATTTAATTCATAGTATTATAAGAAAGGTGTGGAAATTAAAAACCACTCGGGAAAGAGTGGTTTCAGTTTCTAATTATGTTTGAACTTCAATTTTACATTGAGTCGTCCGGACATTTGAAATCATCACTGCAGCCTGCACAGATGACAGTACCATTACAGTAATACATACAAAATTCAGGCTCCGGAAGTTTGATTCCTGCTCCGGAAATACTTTTCAGTTGGTCTTTTCTTAGTTTTTTTAAATTTTTCATACTGTTTTAATTAAAAATTTGATAGTAATGTAAATTTATGCAAAATATTTTTAACTAATATCGATATGGTATGTAAAAAAAATAAAAAATAGTTGAAGGGCTTAAGCATGGCATTCTGTTTTCGTGAAAAGCAGGTAACCAGGAAGGGAAAATAGTTGGAGATCTATAGTATAGAAAAAAAACAGTCAATAATTAACCTGCTGTTATACAAAAGATAACATTCAAAACAGATCAATTATTGACTATTATAGTATTATTTTTTAATCAAGCCCAGCTCGATCAGTCTTTCATGTAAAAATTCCCCTGCTGTTGTATCTTCATACAATTTTGGATTGTTTTCATCTACGCAGTTTTCAAGTGCATTTAAAGACATAGCACTGATTGGGTGCATAAAGAAAGGAATTGAATACCTTGAAGTACTCCATAATTCTCTTGGGGGGTTTACCACTCTGTGAATAGTAGACTTCAATTTGTTGTTGGTATGTCTTGAAAGCATATCTCCAACATTGATCATCAATTCATCCGGCTCTGCAATAGCATCAATCCATTCCCCGTTGTGGTTCTGAACCTGAAGACCTTTACCCTGTGCTCCCATTAAAAGAGTAATAAGGTTGATATCTCCGTGTGCTGCTGCTCTTACTGCATCATCCGGCTCTTCAGTGATCGGCGGATAATGGATAGGTCTTAAGATAGAATTTCCTTCTGCAATTTTATCATCAAAATAAAATTCATCCAGACCCAGGTGAATGGCTAAAGCTCTTAGCACATACTGGCCTGTTTTTTCAAGCATCTGGAATGCTTCTTTACCTACTTCATTGAATTTTGGAAGTTCTTCAACGATCACATTGTCAGGATACTCTTTTTTGTATTTTGAATCATCAGACAGGTATTGTCCGAAATGCCAAAACTCTTTTAAGTCTCCTCTTTTGAAACCTTTAGCCGTTTCTTTACCGAATCCAACATAGCCTCTTTGACCACCAATTCCAGGAATCTCATACTTGTGTTTCGTTTCCACTGGCTGTTCAAAAAAGTTTTTTACCTCTCCATACAATTCATCTACCAGGTTGTCATCAAGAAAGTGGCCTTTTAAGGCAACAAAACCAATTTCTTCATAAGCTTTTCCGATTTCATTTACAAATTTCTGTTTGCGTTCCGGGTTGTCCGAAAGGAAATCACGCAGGTCTACACTAGGTATTTTATCCATTTTTAGAAATTTACGAACAGCAAAATTACATTTTTTTTAAATTAAATGATTTTAAAATCATTTTTTATAAGTTAAATTTGCGGTATGAAAAAATATTCTTCTAAGAGAAGTATTCAAATACTTGCACATCTTCTTCAGCAGTATGGAATTTCAGATATTGTCATCTCGCCGGGATCACGAAATGCTCCCTTAGCGATTCACTTTTCAGAAGTGGATGGTTTCAACTGTTTCAGTATTGTAGATGAAAGGAGTGCAGCATTTGTAGCAATGGGGATGGCTAAAAGTGAGAAGAAACCGGTAGCGATTACCTGTACCAGTGGCTCTGCAGTAGTCAATTATTACCCGGCAGTTACAGAAGCTTTTTATCAGAATATTCCACTTTTGGTATTAACTGCTGACCGGCCAACGGATTTTATTGATATTTTCGATGGGCAGACAATCAGGCAGAAAGATGTTTTTCATCAGCATTCCTACGGTGATTTCCAGCTTTTGGAAGACAGTAAGGAAAATGCAGAAGATATTAATTTCGATATTATTAAAAAAGCTATCGAGCTTTGCTTTGAAAAGCAGGGCCCGGTGCATATCAATATACCTTTAGAAGAGCCTTTGTATGAACTGGTTTCAGAACTTCCGGCTTTTCCTTCTGTTGAAAAAACAATCAGACATAAAGAGTATGAAATTCCCTCCCATCTGATTGCCGGATGGCATACCTCGCAAAGAATTATGTTGTTGGTTGGGACACGAGATTACAGTCCTGAATTGGAAAACCAACTGACTCAGCTGGTAAAGAACCATTCGGTAGTTGTTTTAAGTGAAGCCAATTCGAATTTGCATCATGAAAAATTCTTCAGACATATTGACCGGCTGATCTTTAATTTTACAGAAGAAGATTATAAGACGTATGCTCCGGACCTGTTGATTACTGTGGGGCAAAATGTAGTTTCTAAAAAAGTAAAACAATTTTTGAGAAGCGCACGTCCAAAACAGCATTGGCACCTGGATGAAGTGTGGCAGCCGGATACCTATTTCTCTCTGACAGAAAAAATTGAGGTTAAGCCTGAGGTTTTCTTCTCTAAACTTTTAAATTTCATTAATCTGGAGCCCAGACCTTACTTCAACCTATGGGATGTGCTGAGAGATAAAAAAGATGCAAAACATCAGCAGTTTTTAAATACTGTCGGATTTTCTGACTTTTACTTTTTCAATAAAGCTTCACAGTCGATTCCTGAGAACTATAATATTCATTTCAGTAACTCTTCAGCCATAAGATATGCTCAGCTGTTTGATTTTGGCAAAAGGAAAATGTTTTGCAACAGGGGAACCAGCGGAATTGACGGATCTACCTCTACAGCAATGGGTTTTGCAATCAAAAATGAGAATCCTACATTGTTGATTACCGGAGATTTAGGATTCTTCTATGATATCAATGGCCTGTGGAATCAATATATTCCACCGTTTGTAAGAATTATGATCTTTAATAACGGGGAAGGGAATATCTTTAAAATCATTCCAGGTCCGGGAAATGCCAACCCCAATACATTGGATGAGTTTATTGCGACAAAGCACCGTAAAAATGCGGAACATTTAGCGAAACACTTTGGTTTCTCGTATATCAGAGTGGAAGATGAACTGACCTTAGACCGTGTATTGGAGAATTTCTTCAAACCGGATGCACAGCCAAAAATCCTGGAAGTAAATACCCACGGGAAAAACAGTGCAGATGTATTAAAGGACTATTTTAGTTTTCTTAAATAAAATTAAAGATCCAGGTATTCTTCATTTCCTGGCAGATTCATAATTCTGTCGATAGGATAAATAAACATATCATCGAAATCATTTAAAGCATTAATGATTTGAAAATGTGTGAATTGCTTTATGTTTTGTAGGGTAATTTCCGCTTCTTTGATTTTTTTGTGTTTTAAAAGATGTTGTCTCTGTACACCATTTAAAAGATAGGTATTTGGGGTAAACCATTCCTTACCTTTTAAAAATAAAAGATTGGAAAAAGAAGTATCGGTGATATGGTTGTTTTTAACGATAATGATTTCCTCAGCTTTAGACTTCATCTTCATTTTATCCAGCTCTTTCCGGTCCTCAAACTTAAAAGAATAATCAAAGCTGTTATTTTCTACCAGCTGAAAATCATGTATTTCAGGAATTGCATAGGGAATCATTTGAGTCCGGACCTTTTTATCCAGATCATAGGAAACTCTTAGTTTAAACAGGCCGTCTTCATCATGATGCAGATTTTTGTAAATTTTAACCAAATCAATAGGATCTTCTTTCCCAAAGTGAGAAAAAGTCTGATTGACACGTTTCTGATGTAAATCGGGCAGGAAAATTTCCTGATCTTCTATTTTAATGCTTTCAATGAATTGGGACATAAATTTTATTTTTCATTTCCTGATATTCGTCTTCTAATTTACTCATGTGTGTGATGCCTCCTCCGCTCTTGAAATAAAGTTGCTCGCCTTCTTTTTCAATAAAACGTATCATCACACAGCTGTCGACATTTTTGCCGTCAAACCAACCGCAGACTCCTGTATAATACCCTCTGTCATATCCTTCTGCTTCCAGTATGATTTCCAGGGTTTTGGGTTTTGGAGCTCCCAGAATTGATCCTGCAGGAAGTAATTTTTGCATTACACTTCCCAGCTTCCCGTTAAATTCAGGTTTTAATATACCTGAAATTTCAGAACTCATGGCGTACAGATCTTTTTGCTGAGTTTTAATAAAATCAATTTGCTGAAACTGATCTACTTTCACATCATCTGCTACCATGCTCAGATCATTCCGGAGAAGATCTACAACGGTATAGTGCTCTGCTTTTTCCTTTTTGTCATTCTTCAGAATTTCTGCTGCATTTTCCACTGAGGCATCAATAGTGCCTTTCATGGGATAAGTCAAAATTTTACCATCGATGATCCTGACAAAAGTTTCTGGAGAAAAAAATACAAAAAAATCTTTATAAAAAACTTTATACTTTGCATTTGAATGATAAAAAATTTCTTTTAGGCTTAAATTGGTCTGAATTTTAGTTTTTCTGGTATAATTTACCAAATAAGAATTTCCCAGACGAATATTTTTCTGAACTTTTTCAAAACCTAATTTAAAGCTTTCCAGCGTTTCCGGAAATGATTTCCATTCAATTTTTTCAAGTAATTCCTGTTTGTTTTTTATGGTTGAAAAACTCTGAAAATCAATAAGTAAGCCTGATTTTTCTATTTCGTCTTCTTTGTATATTTCGACATTCTCGGATAGGAAGTCGATAACGAAAAAGTAAGGAACCTTCTGAAGAGAAAGCTCATCCATTTCTAGAAATTTTTGATGATTCACTGAAAACATTCGGCAAAAATACTTATTGATGTTTACTTTTGCATAAAATTTTTATGATGCAGAATAAATATCCTCAGAAACCGGGACTAGATTTTATATTGAAGCAGGCTTTTTTTTATTGGAATAAAACGCTTTTATTCCAGCTGATGTTTTCGATCTTTTATTTTGGAATTTTCCTTTCGGTACTTTTTTTCTTTGATTCAAGATATGCTATTTTAAGCCAATATGCAGAGGCTGCACAATATGCAAAAGACGGAATGGAGGTGTATTCCGCACAGTTAGCGAAAATGATGTCCAATGATGGATTTCAAAAATTTTCCTGGGCTATTATAGGAACTACCATTTTTCTCTACCCCCTGAACCTTGGATTTTATCAGATATACAGAAAGCTGGATCTTAATGAAAAACCGGAGTTAAAGGATTTGCTTGTTGGATATAACGGGATTAATTTTTTCAAATATATAGGATATTATATATTCTGGTTTTTTGTATTTGCCTATACATTTCAGACCATTATTTTGGGTATCGTCTGGGTGCTGGTTACTCTGTTTGTGGCCCCGATAATGTTCTTTACTGATAAAAGAATTTTTGAAGCGATTTCTTTAAACTTTAAAGCACTGAGAATATATTTTCTTGAAATATTTGTTTGTGTTATAGTGGCTGTCTTTTTCAAATACGTCGGTTTTGCGTTGTTTTTTGTAGGAGGTCTTTTTACTTTTCCTTTTTGGAATGCAATGATTTATTCTCTTTATAAAACAGCTTTTTCCGAACAAAAATAAATTTCAATAGGGTTTAGTGTGTTTTTTACCAAAATAAGTTAAATTTGGTAAAACCATTAAAATATTAAACTATGTCTGAATTTAACGAATTTGATCAACAGGGTTCTGTACCTAACAAAGATACAGGATCAATAATTTCACATGCATTTGACATGTATAAGGGTGTTTTCGGTTATGGAATTGTTGCCATGATAATTTATCTTATCGGAGGATACATTATACAAACACTTACAGGATTTAATTCTGCTTCCATGATGGAGGAAATAAGAGATTCAGGAGGTGACTTTAATTACTGGAATGCTCCCGGATTTCCGATGTATATGACATTCTCCGGTCTTTTTGGTATTTTATTAGCTCCTTTATATGTAGGATTAATCTACATTGTTAATAAATTCAATACGAAAAGTCAGATTGAGTTTTCGGATCTGTTTATAGGATATCGTCAGAATTTTGTAAATATATTGATCTACAGTATCCTTTCAGGGATTATTTCTTCTATTGCAGCAGCATTATGCTTTTTCCCGCTTATTTTTGTGTATCCGTTTCTTTTATTAGGATATCCAATTCTATTATTTGAAAATGCTTCAGCCACTGAGGCTTTAGGAAAGTCTTTTAATATCGCAAAAGAAAACTATGCTGTTTTCTTATTGGTAACACTTTTAGGAGGTATTATTTCTATTGCAGGAATTATTCTTTGTGGAATTGGAATTATTTTGACTGCTCCATTTATGATGATTGTCATGTACTCTACCTACTGTGCATTCCTGGGAAAGCCGAGACAAATCATGTATAAGCAATAAAAACAGCAGTAATAAATGATGAATAAAGACAAACAAATAAGCGGTGTTGCTATAAAGCAGGTTTTTCTGCTTGTTATTATATTGGTATTGGCAGGGCTGATTTGTTTTAACCTGGCACTTTTTATACCTTCGGTATTGGGTGCTATAACAATTTATGTAGTATGCCGCAAGTATAATTTTTATTTACAGGAAGTTAAAAAATGGAAGCCCTGGTTGGCATCATTTGTTTTAATGTTGGCCAGTTTGGTGATTTTAATTTTGCCAATTTATTTTATAGCCGACCTTCTGATAGATAAAATAGGGAATGCACAGGCATATATGGCTAAGTTCAATGTATTTCTGGAAAAAATACATACTTATATCGATACTAAATTTGGGTTTGATATCCTTAGCAAAGAAAATATGGACAAAGTAAAAGGATCAGTAGGGAAAATCTCTACGGTTGCTGTAAGTGGAACTTTTAATACCCTTACGGTGATTATGTCCATGTACTTTATTCTTTATTTTATGCTTGAGAAGCCGAGGTTATTTGAGAAAATACTTACCTCATCAGCACCTTTAAAGAGAGCGAACGTTTCTTTGATTGGCGACAAGATGAGAAAGCTTATTATTGCCAATGCAATAGGAATTCCTGTTGTAGCCATCGGACAAGGAGTTGTAGCCTTAATTGGTTATTTTATTTTTGGTGCGCCAAGCCCTGTTTTGCTTTTTGCACTCACTGCCGCCGGGTCGATGATTCCTGTAGTAGGAGCAGCCATAGTGTATATTCCTGTTTGTATTTATATGATCGCCGTAGGAGATACCGGACAAGGGGTTGGATTGGCAGTTTACTGTATCGTTGTCGTTGGTTTAACGGATAATTTACTGCGGTTTACATTGCTGAAAAAACTGGAAAATATTCATCCTTTAAATACAGTATTTGGAATTATTATGGGAATGAATCTCTTCGGCTTTATGGGGCTTATTTTTGGGCCGATTCTGATTTCGCTTACCTTACTTTTGGTTCAGGTGTACAGAAATGAATTTTCGGATGAAGATGCCCCTCCGGATCTGGAAATACCTGATCAGGAAATAGGAGAGAATAAATTAATTTAATAAGTTAAAATTGGAAGGAGTAAATTCAGAAATACTAAAAGAAATCTGTGTGGTTAAAATGCCTTTCGGTAAATACGAGGGGACCACTTTAGCCGATCTTCCTATAAGCTATCTTGAATGGTTTAACCGGACAGGAATGCCTAAAGGAAAACTAGGGATGCAGCTTTCAACCGTTTATGAGATCAAGCTGAATGGATTGACGGATCTTTTGATTCCGATCAGAGCCGCGGTGAGAAATGGAAAATAATACTCGTAAATTGTAAGATAAACTTAAGGCGGCATCGAAGATGCCGCCTTAAGTTTTTATATTTATTCTCTATTAACTCAGATTATTAACTTTTCAAAGCTGCAATTTCATCCCTTAATTTGGCTGCTTTTATAAAGTCAAGGTTCTTGGCTGCTGCTTCCATTTCTTTTTGTTTTTGCGTGATCATTTTCTCTATATCTTCCCCGGCATAGCTGGCTTTTACTTCAGCTACTTTCTGCAGGATTTCTTTCTGGGTATATTTTTCGTCCGGGAAGTCTTTGGTCCTTCCTACAAGGTTTTCAGATATTTTTTTGTTTAAGGCTGTTGGCTTAAGACCATGTTCATCATTATACTGCATTTGTTTTGCACGGCGGTATTCGGTTTCATCTAAAGTGGCCTGCATAGATTTGGTGATTTTATCAGCGTACATAATGGCTTTTCCATTAATATTTCTTGCAGCACGCCCAACGGTTTGTATCATTGATCTTCGGCTTCTCAGCATTCCTTCTTTATCGGCATCAAGAATAGCTACCAATGAAACTTCGGGTAAATCTAAACCTTCTCTTAATAAATTAACACCAATCAAAACATCAAAAAGACCTAAACGCAGATCCTGCATGATCTGAATACGCTCCAGGGTTTCAACATCAGAGTGGATATATCGTGTTCTGATTCCGAATTTTACAAAGTATTTGGTAAGTTCCTCAGCCATTTTCTTGGTAAGAGTAGTCACCAGTACTCTTTCATCAGCGTCAGCTCTTTTCCGGATTTCCTCCATTAAGTCGTCAATTTGGTTGAGACTGGGCCTGACTTCGATAATAGGATCAAGAAGTCCGGTAGGACGGATGATCTGTTCAATATAGGCTCCTCCTGTTTTTTCTAATTCATAGTCTGCGGGAGTTGCAGAAACATAAATTACCTGATTCTGTATCGCTTCAAATTCCTCAAATTTCAACGGCCTGTTATCCATTGCTGCAGGTAATCTGAAGCCATATTCTACTAATGCTTCTTTTCTGCTACGGTCACCCCCGTACATAGCATGAACTTGTGGTACGGTAACGTGGCTTTCATCAATAACCATTAAAAAGTCTTTCGGAAAATAATCAATCAGGCAGAAAGGTCTCGTGCCCGGAAGCCTGCCATCCAGATATCTTGAGTAATTTTCGATTCCCGAGCAATAGCCGAGTTCTTTAATCATTTCAAGATCCAGCTCTGTTCTTTCCTGAAGTCTCTTAGCTTCTAAAGGTTTTCCAATGGAACTGAAAAAGTCTACCTGCTTTACCATATCATCCTGAATATCCTTGATGGCTCCATTCAGTGTTTCTTTAGAAGTAACAAAAAGATTGGCAGGATAGATCTGAATCTGCTCAAAGTTGGAATCTACATTTCCGGTTACAGGATCAAAACTTTGGATTTTTTCAATTTCATCTCCAAAAAACTGTATCCTGAGTGCATTGTCGGCATAAGCAGGAAAAACATCTATAACATCACCCTTTACCCGGAATGTTCCCCTTTGAAATTCATTTAAGGTTCTGGCATATAGCGCGCTCACCAAAGAATGTAAAAGGGCCGTTCGGGTTACTTTTTCACCAATTGCAATGGAAATTAATGACTTGTGGAATTCCGTGGGGTTTCCAATACCGTAAATACAGGAAACCGATGCTACAATCAAAACATCCCTTCTTCCCGAAAGCAGACTGGCCGTGGCAGAAAGACGTAATTTTTCAACTTCCTCATTAATACTCAGGTCTTTTTCAATATATGTTCCGGTGGTCGCAATATAAGCTTCCGGCTGATAGTAGTCGTAGTAGCTGACAAAATATTCAACAGCATTTTCGGGAAAGAATTCTTTAAATTCCATGAAAAGCTGAGCTGCCAACGTTTTGTTATGAGCTAGTACTAAAGTGGGTCTTTGTACGTTTTGTACCAGATTGGCTACTGTAAAGGTCTTTCCTGAGCCTGTTACCCCGAGAAGAGTTTGGTATTTCTCGCCGATATTGATTCCCTCAGTAAGTTTTTCAATAGCCTGTGGCTGGTCTCCGGTAGGTTTATATTCTGATTGAAGCTTAAAATCCATAGAAAAGAATGTATAGAACAAAAATACGAAAGAAATTATTAGACAGGATAAAGTTTTGAAGACGAATATCCTGATTGTGAAATTTTAACTTATTGATGATCTTTCGTTTCTTTTATTATTTGTGGAGCTGCTGCTTTTGAGTTTTCTGATCATTTGTGTGCCTTATGATTTCCGAAAAAAAAGCGCTATATATTTAGCGCTTGTATGTTATGGTTTTTAAAAAGAGAGTGCGGCGGGGAGTTTCACTACTGCTGCTATAGCCTTTCCATTTTGAGTGCCGGGCGTCCATGTTACTTCATTACCTAAGACCGTGAGGGTTTTAAGAAGCTCACTGTTAAATATTTCATTGTCACCTGACGTGGTTACTTTGGTTGTTTTTCCATTTTCATCAATGTAAATATAAGCAACTGACTTAATGACTCCTTTGAAAGCTTTCATTTTGCTTACATCCATGGTGTTGGCAATTTTTGAGCGAAGGGCCTGACTTCCACCAGGATATTGTGGCTCAATAGTATGATCATTGGAATTTAAAGTTTTCTCGGTTAGTGTGTTTCTACCCTCATTGGCTTCTGTTATTGTTTTCTTTTTAGGAGATAGTGTGTCTGTTGTGGTTTTGAAATTTTCCTTCAGGCGTACTGTTACCGGATTCTGTTCCTCATTTTTAATACTTTTCTCAGAAGAATATATTACTTTAGTTATCTGTTGTGGTAGCACTTTTTTTGATGGCTGTAGCGGTTGTGTTTCTGTATTTGCCTGGATGGGATTATTGGCATAGGTTTTCGAAGCAAATACCATAAAGGCAGCGATAAAAACAGGTACACTTGCAGCCTTTTTTAAGACAATAAATTTTGATTTTTTGGTGGTCATCATAATAAAACGTTTTTTGGTGTTGTTAAAATTAAATGAGTGGGTCAGTGTTGGATTTTGGCTGTTGATAATTTCGTCTAAAATTAAAGACTGATAACTTTTAACATTAAAATTATTCTTTAAAACGGCCTCGTCCGCGAGAAATTCATGATTGGTAACCATGGCTTTTTTGTATAGAAAAAGAACAGGATTAAACCATGTGAAGATTTTTAATACTTCTATGAATGCAATATCAATACTGTGTTTCTGGTCAATATGACTCTTTTCGTGCAAAAAGATCCTTGAATCAATGACATTGTTGGTAATATAATTTTTTCCCAAATAAATCGTATTCCAGAAGCTAAATGGAGAAATTCTTTTTTCTGTTGATACAATATGGTAATTCAGATAGGTGATTCTTTCACCTTCTATTTTCTTTATCGTCCGGATAGCCAGAATGCTTTTGACCAGTAGAAAAATACTGATAGCTGCATAAAGAATCCACATCATATTCATCCAGTCAAAAGAGCTTTGTCCGGATGTTATCATGATCATCTGCTGTGCTGTTTCTTCAATAGTCAGCTGAGCAATTTTTTCTGGTTTTTGAAAGGAGCTTGTAATTGAAACAAAAGGTACTGTATAAGAAAACACAAGGGAGAACAGTAAATAGAACCTGTTAAATCCATACATTTTCTCTTTTTCCAAAAACAAATGGTATATCGCGATCAATAGTGAAGAGCAGATCATTATTTTTAGAACAATAGCAACCATTTTTTAATCTTTTATCTGTTGATCTATTATTTCACGAAGTTCTTTCAGCTGTTTTTGACTCAGTTTGGCATTAGAGGTAAAAAAAGAGGCAAACTGTGTCACCGAGCTGTTGAAAAAACGGTCAATCATGGAAGTCATTTCTTCCTTGAAATATTCCCCTTTCTCTATCTTTGGATAGTATTCGCGGGAATTTCCATACAATGTATACCCTACCAAATCTTTATTCTGCATTCTTTTCAGCAGTGTGGCAACCGTAGTTGCGGCCGGTTTTGGTTCTGGATAAGAATCTAAAATTTCTTTCATGAAAATTTTCTTTTTTTTCCAAAGAATTTCCATAAGAGCTTTTTCTGAATCAGTTAGTTTTATTTCTTTCATTCTACAATATTGCAATTAGCTCTACAAATGTAGAATAAAAGTTTTACTATGCAAATTTTATGGCATTATTTTTCCATTCATTTTAATACCTAATCCATAATGTTATGAATATCAATCAATTTTACATCCCATTATTGAGTGTTTTCTTTATTTTGTCTTCGTGTAAGAAAGCTAATGTGAATGCTCAGCAGGTGGGAGCAGATGGCAGTGTAGAAACAGAATCCCCCAATTCTGACTATAAGCCTGCATTTAAAGGGCAGACAAGGATTAAAGCTGTAAAGACAGTAACTCCTTATCAAGCAGAGATTATAAACAAAGATCTCGGAAAACCATGGGGCATTATCAATCTGCCGGACGGAAGATTTCTTATTACGGATAAAAGAGGACATATGAACCTTGTATCCCAGGATGGAAAGCAGGTTTTTAAAATAGAAGGATTTCCGAAAGTAGATTCAAAAGGACAGGGAGGAATGCTTGATGTTGCACTTGACCCTGATTTTAAAACCAATACTACCATTTACTTCAGTTTTTCGGAACCTTTCGGAAAGGGGAATCTTACCTCTGTAGCAAAAGGAAGGCTGTCCGGGGATTTTAAAACTATTTCAGATGTTAAGGTGATTTTCAGAGCAGAGCCATCCTATGATGGTGACAAGCATTATGGAAGCAGGCTGGCATTTGATAAAGATGGATTTTTATTTGTAAGTACAGGAGAAAGATCAGATAAGGTAACAAGGGTATTCGCTCAAAAAACAGATAATTATTTAGGCAAAATACTAAAAATCACAAAAGACGGAAAGCCTGCCCCCGGCAACCCTTTTATCGGCAAACAGGGATATAAACCTGAAATTTATGCCTATGGTATCCGAAATCCGCAGGGAATGGCTATTGATCCGAACGGAACACTTTGGGATGTGGAAATGGGCCCACGCGGTGGAGATGAAATTAATCTTATACAGCCCGGCAAGAACTACGGATGGGGAGATGTAACCTATGGAATTGAGTATTCCGGGCAAAAAGTAGGTGAGGGAATTACACAGAGAGAAGGTACAGAGCAGCCGGTTTATTATTGGGATCCTGTGATCTCTCCCAGTGGAATCACCTTTTATACAGGAAATGTTGACGAATGGAAAGGAAACTTATTTATAGGATGTCTGAGTGGAGAACACATCAATAGAATTGTAATGAAAGATAATAAAGTGATAGGTGAAGAACGCCTTCTGGCAGATCAAAAAGAACGGTTCAGGGATGTTTTAAACGGAATGGATGGTAATCTGTACGCAGTGACAGACAGTGGAAAGCTCTATAAAATTTCAAAAAAATAAACCAACAACTCCTGAAATGAGTTCAGGAGTTGTTGGTTGTAAGAATCAAAAAGAGGAAAATTATGAGGGCTTATTCCATTTAAGTTTCATTAAAACTTAAAGTTTAGTCGGGCAAAAACCTGTCTTCCTCCAAACCCCATTTGTACGGGATCAAAAATACCTCCGGATTCTGTATTTCCTGATGTTACCTGAGAGGATTGAAGAGTAGGATATCTGTTGAATATATTTTTACTTCCCAATGTAAGGTTCAGGTTGCTGGTAAATTCATAGCCAAAGGAAAGGTCTGTAGTTACTTTTGAATTGTAGACCTGTTCAGCATTATCATAACCTATTAAAGTGATTTTATCAAATCTTACAAGCTGCAAATTGGCGTTAAACTTGCTGATTTTATAGTTGAGGTTTAGATTAATCTTTGTTTTAGGTGCAGAGGCCAGAATAAACCCTTTTTCTCGGGGGCTTAAGTAGATATCTTCTTTGCCTTTTAACTGCTCTGAAGTATTCACTTTGGTAATTTCCATGTTGTTGTAATTACCTGCCAGAGTTGCGGTTAGCTTGCCGGAACCGATGGTTTCATTATAATTTAAAATAACATCTATACCCATTGTTCTGGTATCTATAGCATTTGCAAAAAACTGAGCCTGATTAATGTATGGGTATTCTGCCTGAACATCAGCTGGCAGGTCATCTCTGGAAAAATTTCCGGTCAGAACAATTCTATTTTTTACTTTGATATAATAACCATCCACTGTAGCTGTAAATTTTCCGGTATTAAAAGTAAATCCGGCACTTCCATTGACAGATGTTTCCTGTTTCAGCTGGTCAATTCCTACTTTGTTGGCAAGGTCACTGTCGTTAGATGCCAATTGAATGGTAACAAGCTTTCCTCCCTGAAAATTGGTAAATTGCTGGCTGTAATATTTCTGTGCCAGAGAAGGAGCTCTAAAACCTGTTGATACCGATCCCCGGAATGCCAGCTGCGGTGTAATAGCATAACGGGTAGCGAATTTACCGTTTAAAGTACTTCCAAAATCATTATAATTTTCAAATCTTCCGGCTAAACTGATCATCCATTTCTTAGTAAGATCAAGTTCGGTGTCAACATAGGCAGCAAAATTATTTCTGCTTTTACCAATGTCCGTAGAATAACCGGGAAAGCCCTGAGATCCTCCAGGTCTTACTGCCCCGGATAAAGGATTGGTGACCAACAGAGCATCCGGAGTTGTTCGGGTTACAATGTTTCCATTGATATCATACATGGCATAAGATGCTTCTTCGCCTTTAATAATTTCAAATTTTTCATACCTGAATTCAGATCCGAAAGCAATATTGAGACCTTCCAATACCTTAAATTGTTTGGCTGCATTAAAACCTGTAGTATTTTGAAGTAAGGAATGTCCCCCGGCATCAAAGCTAGTGGGAGATTGAGCTCCTAACGTAGCATTTACAGTGTTTTTGATATCATAGGTAAATCGATTGCTTCCAAAAGCATTATAAAAATCAACATCCCAGTCTGCTACTTTGAACTTCAGACCGTTATCAAAGGTGAAATCAGTGATGCTGGTATCTTCAATCGGATCAAAGCCATTCGGATAAATTTCAGGAATGTTTCCATCAGCTTCAGGGGTTCTGGTCCATGCGTAAGCTTTAGTATTCCTGTGTGAGAATCCCTGACGTGAGTAGAATGTAAGTCCGTCAGATAATGGGAGTTCTATATTTCCGAAAAAATACACATTCTGAGCTTTTGCATCTCCAAAGCGCTGTCTGGGAGCGGTGTATCTGTCAGGATTGGCATTTCTTATAGCATAGTCTTTATTGACGAATTCAACAGTAAAGTTTCCAAATCCGCCCTTTGAACCTATTTTTGTTCCCAGGTTTCCACTGAAGTCAAAGGTATTTCCGTCAATTTTGCGATCTGATACAATATCTTTGTCTCCGGGACTTTTAAAAAGATTCATCCCATAAAAAGCGTTCCCCTCAAAACCCTTATCACGGTCATTAAGGATGACATTGATCACCCCGGCAATAGCATCTGAACCATATTGTGCTGAAGCGCCGTCACGAAGGACTTCAATTCTTTTGATGGCACCAATGGGAATGGTATTCATATCAGATCCTGTATTTCCCCTTCCTTTGGTTCCGAAAAGGTTGATTAACGAAGATTGATGGTATCTTTTTCCATTGAGTAATAACAATGTTTGATCAGGGCCTAAGCCTCTCAATGTGGCCGGATCTACCGCATCAGCGCCATCTGATCCGGATTGTTTATTGGAATTAAAAGACGGTGCCGCAAACTGCAGCAGCTGGTTGACTTCTACCTGTCCTGTTGCCTGGCTTACCTGCTTAATGTCAATGACGTCTATAGGAACAGGTGTATTGATGACCGTTCTTTTTTTATTCCGGCTTCCCGTAATGGCAACTTCCTCTATTTTTGACTCTTTGGCAATAGTATCTTGTATTTGCTGAGCATAGGATAATGAAGAAGCACTAAGAAAAATGACGCTGATGTATTTTATTTTCATATTTGAGACTTTGGTTGGTGATTGTCTCAAAATTATTAATTTTTATTTTTAAATCAGTATTAAAATTGATTATTTGTTATGGATATTTTAAATTTATTGCATTCTGTATTGCTTTTAGTAAAAAAATAACTTTTTATGTATTTTTAATGAATATTTTTAATATTAAAAGCTTTTTATTATTCTATTCAAGCCTTCTTCCAGGATTTCCTGTGAAGTAGAGAAACAAATTCTAATGTGTCCTTCTGCTCCTTTTCCGAACCATCTTTCTGATCCCGGTACGATGGCCACTTTACCATGATTGAGAACATATTGGGTAAAATCATCGCTGGACATTCCGTTTTTAATCCTGGGAAATAATACAAAGGTAGCTTCCGGAAGATTAGGATGCAGGACTTCAGACTGGCTTAACAGGTTAAAAGCAAGATCTCTGTTATGCTGTAGATGCGTTAAAAATTCTCTGTACCATGGTTTTGCTCTTTCCAGGGCTACACTTGCTGCAATCTGTGATAATGTGGAAACCCCCTCTATCGTTGAGTTGAAATTCGATTTTTCTACAAAATCTTCAAAAATTTCCTGTTCATTGCATAAAACAGCACCAATTCTAAGCCCTGCAATACCAAACGACTTCGAAAATCCATATACCGTAAAACTTTTTTTCTTCGCTTCCTCTGAAACAGATGAATAGGTGTGAAAATCCTTATTATCATAGACGATATCGCTCCATATTTCATCACTCATCACCCATAAGTTATGAGAAGAAGCAATCTCAGAAATCTTTTTAAGCGTTTCTTTAGAATATACCTTTCCTAATGGATTGTGCGGATTGCATATGCTGATAAGTTTCGTCTTTGGATTAATCAGTGAAACCATTTTTTCAAAATCAATAGCTCCGGTTACGGTATCTACGGGGCATAATACAACCTTTCCTCCAGCTGTTTCCACGGATTTTTTAAATAGAAAATCTACCGGATCCAAAATAATAGCCTCTTCTCCCGGCTTCAGAACATAAGAGGCTATCAAAAACATTCCCTGTGCTGCACTGTTCACAGCAAGGACATTTTCAGGGATGAAATTTCCAAATTTCTCTGTATTGAAATGTTCAGCTACATTCTTTTTAAACTCGGGAAGGCCGGAAAAAGGACCATAGCTCAGATAGCCATCTTTGATATATTCAATGATGCCCTGTTCAATTTCAGGAGCTGTTCTAAAGTCAGGATCCGCTGCTGTCAAAGGGATAATTCCATCTTCCAGGGTTGCCCATCTTCCGTTGTAGGCTTTTCTTTTCAGAGCTTCAAAATTGATATCGTTATTGGTGAACATATTTTTATTTATAAGAGATAGGTAAAATATTTTTTGAATGTTGGTCCAGCGGAAGCAAAAACTGATTAAGTAAAGCCCTGCCGTTGGTAATATGAACTTCAATTTCCGGCTTTCGTTCTGCTTCATATTTTCGGAAAGCTTCACTCATATCCTTTTCTTCGGCTAAGTGCTTAGTCAGGGTGAATGCATCCTTTAGTGCTGAGGTAACTCCCTGACTTGTAAAAGGGATCAGCGGGTGAGCTGCATCTCCGATAAAGACTATATTGTCCTTATAAAAAGGGGTAAGTTCCTCCAATTCGTATACCTGCCACAAATGAACATTTTTATAGCTGGATTCTTTGATAATAGACAAAACTAAAGGACTCCAGTCTTCAAAAAGTTCAGTCATATATTTTTTAAGACTGCCTGTGGAGCACTCTTCACTGATCTTGTACTTTTCACTGTCAAATTGTGAATACCAAAGAACGGAGTCTGCGGAAAGCTTTAGAATTCCGAATGTCAGCCCACCTTCTTCAAGATGGAATTTCATAAAGTTATTTTCAATACAGGCTGCTATTTTTTCGTTTTGAATGATATTGACAATCTCATTTTCCCTTACAGGTCTCAATTTCTCATCCTTAAAAATATTTTTTCTGATTCTGCTTCTGGAACCATCACTAATAACAGCAATATCCGAATCAATAAAGGTTTCGTCAGGAAGTTTTAGTTTTCCTTTTTCGTTATAAGTTAACGTTTTTTCATATGTTATTTTGTCAGGAGAAATATTTTGAGTTAAAATATTGAGTAATGCCTGCCTTGAAATAACAAAAACATCATTAAGGTCTTTTTCAGCAAGGATCTTTCCTTTGTGAGAATATTGTATGTATTTTTTTAGAAAATTTCCATGGTTGAAAAGGAGCTGGGGGTCAATAATCTGGGAAAGATGTTCAATTCCCTCTTGTGGGATAAGGAATCCGTGACCTGCTAAATCTTCTTTTTTCCTTCTTTCGTAAATATGGTAATCAATATTGTGCTTTTCTAAGTAATTCGCCATGCTTAAGCCGGAAATACCAGCGCCCACGACAGCAATTTTCTTCATTTCGGAATAACGGATTTTTCAGTTGGTGTTTAATTACTTTTTGCAATCTATTTTTTAGATTGGTGCAAATGTAAATCAAAAACATTCATGATTTGAAAAAAATAAAGTAATTTAATTTTGAATTTCTGAAAATTCAAATGAAAAGCATAGTATTTTTTATGTTTTAAGTTGAACATTTTCATCCGTTTATATGAAAAATGAAAATTTATCCATACAACAGAAAAAACCGGAATAAATTCCGGTTTTATTTTTATGCTTTTTCAAGGTGAACTGTAAAGTGTCTTAAAATTTCCGGTTCCCAGGTGATCTTATATCCTTTTGCTATTTCTTCGCGCCTCTCATATACATTTTTGACTGCTGCTGCAATATAATCCATATGATTGTTGGTGTATGTCCTTCTGGGGATGGCTAAGCGCACCAACTCCAGCTTAGGATAGCGGTTTTCCCGTGTCTCAGGATCTCTGTCTGCCAATAAAGTACCGATTTCTACAGTTCTGATTCCTGCTTCTTTATAAATTTCAAGTCCTAGCGTCTGAGCCGGATATTCAGCACGGGAAACATTAGGAAGGAAATTTAACGAATCAATGAATACAGCGTGCCCACCAATAGGTTTCTGAACCGGTATTCCATATTCTATCAGCTTATTACCAAGATATTCGACCTGAGAAATT
This sequence comes from Chryseobacterium sp. WG23, assembly GCF_024586575.1. Lineage (NCBI taxonomy): Bacteria > Pseudomonadati > Bacteroidota > Flavobacteriia > Flavobacteriales > Weeksellaceae > Chryseobacterium > Chryseobacterium sp. WG23. The sequence continues at coordinate 174,122 of NZ_JALCZE010000003.1, forward strand.
CTGCTTTCAAGATAAGCGAATTCAGTGGCTTCATCCAGCCCTACAGCCAATGCAGCCATGTCTCTTCCTGCCATTCCTCCATAAGTAATAAAGCCTTCAAAGATAATGGTGAAGTTTGAAGCCTTTCTGAAAAGTTCTTCGTTATTCAGGGCGATGAATCCTCCGATGTTTACCAGTCCGTCTTTTTTGGAGCTCATGGTCATTCCGTCACCGTAAGAATAAATTTCTTTGCAGATCTCTTTAATACTTCTGTTTTCCTGGCCTTTTTCTCTTTTTTTTATAAAATATGCATTCTCTGCAAACCTCGCTGAATCAAAGAATACAGGGATTCCATATTGGTCAGAAAGTTTTTTTACCGCCTTCATATTCTCTAAAGAAACAGGCTGGCCACCGGAAGAATTACAGGTAATAGTGATCAGACAGAAAGGGATATTTTCTTTAGGGTGGCTTTTATAGACTTCTTCCAGTTTTTCAAGATTGATATTCCCTTTAAAAGGATGAAGGTCATTGATGTCAAAAGCTTCGTCAATGGTACAGTCGACAGCATGTGCTTTTCTGATTTCTATATGCCCTTTCGTAGTGTCAAAATGAGAGTTTCCCGGAACTACATCTCCTTCTTTTACCAACACTGAAAAGAGAACATTTTCAGCAGCTCTTCCCTGATGTGTTGGAAGTAAATATTTAAATCCTGTGATTTTTTCAACCGTATGCTGCAGTTGTTCAAAAGAGCGGGATCCGGCATAGCTTTCATCTCCGGTCATCAGGGCTCCCCATTGTCTGTCTGACATCGCTCCGGTTCCGGAATCTGTCAAAAGATCAATAAAAACCTGCGAAGATTTTAAGTTAAAAAGATTATAATTTGCTTCTTTAAGCCATTGTTCTCTTTCTTCTCTGGTGGATTGGCGGATTTCCTCCACCATTTTAATGCGGAAAGGTTCCGCGTAAGGTAAATTCATGTGTTAAAGTATGTTTTTAAATTGTTTGTAAAGAAAATTGCTTTGAAAATAATTTCAAATCATCAATATATATGTAAAGAGAGAGCGGGGAATTACTCAGGGGCTTTAAATATATTTTCATCGGAGTGGAAACCGGCTACACCGCCACTTACTGCAAACTTCATGGCAGAAGCTGCATTCATTCCTACTACAGGTTTGATGTTTTTTTCTTCAGTAACAATTACCCAGCCCGAAATAGCATACGAGTGGGGAAGATATACTGCAACATAGTTATGCTTATCAACGTCCGACATTTCTTTTTGGGTTAAAAAGCCAATCCTCCATATTTCAGGATTTTCATTGGTTTTCACCCATACAGGATCGTTGAATTTTTTCTTGTCACCTACAAATGAAGACATGACATCTTTTGTAGGGGTATAAATGTGTTTTACTCCCGGAGTTTTCTCCAGTAAACTATCCATGGTATCAAAAAAGAATCTTCCTACCACGAATTTATTTCCTAAATAGCCCAGAATAGCGGTAAATAATATAATTGAAACGAAAACAAGCCCGGGGATCTGTTTTGCAAGAGACGGAATAAGATTGTCAATAGCACTGACAATATACCAGATCACAAAAATAGTAAGTCCGATAGGACCTATAATAACTAACCCCTGAAAAAAGTTCTTCAGAAAAAGGTTGGCAATATTTTCAAAGCTAGGTTTCTTCAATGTACCGTCTTTACTCTGTTATTTTTTAATTTTACCCATGGATGGTTTCTTTATTTCCATAGGATTTAATGATGTCAGCTTCATATTCCAGCCATTCTTCCCAGCGTCTGTTTACGGTCTCCGGATCTCCAAGCTGTCTTGCAAAACCAATAAATGAAGTATAATGGTTGGCTTCGGATATCATAAGTTCTCTATAGAAAACTTTAAGTTCTTCATCTTTAATATTTTCTGTGAGTACTTTAAATCTTTCACAACTTCTGGCCTCAATCATTGCTGCAAAAAGCAGTTTATCTATAATGAGTTCATCTCTGGATCCCTGAACAATAAATTTTGCTAGTTGGTTGACATAATCATCTTTCCTGGCTCTCCCAAAAGTATAGCCTCTTTTTTTGATGGTCTCATGAACCTGATTAAAATGATCCAGTTCTTCCTGGGCAATAGCAAGAAGCTCTGTAACCATTTCGGGATATTCCGGAAGCATTGTAATCAGCGTAATGGCGTTGGTAGCTGCTTTTTGCTCACACCACGCATGATCTGTCAAAATTTCTTCAATGTTTCCTTCCGCAATATTTGCCCACCTTGGATCGGTAGGAAGTTTCAACTTAAACATGTTATAAATTTTTGTAAAATTAAAACAAATTGAGGGAAGAATGATTATTTTATTTCAAATTTACCTCTAAAATGCTAAGATGCGGTCTTTCTCCTTAGGAATTTCAAAATATTCCACCCTAAAGTATCTATTTTTTTTAAACCTGCAGAAATAATGAATGCCAACACGATATTCGTAACGTAAATAAGCAGCATCAATGACCACCAGGGCATGTTTTCCTGTAAAGGAACCACGAGAAAATAGACCAGGGATGAGCTGATACCCTGTGCAAAATAGAAGAAGATTGCATTTTTACCAATGTAGGTAACGAAATTTTCTTTTGTAATTTTTAATCTGTTATAAAGAACAAATAAGGTGACAAGAGAAAATAATGTCCAGATGATATAGGGTATTTTTGGGGGGAATTTGTTTTTATTTATTTTGTAAAAAATCTCACCTCCATAATACCAGAACATCCATAATAAGCTTCCTGCAACAAGAATATACAATACAGGAATAAGTTTTTCCGGAATTTTTTTTCCACGCATTCTGTTACCTATTAAAAATACAGAGAGATAAAATGCTACATAGCCAACCTGGCCCGTAGGATAATATTCAGGAAAAATATTGAATAATAAGGTTAAGGAAATACAAATTCCTATCAACCAATTGATATGCTTTGGAAAAAATCTCAAAATTAAGACGCCAAAAACAGTCAGGATAAAATAAACCTTCAGATACCAGAAGCTCCCCATTACTACGGGGAAAGTATCAGCATTCGTATATTGGTGGAGGTACCAGTTTCCAAGATTTTGCCACTGCGGTGTTGTGGAAATATTGGTAGTGGCATATTTCGAACCGAATGTGGAATAAAAATTTTGAAGCCATTCCATGGAAAAGAAACTGAGTCCGAAGACTTTAAAGAAATAATCCATAAAGAAAAGGAATGTTACAAAAATCATATACGTGATCTGCAGTTTCAATAGTCTGTAAAGAGTTTTTTCAATGTTGGCTCCTGAGGTAACACCACTCAGAGCGTAAAAAAGGGCTACATCAAAGACAAGAGAAAATACCCGCACCTCTGCCGGAATGTAAAATTGCCCGGACCAGAAAGCGGTATGGATAAATATAATAGAGAGGGTAGCCAGTCCTTTGGCAAAATCAATATAGAGGTCTCTGTTCATTGTTGTAGGATGTGGAATCAAAAGTAAATAAACTTACGCTATTTTTCAAGTGAATAAAAAAGAAGACGTAGCACAGCTAGAGGATGTGGGTTGAGAATCGTTTAAACGAAACCCCTTCTCATATAGGAGTACAGGAAATTTCATGAAAAAGGCCGTTTTCACGAGTTGTGAGACGGCCTCCTTTCTTAATATACTAAAAGTGAATGTTTGTGTTATTTGAGATTTTTAAACTCTTCAGCAGAAATTTCTCCGGTCTGAATTTTTTTCAGTTCATCAATATATTGACTCATGTATGCGTCAATTTCAGGATTAACTGTGTTTTTAGCCATTTTGTACGTGCCATTTAAAACGCCTTGATAATAATAGAAGAAGTTATAGTCAAAATTAGCGGCATTAAGATCGTATTGTCCTAAAAGGAATCCTAAACGTACAGCAGATCTTCTTTGGGCTGGTGTTCCGTGATGCCCCGGACTATTGGTCTGATAGTCACCTATGCTTTGTGCGAACTCATAGGCTGATGCAATTTCTGTAAAATTGGTTTTGTTGTAGCCATTGGGTCTTCTTAAATAATAGCCGGCAAAACCGTCTGCTTCCAATTCGTTTGGTCTTGCGGTGTTTTCACTGACAGAAGGAAGTCCAAAGATGTACTGAAGCTGGTGGCCGTACTCATGTGCAAGAATCATGGCATTAACAATATCTCCGCCTTTTGATTTTGCATCATAATAGATTGCATAGCCATAATAAATTTTTCCTGTAGAATAAGAAATGGCATTGTACGTTGAATTGTAATTGGATGGATCGTCCACAAACCTTAGAGTAGGATTGCTTCTTCCCCAAAGACTGGCAATTTTAGTCATCTGGGCATTCATGAAGTTGGTGTCGGTAGAGTTTTGTAATGATGTTTTCAATACTGCAGTGGAGTTCCAGTTATTGTCTACATAATAACAAATCTTTTCAAGATCACCCGGCTGATCAATTTTTGCACTTGAAGCCTGTTCCGGTACTACCGTTTCTTCCATTTTGTCATCGCTGCATGATGTCAATGAAAATGCAGCAATAAATCCTGCTAATAAGCAGAAATTAAGGTTTTTTTTCATAAAAATATTAGTTTGGTAAAACGAAGATATAAAATTATCTTTTACATATGAATACTTTATTGTAAAAAATTATTCAAAACATAGTGAATAGGCTATTTGTGAAAAAAACATTGTTTTGATTGTAAGGGGTTTAGAATTTTATTTGTATATTTGCACCTCGAAATAACTAAAAATTTTATAAACAATGTTTGCAATTGTAGAAATAGCAGGGCTTCAATATAAAGTTGAGCAAGACCAGAAGTTGTTTGTAAACCGTTTAAAAGGAGATAAAGGAGGAAAAGTTTCTTTCGATAAAGTTCTTCTTACTGTAAACGGAGCAATCACTGTAGGCGCCCCAGCTGTAAACGGAATCACTGTAGAAGCAGAGATCCTAGACCACGTAAAAGCTGATAAAGTAATCGTTTTCAAAAAGAAAAGAAGAAAAGGTTACAAAGTGAAAAACGGTCACAGACAATCTTTAACTCAAATCGTAATCACTGGTATTACTGGTTTTGAAGCAGGAGCAAAAAAAGCTGCTAAAAAAGAAACTGTGAAAGGAGAAGTTCTTTCTGACAACGCAACTGTTAACTTTGGTGAAGATCACGAGCTGAACTATCACTTAAAGAAAAACAACTTGTCTCAGTCTAAAGAGAACAGAGAAACTTTAATTACTTTAGGAAAAGCAGTTAAAGTTGAATTAGAAAAGAATATTCTTACTCATGAAGAAGTAGATGCTGCTATCATTAAGAATATCGATCAATTTAAAGCACTTAATAAATAATCCAATAATAAAATGGCACACAAGAAAGGAGTCGGTAGTTCCAAGAACGGTAGAGAGTCTCACTCTAAAAGATTAGGTGTGAAGATTTTCGGAGGACAAGCAGCTATTGCCGGAAATATTATTGTTAGACAAAGAGGTACTCAGCACCACCCAGGTGATAACGTGGGAATCGGTAAAGATCACACTTTGTTTGCACTAATAGATGGTAAAGTAGTTTTCAGAAAGAAAGCAAACAACAGATCTTTTGTATCTGTAGAAGCAAACGCATAATAACTTAAGCGTTTTATAAAAAATTAAGCCTCAGCATTCATTTGCTGAGGTTTTTTTTGTTTTGTTGCATCCTGGGAAATAGGGCTGGGGCAATATTTTTTCTGGGGGAGTAAAAATATTTTGATTAATATTCTATTGCTTGTGAAATATTTATATATTTGTTAAATGTCATACAATAAGTTAATTGCGGAAGCCGAAAAGCATATAGAGTAGGCAAAAAATAAAACTAATTAACATGAAAAATCTAAGAAAATTAACAAAAAAGAGTCTTAAAGCAATTAATGGTGGAGCCGGGTCATGTCCTCAGGCACCTATCAGATCTTGCGACGTATGGTGTGGGTTATCTCCACTGGAGAAATTTCGTTGTATATTCTATGTAGAACAGTCTTGTTCATGTAATTAATACCATAACCATCAGTATACATTCAAATGAAAAATCTAAGAAAACTGACAAAGAAGAATTTGAAAGTAATTCAGGGAGGTACAGAAAAATGCCCACCTATCACAAGTTCTTGCAGTGTATGGTGCGGATGGAGCGCATGGCAGAAAATACACTGTCTCACCAATACTTATGAAGAGCCTTGTGTGTGCTAGCTGGCTGACCATATAAATGATTTAACCATTAATACATTGAAATGAAGAATCTGAAAAAATTAACTAAAAAGAGTTTAAAGGAAATAAGTGGAGGAGTCGCGGCAACGTGCCCTTCTATGTTTCAATCATGTTTTGAGTGGTGCAGATGGAACTCATGGCAGCAGTCAAACTGTATGCTTTCTGAGCCATGCACCTTGTCGGAATGTTTTGACTAGTTAATTAATATGAATAGATGCATTAGATGTTTTATACAAAGTCTTCTATGCACGATGAATGTTAGATAAAATTGAAAAAATAATCCGCAGCTTCGGAGAAGCTGCGGATTATTTGTATCGTATTAAAATCCAAATTGAAATCCTGCTTTAATGCCGAATTTTGAGATATCCGGTCTGTCCAGATAATTTCCTCGCCAGTTGAAATCAACTCTAAAAATTCTAAGGTTTCCAATTCCAATATTTTCAATTCCAAATCCATACTCATAATAGATATGTTCATTGGGAGCAGAATATTTGAATCCTTCTACGTTGATCGCTTTAGATTTATCACTTAATGATCCGTACGCTCCTCTGATAAAAGCAACTTCTCTAAATTTTAATTTCTTGATCAATGGGATGTAAGAAAGTATTTTTCCGTTAAAATGATGCTCAAGGTTAAGGGTAACATAAGCGTCGGCTACGAATTCATAGTAATTAAGCTGTGAAAAAGTGTTGGGAACCAATCCATAGGAAAGGTTAGCCGGGATTATATTCTGCAATGCCAGTGGAACGGTATTAAAGTTTTTTCCAGCCTCAAGATTGACAATCGTTTTACCTATAGTTCCGAGAAGGAATGGTTTGGAAAGCATAAACTGAAGCTTATCGTAATTAAAATCAGCATTGAAAAGGCCCTCGATTCCCCTTGTGTAGCGTAAAACGATGGTTGGGGCAAGGTTTTTTGCCTGGTATCGGTCTATTCCTGTCTGGGAAAATTTAGCTCCCGGTTTTGCTATTATACTGAAGGTAACATGAGAGTCATTGACTGTTTTTCTTAAGTTTCCGTCTTTGTAATACATTAGATTAAAGAGCTCCAGGTTAGCAGATTTAATACTTTGCATTACCCCATCAACTCTGAATTGTATGTTTTTCCAGGGTTCAATGGCTGCAAATACTCTGGTTTGATTTACAGAGCTTAAAGAATTATTTTCACCTCTTGCAAAGAATGTAGAGGTGGATTGCGGACCGGTTGTCAGGCCGTCTCCACTGGTCAGCTGTCCTCCCAGCTGAGCAATATCCCTGCTGGTTCCTGCTCCTATCATAAACCGGTTAAGTTTATTGAACATATACCTGGCGTCAACACCATATTTTACTTGTTGATCTTTAAATCCATATGCTGTATAAAACTGTACTCTCCATGTATCGTTTAATCCGAAATAAGATCTTGCACCCAGTCTTATTCTGTCTCCTTCTACTTTATTTCTTCCGTATATCGAAAAAATAGGACCGATATCTACCCCTTTAAAGGCATTGTAATGACGGGAGCCCAGGGTTTCAAATAATTTAACCATTCGGTTGAATTTTGGAGTCTGCTGAAGCTGATCAAGCATGTTGTAAACCCCTTGTTCAGATTTGGATAATGTGTCAGGCCTGGCTTTCGTCCAATAGGCATCATCTTTTTTGACAAACTCGTCTTCGTATTCCTCTTCTTTTCTCTTGAATACAGCTGGGTCAAGAGGTTTATTGAATTCGTAATTTGAATAATCTACAGATCTTTTAGCAATAATACTTTTAGATCCTTTCTTTTTTGAAAAAGGGCTTATTTCAAATTCTGTAACCAGCTTTTTAGGTAGGAATGTGTTTTCATCAGGATTGTCGTATTCCAGCTGGGTGGAAACACTATTGACAAAATTGACGTTTATTTTTTGTGTTGATTTTAAAGTAGCTCCTATAACAGCATAGGTATCTGTGTCTATATAAAGATTTCCCTGGAAAGCGAGTATATCTTTTCTCTTAGGCTGATATCTTATGTGGAAAGCTTTCTCCCCGCGGATAGCAATAGTATCTACAAGGCTGTAATCATAGGTACTGAAACCGTCTGATCCTACAGGGCTTTGAAATCCTATATCGAAATAATTAAGTGTATTATCGTAGATATTGATTTCACGGTAAAGGTTCTTTGCCGAAACGGTGATGACCTGATTGTCTTGAAATCCTGAAGTTTTTTGAGCAACGAGCGTTCTTTTAGAGTCTTTTTCGGGTTTATTCTTACCATAGTTTTCATAAACAGCTTCATTTAGAAAGATGGGAAGTCCTAATCTGCCACTTGCTGTAGAATCAGCATAATCAAAGATAAAATCCAGCTTATTGAAGATTTTTTTCTTCATAAATGTACTGTCCAGATTATTAAGGTCGAATTGGGTCTTCTCATATTCCTTATATGAATACGTATCAAACTTTTCTAGCCCATTATTTCTTTTACGTGCCCAGACTTTCTGCATAATAGCATACGCAGGATTTTCTTTTTTGCTTTTGTATTTGGTTTTCCCGGTATTGATAACAATTTCCTGAATACTGCTCACCTTTGCCTGTGATAGCTGTACAAAAATATTTTCAGCGGTGGCAGGAGTCACCTCCAGGGTTTGGGAAGTATAATTTTTTCTGGAAAATTTTAATGTACTGATGATAATACTGTCAGACTGAATAACGAAGCTTCCGGAAGTCGTGGTAAGCGCCGGAGTTTTATTGTCATTGATAAAGATATCAACTTGATTAAGCTCTTTGTTATTTTTTTCATCAACAATTCTTCCGCTTACTCTATTTTGAGCCAACGAAAAGCTGGTAAAAAGCAGGAAAAAAAATAAAAAATTGTGTTTAGGGTTATTGTTTAACATCATTCGTTTCTTCAAGCAATTATCACAAACAAAAAGTATGCAGTTTATTCAAAAAATAGAAAAAAAATAGAAAAAATTATTATTCCCTATAAGTTCGCAAATGTAACGAAAATAATACTACAAATTATTAAAAATCAGATACGAATTTTAAGTGCTTAAAATGTGATGAATCAGGACATTAAATATAAGCTGAAAAGTCACAGTTTTTACGACTTATACTAAGGTGAAAATGATGTATTGGAGCTCTCTGCCATTGTTAGAATAGCTACCCTAAAGCTAAGTTTTCTTTGCTTAAAATAAAAAAAGACCTACATTTCTGTAAGTCTTTTTGCTCCTCCTGCTGGGCTCGAACCAGCGACCCTCTGATTAACAGTCAGATGCTCTAACCAACTGAGCTAAGGAGGAATTTTCCTTATTTTTAAGTGATGCAAATATAAGAGGAATATTAATATCAGTCAAGTTTTATCCCCAATTATCGATGGTTTTGCACTAAATATGTTGAATTTCAGTAAGAAATATTTCACTTATTTTTAATATCATCTTAGATATCTTCGAATAAATGCCTGAAATATCTCTCAGGATGCTCCAAAAAATTCCTTGTCAACTGATAGTGTTCTGTTTCTTTATACGGGATACGCTGAATTTTGTTATCTAATAAATAGATCTCGGCATTCGGATAGCTCATCAGAATGGGAGAGTGGCTTGAAATAATAAACTGGGCTTTTCCCGCTTTCTCCAATTTGTGGATAATAGATAACAAAGAAAGCTGCCTTTGGGGAGATAGAGCGGACTCGGGTTCGTCGAGAATATAAATCCCCTTTTGGAAGTGATTATGAAATAATGACAGGAAAGCTTCACCATGTGATTGCTGGTGCAGGGATTTGCCTCCATAAGCGTCCAGAACCCTGCTGTCTTCTTTAGCTACTTCATCGATATAGGTGGCAAAGTTGAAGAAGCTTTCAGCTCTCATGAAGAACCCCTGTGATGTTTTAGTACTCCAGGAGAGAACAAGGTGTTCAGATAATCCCGATTCTGTTTTATGGAAGTTATAATGATGGTTTCGGTTTCCTCCGGCCACATTGAAATCACAGTTTTCCGCAATAGCCTCCAGTAGGGTCGATTTACCGATTCCGTTTTCCCCAACGAAAAAAGTAACATTGCTTTTAAGTCTTAGATCCAAACCTTTACTCAAAAAAGGGAGGTTGAAGGGGAAATCTTTCGGGTGGTTATCTTTTAAATAGATCCGGGATAGGTAGGGCATTGTTTATATAATTACATAATATCAATGTCTGGTAAGCAAAATATATGCAAATAAAAAAAGACCTACATTTTTTGGGATTTTATGTAAATGGAAATAAAAATCTTTACCAAAGTTGATAAAGATTAATTGATGATTGGCTTTAGCTGCGGTAGAACCAATCATTTAGCAGACCAATCATTACTGTTATATCCATTTATTCCCCCAAATTCAATCTTTTCTATTTTCATATTCGCAAAAAATTGTGTAAAAGTGCTAGTCCATACTCCATTATATTCTTGTACCATATTTTTTATTTGAGGAGGGATTTCGTTTTCAAAAGTTATCCAAACCACAGGAATTTGAAATTTATTATCTAATGCTGGTTTATCCATACTACTATCACAAAAATACAATGCTAGCATGTAATATTTTATACCAGTATCTGTTTTGCTGTCATATGATAAATTTACAACGTCTATTCCTTTTTGTGATAATTCATTATAGAAGTTTGAAAAATTATGTCCGTAGAATTGCGTTTTATTAGAGGCAATTGCATTCAATTTAGGGACAACCCCATTATAAAATGAGATATAATCATTTACGGATTGAGCCTTACAGTTATATATAAAAAATGTGCTTATTATAAATAAGCTTTTTAAAAATATAGATTTCATAATATATTTTTTAAAGGCATGGTGTAGCTGTTGTGATATTCATGTAATCTAAGCTGCATAAGCTATTTCGTGATGTTTGCAGAGTTTTAAGGATAAATATGGTGGAATAATGATAAGTGTTTAAAAGTGTCTTAAAATAAAATGGCTGGTTTTACCACAAATATTGTAGTATAACCAACCATTTTGTTTATTAAGTTGATTGAATTTATTGTTTAGTAAATTTAAAACTTTTGTTTTTGTTCGATCGATTATTTACCAGACCAATCATTACTGTTATATCCATTAACTCCAATAAAGTCTATTTTTTCTATTTTCATATTCGCAAAAAATTGTGTAAAAATGCTAGTCCATACTCCATTAGATTTTTGTACCATATTTTTTATTTGAGGAGGGATTTCATCTTGGAATGTAATTGTTATCCAAGGAATTTGAAACTTATTATCCAATGCTGGTTTATCCATATTAGAATCACAAAAAAATAATCTTAGTATATAATATTTTTTACCAGTATCTGTTTTACTATCATATGATAAATTAACAACAGTTATATATTTATTTGATAATTCACTGTAAAATTTTGAAAAATTTTGTCCGTAGAATTGTGTTTTATTAGAAGCTATAGTATTAAGCTTGGGAGTGATACTGTTATAAAAAATAATATAATCATTTACGGATTGAGACTTATAGTTATGTATAAAAAATGTGCTTATTATAAACAAGCTTTTTAAAAATATAGATTTCATATTAAGAACTTTTAAATTTATTATGGACATTTGTGTGATCAGGTGTAAGGATTAAGTAAAATGTATGTAAATAAAAAAAAGACCTACATTTCTGTAAGTCTTTTTTGGCTCCTCCTGCTGGGCTCGAACCAGCGACCCTCTGATTAACAGTCAGATGCTCTAACCAACTGAGCTAAGGAGGAATGTCCTTGTTTTTAAGTGGTGCAAATATAGGACGAATATTTATACCCTGCAAATATTTTCAATGATTTTCTCGAAAAAATTATAAACCTCCGGTAAGCATTTTAAAAATATCACTTCCGAATATCAGTACCATTAATCCCAACAGGAAGATAACTCCCACCATCTGAGCATTTTCCAATATTTTTTGTGGTACAGGTTTTCCTACAATGATCTCATATAAGGTAAATAAAACGTGACCTCCGTCAAGTCCTGGAATTGGAATAAGGTTAAGGAACGCCAACCATACAGAGAACATTGCTGTAAAGCCCCAGAACGCCGACCAGTCAATGGAAACATGTCCTGCAGCATCTTTATTTACAGGCATGTTTTTTACAATAGCGATAGGTCCGCCCACTTTCTTATAACCTTTAATCTTTTTATTGAAGATTAATTTGAACTGCTTGATCTGGTAAGTTAAACTCTCAATAGTAAGTGTGAATCCCCTTTTGATTGATCCAAAGAAGTTATAGTCGTTATGAACGGAATATTTTTGAATTTCTTTAAACGCTAAAATTCCAATTGTTCCTTCTTTAGATACCGGGATTTTTAAATCTTCAACCTGATTATTTCTCAATACTTTAAAGTCTGTCACTTTTCCTGCATTAGGAACTACCAAAGGTTTTACTTCATCGTAATAATTAAGAGGTTTTCCATTTACAGAAAGTATTTTATCTCCAATTCTTAATCCTGCATCCAGAGTAGATTTTGTTACAATGGTATCTACAACAGGAGACATTCTTGGTGTTAAGAATGCTTTAGGTTCAGGATCTTGAAATGCAAAAGCCTTTCCGTCGTCATTTGTTGGGAAAGTAACCTCTTTTCCATCTCTTAAAACAGTGATCTCATCACTTAATAAAACATCAAGTGCTAATTTTTTGAAATCTTTCTGAACATTTCCGTCTACTTTTAAGATCTTATCTCCATCCTGAAAGCCCATTTTTTTTGCAGCTTCCGTATAATGAAGAGGAGTTGTGATTTTATCAGCTTCAAAGATGTTTTCTCCATTTTTTCCAACCAATGCTGAAAATATGATCCATGCAAGGAAAAAGTTGACAGTAACCCCACCAAGCATGATGATCAGTCTCTGCCAGGCCGGTTTAGCTCTGAATTCCCAGGATTCCGGATCCTTTTTTAGCTGTGCGGTATCCATGCTTTCATCTACCATTCCGGCAATTTTCACATACCCTCCGAATGGAAGCCATCCGATTCCGTATTTAGTTTGCTCAGGATGTTTTCTCCAGTCGCTGTCCGGAAGTTTTGATATATCGATAGGAACTTCTTCCTTCTTTCCGTTCACCTCTGTTACTTCAGTATCCGGCAGGTTTTTTGAGAAGAATTTATACTTCCATTGACCATTGATCTTCTTCATTGAGAAAATTGAAAAGTAAGGATCAAAAAACAGGAAGAATTTTTCGGCTCTTGTTTTAAACCATATGGCCGGTAAGAAGTGCCCAAGCTCATGAAGAACTACCAGTATAGAGATACTCAGAATGAACTGAAAGAGTTTGATTGCTATTTCCATTAATAAATTTTAGATTTTAATTTGCAAAGGTAACAATTATCAAAACTATGCCAAATAAAAAAGCCTCCCGAAACGAGAAGCTTTGTCATATTTAAAGACGATTGGTTATAAATTGAACGAAACTCCAAGACTTCCATTATTACCGACCTCTGCAAAAACGCCGATTTTTTCTGTGAAAAAGTAACGTGCTCCAATATGAGCTCCTATTCCAAAGTCTTTTCCAAGCACTCCAAGGTCAACTCCCGGGTAAATATCCCATTTGGAAGGAAGGTTCAATGCTTCCTGTAAGTGGAAATTCAGTCTTCCGAAAACAAAAACACGGTTGTCCTTATCGTTATCTTTGTAATTGTCAAAATAGCCATTGATACCGGCTCCCAATGATATCATTTTGTTAAGTCCATAATCATAGGTTCCGGTAATACCTGTTCCGTATCCCCAGGCACTTAAACCCAACTGAATTTTCTGGTCTCCTTTTCCTGTCCATGCCTGTGCATTGGCAGCCACTCCAAAAAAGAGTACCATCACCATAAAAACCAATTTCTTCATAAATTTCTAATTTTTAATGATTTTAATAAAATTTATCACCATCAAAAATGAAACCGAAAACCATTAATCTTGTAAAAACAGAAGACTTTATGAATTATTAAGAATTTCAATATTTTGATAGAAAGTTTTAAAAGAGTAACTATTCAGGGTAAAGAATAGAGGATATAACTCCTCTTTATCTGTTTGTAAATATAAAAGCTGTATTTTTATACATCGGATTGAAAATAATTTAAAAGTAATTAAAGATGAAAGTGACAGGGCTTAATTTAGATATCGTCTGGAAAGATAAAACCGGAAATTTTAAAGCAATAGAAAAAGAACTTCAAAATCAGGAAGCTGATCTCTTTCTTTTGCCCGAAATGTTTTCAACAGGTTTTTGTATGGATGCTTCTGAAGTTTCAGACAGGAATGAAGAATCTCTGGAATTTTTAAAAAAGATCTCAAAAGAAAAGAATACGGCTTTCAGTGGAAGTGCTCCGGTAGAGCAGGATGGACGCTTTTATAACAGGATGTACTTTGTACAGCCGGATGGAGAGACTCTATTTTATAATAAAAGACATTTATTTTCCTTTTCAGGAGAAGATAAAGTGTATACTCCAGGAAAAGAGCGGGTTATTGTCAGTTATAAAGGAGTCAGGTTTCTGCTTCAGGTGTGTTATGATCTGCGTTTTCCTGTTTTTGCAAGAAACAATAACGATTATGATGCGATCTTATATGTAGCTAATTGGCCGGAAAAAAGGGTAGGAGCCTGGGAGCATCTGTTAAAAGCAAGAGCTATTGAAAACCTGTCTTTTGTTTTTGGGTTAAACAGGATAGGAACGGATGGCAATAATCTTTTTTATCAGGAAAGTTCTCATTGTTTTTTTGCCGATGGAAAAGAAATTTCCCATAAAAACGGGAATAGGGTATCTGCGGAACTGGATATGAATGAATTGGAAGATTTTAGAAAGCATTTCCAGTTTTTAAATGACCGGGATGATTTTTCCATTCAATTATAAGAAATTGCTGAGATTGAAGCTGAGTTTTTAAGCAATAAGGCCCGGCCTCAATCTCAGCCTTAGTTAAATATATTGCTGGAGAAGGGTAGTCAATGTATTGACATCATGTACTCCGCTTTCTTTCCATAAAAGCTCTCCATTTTTGAAGATGGCTAATGTAGGCACACCCCGAACTCCGTACTGAGACGCAATAGCCGGATATTGATCTACATCTATTTTTATAATTCTGGCCCCTTCACCAATGTTTTCTTTTACACTGTTCAGCACCGAAGACTGTACCTTACAAGGCTGGCACCAGGTTGCGAAAAAATCAATAAGTACCGGTCTTTCGGAGTTTATAATTTCCTGAAATTTTTGTGACATAGTTTTTAGCTTATGCAAATTATTTGTTGTCAGTTTCGTTCTGGATTGCTTTTACATTTTTCCAGGATGTTCCATCGTAAGCTTCTACGCCATTTTTCTTTAAAATTTCCATGGCCTGGTCTGCCTGAATTCCTTTGTTACAGAATACCACTACTTTTTTGCCTTTTAAGGCTTCAATATTATTCTGAATATCAGCCAGAGGAATATTGATGGCATTTTTAGCGGTTCCTGCAGTATATTGTTCCGGAATCCTTACGTCTACCAATGTTACGTCCGAACTGTTTACCACTTCTTTAATATTGGCTTTCGGAGCTTCTGCTATACTGGCTGTTTTGCATGAGCTTAATAGAAAAGCTGAAGCGAAAATAAGCCCCCAGAATTTAATCTTCATGAATTTATAATGTTTTGGATTGACATACAAAATCCGTTGTAGGAAATTTTCCTGTCTTTTTGATTCCGTTAAAGCCTCCTTCAATTTCTGTGAAATTTCTAATCCCGTGAGAATTAAGAATGCTGGCTGCAATCATGCTTCTGTATCCACCTGCACAGTGAAGGAAAAAATGTTTTGAATCATCGATACCGCTAGCCCACTCACTGATGCTGTCTAATGGTTTGTTATAAGCATTGTCAATATGTTCAGCCGAGTATTCACTCAGTTTTCTGACATCAATAACGGTGGCATCTTCTGTAAACTGATCAGCAAATTCAGCAGGGGTAATTCTTTTGATCTCATCTGTTTCCCTGCCTGCATTTTTCCAGGCTTCAAAACCTCCTTTTAAATAGCCTACAACATTGTCAAAACCTACTCTGCTTAATCTGGTAATCACTTCTTCTTCCATTTCTGCATCTGTTACCAATAGCAGAGGATGTTTTACATCCACAATAAGAGTTCCTACCCAGGGAGCAAAATCACCTTTTATTCCAATATTGATAGCGTTTGGAATAAATCCTTTATGGAATTCTGCAGCACTTCTGGTATCTAAAATTAAAGCACCGGTTTCTTCTGCAAAAGCTTCGAAATCTTCTGCGGAAACAGGCGTTAAACCTTTGTCCATCACAACGTCCAGACTTTCATATCCGCCTTTATTCATGGCTACATTCATTCCGAAATATTTTGGAGGAGTGGTTAATCCGTCCAGAACTTCTCTGATAAAAGATTCTTTGTCAGGCTGGTTCAGTGCATAATTGGTTTTTTTCTGATTCCCCAGAATATCTACCGTTTCCTTTTGCATGTTTTTTCCACAGGCAGAGCCGGCACCGTGTGCAGGATAAACAGTGATGCTGTCATCCAGTGGCATGATTTTGTTTTGAAGGCTGTCGTATAAAATACCGGCAAGATCTTCCTGAGTAAGGCTGGTTGCCTTTTGGGCAAGATCCGGTCTTCCCACATCACCTAAAAATAAGGTGTCTCCAGTGAAAATTGCAGTTTCAGTACCGTTTTCGTCAATCAAAAGATAGGTGCTGCTTTCCATGGTGTGCCCAGGGGTATGCAGTACTTTTATTTTTATTTTTCCGATTTCAAAAATTTGGTTGTCTTCCGCAATGATGGCTTTAAATTCAGGAGCGGCAGTTGGCCCATAAATGATTGGAGCGCCCGTCTTTTCACTTAAGTCTAAATGACCTGAAACAAAATCAGCGTGAAAGTGGGTTTCAAAGATATATTTTAAGGTGACATTGTCTTTTTCCAGTCGATCCAGATAAGGTTTTACCTCTCTTAGCGGATCTATAATGGCAGCTTCATTTTCTGACACAATATAATAGGCACCCTGAGCCAGACAGCCCGTATATATTTGTTCAATTTTCATTGGGTATTTTTTTAATGAGTTAAAGATACAAAGTATTAGATGAATTGTAAACGAAATGTTAAATCTGAGTCATAGTTTCTTTCAATACAACAGCTCAATAAATACGTAGATCCCTTTCTTTTCAACAAAAATAATGCCTTAGAGAATGTTAATTTTTAAATGCTGTTTTTTATCATGTTCTTGTAATGAAACTTAAGATATAAAGCTGTTTAAACTTTTTTACTCAACCACAAATCGAAGATTCGACTTAGTCAAAAACCACAAAAGTTTTTGTTTTTTTAGACACTTTAGAAAGTTTAAAGGAATACCGCATAATTAGGTTCACATAAGATGAAAATCAAAGATTTTCATCAAAACTTTTGTGTAATTTTTATACACAAAGTATATAACTTAAATAGCTTAAGTGTTTAAAAATCTTTTATGACTTTTGTGGTTAAGTTTAAACGGACTTGTTATCTATTCCAGTTTATAATATATTTTGTATACAATTTCATTGGTGTTTTCTGAAATATTTTTATCTGTTTTGAATTGGATATACTCATCTTTTCTGGCCTCTCCTTCTTCATAATTAATCAATCTGTTATACTTATCATAAATATGATCTTTAATTTTTTCGTTGTCGGCTATGGTGATCATTTGAGTAAAATATTTTTTTGTGTCCTCGTGCAGGGGCCAATCTTTTTCATGGGCTTTATAGAATGCTATCATTTTCTCAATGGCATAAACCTCAGAATCAATTTTCATATCATTAAACCCTGTCAGAAGTTCTTTTTTTTCTGAGTGGTTCCCTAACCATTCTATTTTAGCCTTAGCTGCAGCGATTGTGGAGTACATCATCATAGAATCTCTCTTCACAACTGGAGACAGAATGATGTCCGGTGTCTGTTCGATCGGCAGAGTTTTTTTAGAAGCTATATCCAGGAGGCCAAAATATCCTTCAGTTTTAGCTTTTAATTCAGCCAGCTGACCTTGGGTCATATCATCACTAGATATTCTGATCTTAAAATTCCATCCTCCACATTCATAAATAGAAAGAAGAGACATTTTATCAGTATACTTTACCCCTTTGAAAAAGTCGCGTTCACCCATTGAGTGATTGAATATGGAATAAATATAATTTACCTTTATCTGGTCATTGGAAGCGCTTCCAAATGAAGGTTTTATATCTGTACCTTTATTGGAATTCTGATTAAGGGCATATTCATATGAGGAAAACTCATCTCTAAGCGATTGGTTGTCAATTGATTTTCTGGGGTAAATATACAGCGTGAGTATAGTCTTGTTCTTTTTCGTGCTTTGCTGTATATAGCTTATGGCTACATGCTTATTCTGCATATCATAAGAATAAATGGCCTCTCTTTGGAATCCTGACCATAGTGGAGGGAAAATCACTGAAGTGGCTTGATGAGTGAAATCACCTTTTATCAATAGATCTACAGGCTGTTTCCGAGGTTGGGAAAAAAGGGTTGTGAATAAAAAAGAGAAGAGAATTAATAAGTTCTTTCTGCAAAGGATTTTGTTTACATACATCTGATGTTCATTTTAAAAAGTAAGATAAGCATTAATCTGCTGAAAGTAAAAACAAAAATTAATGGTATAATATTTTCTTAATGATTAAATATTTTATAAAAACTTTTATATTTATAAGTTTAAAAAAAGATCAGATGGCAGACAAAACACAATTTATAGAAGAATTAAATGCTAGATATACTCCAAAAGGGGATCATATTATATTGGGAAAGGGAATGTTGGATGGAGAAGTTGTTCCCGAAGTTAATGTAACAATTCCCTTAAAAACGATCAACCGTCATGGTCTTATTGCCGGAGCTACAGGAACCGGTAAAACAAAAACACTGCAGGTTTTTGCAGAACAGCTTTCTCATGCAGGAATACCCTCGCTGGTTTTAGATATTAAAGGAGACTTTTCAGGGATAGCTGAAGCAGGCCAGATGAATGCTATTATTGAAGAGAGATATGCCAAAACGCAACTGCCTTATACTCCACAAGCATTTCCGGTAGAACTCATGAGTATTTCCGGAGGCAAAGGAGTAAAGCTAAGAGCCACCGTTACAGAATTCGGGCCGGTTCTTTTAAGTAAAATACTGCAATTGAATGATACTCAGCAGAGCATCATGTCTATTGTTTTTAAATATTGTGATGATAAAGGTCTTCCATTAATTGACCTGAATGATTTAAAGAAAGTACTGCAATATGTGACGGATAATGCTCAGGGAAAAGCAGAGCTTGCAGCCAATTACGGATCAATAGCATCGGCGTCTTTAGGTACTATTCTCAGATCTATTGTGGCTTTGGAACAACAGGGAGCTTCCGGTTTTTTTGGTGAATTAAGCTTTGATGTTCAGGATCTACTGGCAACAAGAGACGGAAAAGGAGTGGTAAACATTTTAAGAGTAGCTGAGATTCAAAGTAAGCCGCAATTGTTTTCCACATTTATGCTTTCGCTTTTTGCAGAAATATATATGACATTTCCTGAAGAAGGGGACAGTGGAAAACCAAAATTAGTGCTGTTTATTGATGAAGCCCATCTTATATTTGATGAAGCATCAAAAGCTCTTTTATCACAGATTGAAACAATGGTGAAGCTGATCCGTTCAAAAGGGGTTGGTATTTATTTTATTACGCAGATTCCAGGAGATGTCCCTGAAAATATATTGTCACAGCTGGGGCTGAAAATACAGCATGCACTTAGAGGCTTTACTGCAAAAGATAAAAAAGAAATTACTAAGGCTGTTGAAAATTATCCCACTACGGAGTTTTATAATGCTTCAAACCTGATTCAGAATTTAGGAATTGGGGAAGCATTTGTAACAGCTTTGGACGAAAAAGGGATTCCTACTCCATTAGTGCATACCTACCTTATTTCCCCGGAATCAAGGATGGACGTTCTGAGCGATGCTGAAATTTCTGAACTCACCGCGAAATCTGCTTTAGTAGCTAAGTATGAAGAGGCTGTAGATAGAGAATCAGCCTACGAAATGCTGACAAACAGAATGGAACAGGCTGCCCAGAATCCTACACCTAATCAAAGAACAAGACCTGTAAAAGAAGAGCCTGGTATGTTTGAGCAGGTATTACAGAGTAAAGCGGGAAGAACTTTTACCTCTACCTTAATGAGAGAAGGGGCAAAAGCTATTCTGGGAATGTTTGGCCTCGGTGGCAGAAGAAGATAGATGAAAAGAAAGAGGACCTGCTACATTTTTGATATATTTTTCGTTACTTTAGCAGGTTATCTTGATGGGTGAAGAAAATATCAGGACCACGGGATTATTAATTTAAATTAAAAATATCAGTTAACGGGAAATTAAATGTATTCGATTATAGATATAGAAAGTAATGGTGCAGGTTATAGAAATGAATGCATTATAGATATTGCCATCTACAGGTATGATGGTCAGAAAATTACGGACCAGTTTATATCTCTTGTAAACCCCGAAAGTGATATTACTCCTTTTGTGCAGAAGCTGACCAGCATTACCCCAAAGATGGTTAAAACGGCACCGAAATTTCATGAAATAGCCAAAAGAGTTATCGAGATAACCCAAAATACCACCTTGGTAGGTCACAATATCGATTTCGATTACCGGATGCTGCGCCAATCTTTCAAAAGACTCGGGTATGATTTTAAAACCAATACATTAGATACTATACCGCTCGCCAAAAAACTCATTCCGGATGAGGTAAGTTACTCGTTAGGGAAACTGGTAAAATCATTAGGAATTCCTTTGACGAATCATCACAGAGCTGAAGGCGATGCCAGAGCAACGCTGGAATTGTTCAAGCTTTTGGTGTCAAAAGATATTGAAAATGAAATTATTCAGAAGCAGCATGAGGAATCTAATGCGCAAACATATATCAATAAGATCAAAGAGCTGACCCAGGATCTGCCAAATGAAAAAGGATTTGTTTATTTTCAGAATGAAGCCGGAAAGATTATTTTCTCGGACTATGTTCAGGATATCAATAAATTTTCAAAAAAAGTTTTCAATTCAAAATCAAAAAAATGGGAAGAGGTTCAAAAAAATGTCAGCCAGATTAATTTTGAGCTTACCGGCACAGATATTATTGCAAAGCTCATTCTCAATTCTAAAAATGTTAAGAAGAAGGAGGTCCTGCCTTTCGGACTTTATTTTAGAAATAATAAATATGTTGTTGAAAAAAACAACCTCAATAAAACAGAAAAGCCAATTTTGAAATTCAGGTCTTTCACCCAGGGAACAAAAGCGGTACAGTTTCTCGGAGCATTACCGGAATATAAAGAAGCTGCTGTACTGAAACAAAAAATAGACTTCCGAAAAAGGAATGAGCTTTGGCTTGGATCAGGAAGGAAACTAGGGGAAAAGTTATTTTTAATTATTGAAAACGGAAAGGTGATATCATACGGTTTTTATGAACTGTTTACGCAGATACAAACCCTGAGTAAGCTTGCTAAATTGAAAATTGATCTTCCTTTACCTGCGGGTGATTTGAATAACGAATTACAGCTGGCACTGCTTCGTGGTGATTTTGAAACATTGCCGTTACCGAAATAATAGAAAAATTTGCACTTTACAGATTTTATCAAGAAAAAGAGCTTTTCAAATCAATTTTCATAAAATAAAAAATAAATAGTATTTTTGCAAAAAATAAAAATAAGCAATGCAAAATTTTAAACAAATAAAAACTGGAAAAAAGGGAGCTGTAAAGTTCTCTAAGGTTTGGAATATTTAAAAGACTTGTCTTGCATAAAAATAAGTAATGTGGCAGGCTCTTTTTCGAAGAATCTGCCTTTTTTTATGTTAAAAATGAAATTATGAATTCAAAAGAATTATTAAAGATTGCCAATGAGTTTGGCACACCCGTGTATGTTTACGATGCTGAATCCATCAAAGTTCAATACGAAAAACTTACATCTTCTTTTTTAAAACACACTAAGTTCTTCTATGCAGCGAAGGCGTTGACAAACATCAATATCCTTAAGTATGTCAAGAAGCTGGGTGCTTCTTTGGATTGTGTATCTATTAATGAAGTTAAACTTGGACTAAAGGCAGGATTTACGAAAGATAAAATACTGTTTACTCCAAATTGTGTTGACTTAGCTGAAATAGAGGAAGCAATGACTTTTGGAGTTCATATTAACATTGATAACATCTCTATTCTAGAGCAGTTTGGTAATAAATATGGAAATTCTTACCCTATTTTTGTGAGAATTAATCCACATATTTTTGCCGGCGGAAACTATAAAATTTCTACAGGACATATCGACAGTAAGTTCGGAATCTCAATTCACCAGCTTCGTCACATCGAAAGAGTAATGAAGAGTACAAACGTTAATGTGGAAGGGCTTCACATGCATACCGGAAGTGAAATTAAAGATCCGGAAGTTTTCCTTCAGGCTTTAGATATTATGCTTGAGCTTTCTGAGCATTTCCCTAACCTGAAATATCTTGATATGGGAAGTGGTTTCAAAATTCCTTACCAGGATAGCGAAGAAGAAACGGACGTTAAAACATTAGGTAAAAAAGTAGAAAGAGTTTTAGCTGAATTTGCTAAAACATCAGGAAGAAAGTTTGAACTTTGGTTCGAACCAGGGAAATTTTTAGTAGGAAAAAGTGGCTATCTTTTAGTGAAAGCCAATGTAATCAAACAGACAACAGCTACTGTTTTTGTGGGGGTGAACTCTGGGTTTAACCATTTGATCCGCCCGATGTTCTACGACTCTTACCACTTCATTGAAAACCTGTCTAATCCAAAAGGAGCAGAAAGAATTTATACTGTAGTAGGAAATATCTGCGAAACGGATACATTCGCATGGGACAGAAAACTGAATGAGGTGAGAGAAGGCGATATCCTTGCTTTCCATAATGCCGGAGCTTACGGTTTTGAAATGAGTTCTAACTTCAATTCAAGATTAAAACCTGCTGAGGTTTTATTTCTTGATGGAAAAGCGCATTTGATCCGTAAAAGAGATGAATTCGAAGATTTATTGAGAAATCAGATTGAAGTAGTTATTTAAATCAAAAATATAATGTATAAACGGCTGTCCTTTGGATGGCCGTTTTTTATTTTCAATACTGTAGTCATTCAGGTTTAAAAAACTTTTGGTTAATCGCAAAGTTGCTTTTTGTAGGGACGGGTTTATTATTAAATTACCATTTTTTAACATTGAAACCACGGGAAGGTTTCATTTTAATTAGTTAAATTTGATAGGGATACAGATTTTTCAAGGCTGTATTTTATCTTAAAATAACACCAAACCTATTAATTATGGCTAAAAATATAGCAGAGCAGATTGTTGAAATGCTCGAAAATGCCAATGTGAAAAGAATTTATGCAGTAACCGGAGATAGTCTCAACCATCTGAATGTGGCCGTAAAAAAAAGCAGTATTCAATGGATTCATGTGAGACATGAAGAAGTGGGAGCCTATGCCGCCGCCGCTGAGGCTGAGCTGGATGGCCTTGCTGTATGTGCAGGAAGTTGCGGTCCGGGGCATGTTCACCTGATCAATGGGGTGTATGAGGCACATCGTTCCCATGTTCCCATGTTGGTTATTGCTTCCACGATTCCCAGTGAGGAAATGGGGATGGATTATTTCCAGGAAACGAATACAATAAAGCTGTTTGATGACTGCAGCTACTACAATCAGATGATTACAAGACCCGAACAGGTGCAAAGAACACTGCAGACTGCTATTCAACATGCCATCTCTAAAAAAGGAGTAGCAGTGATCGGTCTTCCTGGAGATGTTTCTGAGCTGGATGCAGAGGAAGCAGCTACTTCCGCCCAGATATTTAAAACAAATCCTGTTATCAGACCATCGGATGACGAGCTGAAACATCTCGCGGAACTTGTGAATGATAATAAAAAAGTTGTTCTCTACTGCGGAATAGGAGCTGGTGCAGCCAATGCTGAAGTGGTGGAATTGTCAAAATTGTTAAAAGCTCCGGTGGGATATTCATTCCGGGGGAAAATGGCTATTCAGCCCAATAATCCCAATGAAGTGGGCCTTACAGGACTATTAGGATATCCGTCAGCTTACCATGCAATGCATGAAGCAGATCTCGTTATCCTTTTGGGAACAGATTTTCCTTACCAAAAGTTTATGCCGGTCAAAAATAAAATCATACAGATTGATGAAAGCCCGGAAAGGCTTGGAAGGAGAGCTAAGCTGGAACTGGGACTAGCGGGAGATGTGAAAGAAACAATTAAAGCCTTACTTCCAATGTTGAAAGAAAAAACAGATGATCATTTTCTCAATGAACAGCTGGCATTCTACGAAAAAGTAAAAGAGAACCAGCTCACGTATGTCAAAGATTTTGGAAAAAAAGATGCTATTCAGCCGGAGTATGTGGCATATACCCTGGACCAGCTTGCCAAAAAGGATGCTATTTTTACGGTAGATACAGGAATGTGCTGCGTCTGGGGAGCAAGATTCATTACCGGAACGGGAGAGCGGAAGATGCTCGGTTCTTTTAACCATGGATCAATGGCCAATGCGATGCCAATGGCTATTGGAGCTTCTTTAGCTCATCCTGAAAAACAGGTGATTGCGATGTGTGGAGATGGAGGATTGTCGATGCTCTTAGGAGATATGGCAACCATTTTTCAGTATAAACTTCCCATAAAGCTGATTGTTTTTAATAACAGAACATTAGGAATGGTGAAGCTGGAAATGGAAGTGGGAGGCATGCCGGATAATGAAACCGATATGATCAATCCTGATTTTGCTATGGTAGCTCAGGCAATGGGATATCCGGGGAAGAATGTTCATGATCCTGAAGAGGTGGAAAATGCGATTAAGGAGTGTTTAAACTATAACGGACCTTACCTTCTCAATATATTCACTAATCCTAATGCTCTGGCCCTTCCCCCAAAAATTGAATTTGATCAGGTTATAGGCATGACAAAATCAATGGCCCAGCTGATGCTGGGTGGTAAAATGGAGGAAGCTTTTGAAACAGTAAAGTCCAATTATAAGCATATTAAAGGATTGCTGTAAACTGAAATTGCATGGTGATTCCCTAAACTCAACTTAAAACTTCATACTGATTGTGTGAAGTTTTTCTTTTTTATAAAGAGGGTAAATATTTACCTTTGCTTATTATTATACATATAAATTATGAAAACGATATTTTTACTTCTGGCTCTTTGTGCTGCAAATTTTTCATATGCCCAGGACCTTGAAGACAGAGACGATTCTTTTATCACGGAGAACAATAAAAATATTTTAAAAATAGATATTAAAGAACCTTTTATGCAGGTTGCTGTTAAGTGCAATGATTTTAAACCTGCTGCTTATGAAGGAGGAGCGGCTGCATACAAAGAGATCCTGAGAAAATATATGTATACCTATCTGAATTCGGATTTCTATACCCTGACAGGAGACTTTACATTTACATTAATGATTGATGAAAAAGGAAAAGTGACTGACATTGTGGGTTCTCCTAAAGTGCTTCATAGCGAAGTTTTCTTTGATGATATGCAGTATGTGGTGAGAAGGATAAAGAAAAACTGGGTACCTGCCACCTGCAATGGCCAGCCTGTAAAATCTGAAATGAAACTGAGAATGAGCTTGACTTCTTTATCTGTAGACCTATAAATATGAAAAAATATATTGTAATCCTGTTCCTTCTTTTTAGCTTTTTGGGGTATTCTCAAGAATCAAAGCCACAGAATGAAAGTGTAACCAGTTTGCAGAATGCTGAATTTCCCGGCGGAGATGCTGCTTTTACTCAGGAGTTTTTAAAAATGATTCATGCTTATGTTGATTTAAAGAAGTATGCCGTAAACGGACAATTCGTTTTTGTTTTTGATGTGAATACGAATGGGAAGGTTGAAAATCTTGATGTTTTGCCCAAAGTAAAAAATAGCGAAATGTTTATTGACGATATGCAGTTTGCCATCAAAAGAGTAAAAAAGAAATGGAAGCCGGCCATTAAAGATGGAATACAGGTGATTTCTAAAAAAATAATTAAAATCAACTTTACATCAGATCATTTTGACCATGGAGATTAGAAAATAAGTTCTTGATAGATTTTTAAAAAGGATTAGCATAAATGCTTACAATTTAATAATTTGATGGTGATTTTATTTCTTAAATCTAAGTTTTAAAAAGCTATAATACTTCAGTAGAATCTCCTGACATTCTGTCACAATATTTTGTATCTTTGCAAACTTATCTGTTTGTGATTTAAGTTTTCAGGACGTGTGCCCTGAAATTTAAATTCCGAACCTTAAACTGATTATTGTGCAAGAAAAATATATAGACGAAACAAAGCAAGGGGAAGCTTTTGCAGTGGCTGAAAAACCTGAAAATTCTAAAAAATTATTTTTAGAAAGCTACGGGTGTCAGATGAATTTTTCTGATTCTGAGATTGTTGCTTCTATTCTTAATGAGCAGGGATACAATACAACAATGAAGGTGGAAGAAGCGGATCTTATTCTTCTGAATACATGTTCTATCCGTGAAAAAGCAGAACAGACTGTAAGAATGCGTCTCTCTCAGTTCAAAAATCTTAAGAAGGAAAAACCCAATATGACGGTAGGAGTTCTCGGATGTATGGCTGAAAGGTTAAAAACCAAATTTTTGGAAGAAGAACAACTGGTTGATCTTGTTGTGGGACCTGATGCTTACAGAGATCTTCCCAATCTTTTGAAAGAAACAGATGATGGAAGAGATGCCATCAATGTTATACTTTCCAAGGAAGAAACCTATGCTGATATTAATCCTGTCCGTTTGGGTGGTAATGGTGTAACCGCTTATGTAACAATTACCAGAGGTTGTGATAATATGTGTACATTCTGTGTAGTTCCGTTCACAAGAGGACGGGAAAGAAGCCGTGATCCACACTCTATTATCGAAGAATGTAAAGAGCTTAGCAATAGTGGTTATAAAGAAATTACCCTTCTGGGTCAAAATGTAGACTCCTATCTATGGTATGGAGGAGGTCCTAAAAAAGATTTTGCTAAAGCTTCTGAGATGCAAAAAGCAACAGCTATTAATTTTGGACAGTTACTTGATTTGGTGGCGAAAGCGGTGCCTGAAATGAGAATCAGATTCTCTACTTCAAATCCTCAGGATATGAGTTTAGATGTATTCCACATGATGGCTAAACATGATAATATCTGTAGATATGTACACCTTCCGGTACAGAGCGGAAGTAACAATATGCTTAAGGCCATGAACAGACAGCATACCCGTGAGGAGTATTTGGAGCTGATCAGAAAGGCTAAAGAAATTGTTCCTGATGTTTCATTTTCACAGGATATGATCGTTGGATTTTGTGATGAGACTGAAGAAGATCATCAGGATACTTTAAGCCTGATGAAAGAAGTAGAGTATGACTACGGCTATATGTTTGCGTATTCAGAAAGACCGGGAACCCCTGCTCACAAGAAGATGGAAGACAATATTCCGGCTGATGTGAAACAAAGACGTTTGGCTGAGGTTATTGCACTTCAGGGAGAGCTTTCCAGAAAAAGAATGATCTCTTATGTTGGAAAAGTACATCAGATTTTAATTGAAGGAATTTCCAGGAAAAACAAAAACCAATGGAAGGGCAGAAACTCTCAGAATGCCGTTTGTGTCTTCGATAAGCTTGAAGGGCAGAAAATAGGAGACATTGTGGACGTTTTTGTTTATGATAATACGCAAGGCACACTTTTAGGGAGAATTGCTGAATAATTTGAAGTTTTGGTAAAAGCAATCTGTTTTCTAGCCTTGTTTTCCTGTATTCTGATATCGTGTCAGGCAGAGAAAAAGGTGAGTAAATACCCCAATACGGTTGGAGATATTGAATATGACAGGAAATTAGATGTCGCAGATCTTAAGAAATGCGGAACAGGAAAAGATAAACCTTTCAGTTTTCAGTATTACCACGGCGCAAAAGGCTTTGATTACAAAGGAGAAAAGATGGCCATTGTAGAAAAACTGAAAAAAGAAAATATTTATTCTGAAAATAAGAGTAACGGTTTTATTACCGTCAGATTTTTAGTAAATTGTGAAGGAAAGACAGGACTGTTCAGGCTGCAGCATATGAGCCCGGATCTGAAAGATACAGTTCTGGATGTAAAATTGGAAAATAAGCTGTTACAGTTTACCCAATCATTAGATGGATGGATTCCAAAGGAAATCAATGGTTCCAAAGTAGACTATTATCAGTATTTAACCTATAAAATTGAAAATGGAAAAGTTTCAGAGGTATTACCTTAGCTTTTTGTTACTTATAGTGTATACCAATACTATTGCACAGGTTAACTGTAATGCAATAGAGGGAGAGGACTGTAAAAAAGCTTGTGAGTTATACAACCTGGCTTCCGATTTTCAGGGGTACAGGGCATCTCAGGAAGGCTTTGATAAAGCGATTGAGTTGTGTCCGGATTTTGCCAATGCCTATATGGAGAAGGCCGTTCCTTATCTAAAAAATGGAGATTTTGTAACGTGGAAGGTATTAATTGATAAGGCGGTTGCTTTAGATCCTAAAATGCATTTAGGATACAGAGGCTGGTGCAAATTTCAGTTTTTAAGAGACTATAGTGGTGCTATTCTGGATTTAGAAACACTAAAAAATTATTATCCTGAAGATTTGGGAAGATCTCTAAACGGAGATTATAATCTGAGCATAGTAAAGGCTATGTCTTACAGTGCTTTAGGACAGAAAGAGAAGGCTGCCGGAATTATTGAAAGACAGCTGGCCACCAGAGGGTATGTAAAGGGAATGTTTGACCATTACCAGCTGGGTGTAACCTATTTTGAACTGGGGAGATATGATAAAGCCCTGGAAAATTTTGAAAAACAAAGCAAAGAATACGACTTTGCAGAGAATATATACTTTAAAAGTAAAGTTTCGAAAATAAGAAACAAAGATTATTTGGATTTAAAAACGTTGGCATTGCAAACGTATGATGAAGGAAAGACCATGAAAGATGTCTATACCCATCATTTTAACAAAGTCTACAGAAAGCAGATTGAAGAGCTGTAGATAACATTAAATCAATAATCAAACATTTACTTATGAGCAACGAGTTACAAAACATAAAAAACCGCTTTGGAATTATCGGAAATTTTCCGGCACTTAACCGGGCTTTAGAAAAGTCTATCCAGGTAGCACCTACGGATATTTCCGTTTTGGTGATTGGAGAAAGTGGGGTAGGAAAAGAATTTATTCCAAAAATCATCCATTCAGAATCCAGGCGAAAACATCAGCCTTATATTGTAGTTAACTGTGGAGCTATTCCTGAAGGAACTATAGACTCTGAATTATTTGGACACGAAAAAGGAGCTTTTACTGGGGCTACAGCCACCAGAAAAGGATATTTTGAAGTAGCCGACGGCGGTACTATATTTTTGGATGAGGTGGGAGAGCTTCCGCTGCAAACACAGGTTCGCCTTTTAAGGGTACTGGAAAGCGGTGAATTTATGAAAGTAGGTTCTTCACAGGTTCAGAAGACCAACGTAAGGATTGTAGCGGCTACTAACGTTAATATGATGAAGGCTATTCATGACGGAAGATTTCGTGAGGACTTATATTACCGTTTGAATACCGTTCAGATAGACATGCCTCCTTTAAGAGAACGAAAAGGAGATATCCATTTGTTATTCAGAAAGTTTGCAATAGATTTTGCAGAGAAGTACAGAATGCCTGAACTTGAATTGGAACCCAGTGCTGTTCATTATATTGAAAACTATGCTTTCCCGGGAAATATCCGCCAGTTAAGAAATCTGGTTGAGCAGATGACTGTGGTGGAAAGAAATAGAAATGTCACAGCAGAGAAGCTTGCAGAATATATCCCAATGGAAACGCATCTTCCAATGGTGGTCAATAATCAGAATACACCCAAGCAAAATGACTTTGGAAGTGAGAGGGAAATTATGTACAAAATTCTCTTTGATATGCGGAATGATATCAATGATTTAAAATCCCTAACTTCGGAATTGATAAAGAACAGAGGGACAGCTGACTTGAGTAATCAGGAGAAAAATCTGATCAACAGGATTTATACTCCGGAAAGCCAGCCACAGGTAACTCAGGGATCTTTATTGTATTTTGAAAATAATAACGATACTCAGGCTGTTCAGAACCCAACGATTATCTCGTCGCAGGATGACAGCTATGAAGATATTGAAGACATTGAAGTGGAGGAAAATAAACCGGAATCCCTTTCTCTTCAAAATAATGAAAAAGATTTGATTGTCAAGGCTTTGGAGAAGCATAAGGGACGCAGAAACAGAGCGGCAGATGAATTGGGAATTTCACAGAGAACCTTATATAGAAAAATAAAACAGTATAATCTGGAAGACTAATCCTGCATAAAGGAATTGGATTCTATGAAATAAAATAAAAAATGAATATTAAGATTAAAAATATTAGTCTGAAGAGACCAATATTAGTTGGGGTACTTTTCGTTTTGCTGGGAGTTCTAAACTCATGTTACAGCTTCACAGGGTCATCCCTGACAGATGAAAAGACAGTTCAGATCAATGAGTTTCCTAATAATGCGGCGCTTGTAAATCCTACATTATCCCAACAGTTTTCTACTGATATTCAAAACAGATTTCTGCAGAGAACAACATTGAAAGGGACTAAAGAAAATCCTGATATTCTGATAGAAGGAGAAATTTCAGATTACAGCATTTCTCCCACTACCATCAGTTCCAATACCCAGACAAATCCTTCTGGTGGAGTGATACAACAGGCTCAAAACAGGCTTGTAATAACAGTGAAAGTACATTATGAAAATAAAGTACACCCTGATTCCAGTTTTGACAGAACCTACACGGATGAAGCTGCTTTTAATAGCAATTTATCACAGAGTGAGATCGAAGCATCTCAGGTGAAAATTGTTACAGAAAGAATAATTAATAAGATATTTAACGACATTGTAGCGAATTGGTAAGATGAATCCAAGAGTTTTAGAATTAATAAAAAATCCGAAAAATATTCAGTCAGAAGATCTTCATCTTTTGAAAGAAGAGATTCACGCTTTTCCCTATATTCAAAATATTAGGGCACTCCACTTATATGGGGTACATCTCTATGATAAAGAAAGTTATCAGAAGGAGCTTTCCATAACGGCGGCTTATACCACAGATAAAAAAATTCTTTATCAGCTGATCAATGGAAAGATTCAGCAAAGCTCTAAACCTGAAATTACAGAAGAAAAGCAGGTTTCTGAAAACGCTCAGAAGCCAGTCCGGTATTCTTTTAATAAAGAAAAAATCTTT
Organism: Chryseobacterium sp. WG23; assembly: GCF_024586575.1. Taxonomy (NCBI): domain Bacteria; kingdom Pseudomonadati; phylum Bacteroidota; class Flavobacteriia; order Flavobacteriales; family Weeksellaceae; genus Chryseobacterium; species Chryseobacterium sp. WG23. Next base: position 205,484 of record NZ_JALCZE010000003.1, read on the forward strand.
CCTATCAAAAGAGAGCCGTCTTCTGAAAAAGAAGTGGAGCAGGAAGAAGGCGTTTCGTGTATGTTGCAGACCTCGCAAGGAGTTGAGCCTATTTATGTTAACGGTGAACGTAACAGAATTCTTTTTGAAGGAGAAGAAAACTTTCTTGATGAAGTATATACTGAAAAGATTGATCTTGAATCTACATTAGAGTCAGGTACGCTGGTTACTCAGAAGCCCGTATTTCAAACTGTGGCAAAAAATATAAAAGAGGAAGAAAAAGAAGAAAATGTAGGAGAAAATTTCACGCCGGAAACCATTATTACTGAAGATGAAATTTCTTCAGAACCCGAAGAAGAAGTTCAGAAAGAAGAGGAAGTAAGCTTCCATGAAGTAGAAGCTATATTGCCGGAAGTTACCGTTGAAGAAGAGACTGTTCAGGAGCATGAAGAGGGAGAAGAAAATTTCACACCGGAAACCATTATTACTGAAGATGAAATTTCTTCAGAACCTGAAGAGGAAGAAGTTCAGAAAGAAGAGGAAGTAAGCTTCCATGAAGTAGAAGCTATAGTGCCGGAAGTTACCGTTGAAGAAGAAACTGTTCAGGAGCATGAAGAGGAACAAGAAAATGTAGAAGAAAATAATAATGCGGTTTCTAATAATGAAGGGATTGCTGATGAACCTGAGGCTGAAATTAGTTTCCATGGAACAGATTCATTTATGCCGGATGTCAAAATTCAGATAAATGAAGAAGAAATAAAAGAAAACACAGCAATTTCCCAACCTAATGTAAACAAGCATGAAGACGAAATGAGACGTCTGATTGAAGAGGTTGAGAAAAGAATGAAAGAGGCTAAATCTGCTTCACAAGAGGAAAAAGAAGAGCCGGAAGTAGTTGCTGATCATGAAATAAGCTTTGCAGAAACTCAAAATTTCCATTTCTGGTCTACGGAGAAAGAAGAAGAACCTGCCAAAGATGAGGAAGTACTGTCAGCTTCAGGAGAAGAAAAACAAGAAACTCCTGAACCGGTAGAAGAATCTCATATAGAAGAGGTTACACAGGAAGAAAAGAAAACACCTGAAATCCGGTCTGCATGGAAGCCAATGAGTCTTGAAACCAATATGCCGGATTCCTTACTCACTAAACCTGCAAAAGTTTCTGAACCTGAAATAGAAGTGTTCTTACAGGATGAAACTCCTGAAATTCCTACAGAAGTGGAAGTGAAAAGTGAGAATATCACAGCAGCCGTTGAAGAGTCTGAAAATATAATAGAAGAGTCTGCTGCAGAAGCAGTACAGATTGTAGAAGAAGTTCCTGAACTGCCGGAAAATGAAGCTGAACATGCTCAGGAAAATGCTCAAAAAGGGGCAAAAGAAGAAGCTCCGGTGATGAATGTATCATTCTTTGGAACGGATATTTCGAGCCTGAGAGTTGCAGAAGGAAAGAAAGAAGCTAATGAAGATTCAATGAAAGAAGAAACAATGCAGGAAGTTCCGGTACAAAAAACAGTTCAGCCTGTTGTAGACAGCAATGTTCCTGGTTTTATCAATACATGGCAAAGCTGGCTGAAAATCGACAGACCGGAAGAAGCTGAAAAAGAAAAGCCTGAAAAGAAGATAAAAGTTATTGATAACTTTATTGAAAATAACCCTAAGATCAGTCAGTTAAAAGAAGAAAGCTCTTATGTTGTTAAAGAGAAAAATGACGATATCTCTCATTTGATGACAGAAACATTGGCTAACCTTTATTTTGAACAGAAGCTATATACTAAAGCAATAAAAGCATTCGAAATATTAATCAAGAAAAATCCTGATAAAAAAGAATATTTTGAATCTAAAATCAAGGAAATAAAAGATTTTAGAAGTAAAAACTAAAAAAATGTGCTGTCCGGGAGACAGCACATTTTTTATAAGGTATCATGAGTCTCTTTACGGCCCCGTAACTTCCTCCAGGCTTTCCGTCCGAAGACAACTACCAGAATGATAAGTAAGATGGCTAAAACAGCTGCTACAACCGGCATGGCCATTGCAAGAATAGACATTACACCCGCTCCTGCAGTCTCAGTAGTTCCCACTATGGGATTTCCCAGACCTCCTGTTGTTGCCGTAGAGGCTGCACGTAGTCCTGCAAAACCGGAACTTATCGTTGCGGCTGTTCCCCCTCCTGCAATAAGAGCCAATGCCCACTGGGGAAGCGTTTCCAAGCCTGCAAACTGGCTGGCAAATAATACTGATCCGGCTACCGCAGCCATTGGAACAGAAACCGTATCCAGTAAATGATCTATAAAAGGGATATAATAGGCCAGAATCTCCGCGATGGTAGCAATACCGGTGGTAATGAGCGCCGGCAGGCCGGAAAGCCATTCAAAATTTTCACTCATAGGGATCCAATGGAAGTAAGAAGCCAGGCTTACAAAAAACATGGGAAGGAAGACCCGGAATCCTGTGGCGGCAGCCAATCCAATGCCGATAAATGCGCTGAGAATGTAAGAAAAATAGGGAACATGGTCTAACATATTAATTTTCAGATTTATTGTTTCCCTTAAAAGTACAAAAAGTATCCCAGTGATGAAAACTTAAATTCACAAAGGTATCCAGGTCAAGATGCCCGAAGTATGGTGCCAAAAAAGGAAGAATATAAAAAAAATAAAAATCTGCTTACCCTATACACCTGAAAGCTAAAAATAACATGTACAGATTTTATTGAATAAGCAGATATTTGTATTGTATATATTGCCGTTATGGCTTTTTTTGTGCTTCGCAGAGCTTGATAAACTGGGCCTCTACATCCTGGTATTTTTGAGGCATTTCCGAAGAAACCCAAAACAGCATAGCAAGGGTTTTTTCTCCGAATGCCGTCTCGAATAACCCCTTGTTCAGGCGGTAGCATTCTCTCAGAAGCCTTTTCAAACGGTTTCTGTGGACCGCTTTTTTAAAATATCTTTTAGAAACAGAAACCCCGAACTTGACACTTTCTACCGGAAGATTAGGCTTATCTTTTAAAATGATTATTCTTAGATTTCCACAAGTTCTCCATTTACCTTTTTCGAAAAGTAAAGCGATCTCTATATTCTTTTTGAGTTTTTCAGCTCTGGGATATGTAAAATTTTGCATTAATCTTGTTTCAATAAATAATTGATGACTTCAGAGGCAGCATACAGACCAAAAATGGCCGGAATATAGCTTATAGTACCATAGAAAGACCTTTTGTAATTAGCTCCATCGGTCATCTTAAGGCTTTCCTCATTTTGAAGCTCATTGGAGAAAACACATCTAAACCCTTTATTAATCTTTTCCTTTTTAAGTCTTTTTCTTATTTGTCTGGCCAGGAAACAGTTTTGTGTCTTACTGATGTCTCTTACCATGACCTTACTTGGATCGGTCTTTCCACCGGCTCCCATGGAGCTTACAAGTTTTATTTTCTTTCTTTTAGCAGCACGGATAAGGTATAATTTAGGAGTTACACTGTCTATACAGTCCAGGATATAATTAAACTTACCGGAATCAAGCACTTCATCCATTCTTTCAGGATTCAGAAACTCATTGATTTTAATTAATTTTATCTCGGGATTGATATCCAGAAGTCTTTCTGCAACTACTTCTACCTTATGTTTTCCTATGGTAGAATGTAAAGCAGGAAGCTGCCTGTTGATGTTCGTAATATCTACAGTGTCGCCATCTACAATGGTCATATGGCCTACTCCCGCTCTTGCGAGAAACTCTGCAGCAAAAGAGCCAACACCACCCAGACCTACCACCAGGACATTTGCTTTTGTCAGCTTTTCCAATCCTTCATCTTTAACTAAAAGCTCAGTTCTCTCGAGCCAGTATTTATCCATTTTTTATAGTGTGTAAATTTTCTAAAATTTGTTCATTGACTTGTTCCAAAGAAATCCCCTTTATTTCTGAAACTTTCTGATATAATTCTTCAATATCAAAATCTTCATTGTCAGTTTCTAAAAAGAATTTATCTGATGGTGTGTTCCTTAAAACATGTTGCAAAGATAAATTATACAAAACAGCTTTTCCAAAACTCAGATAAAAATTATGAGCCAGCAGATCTTCCGCAATTTTTTGTTTTTTGTTAAAACCATGAATAATCATAGCTTGTTCAGCCTTTTTTGTAAAAGAAATTACCTCATAAAACTTTCTGACACAGTGAATAATAATAGGCTTTTTTATCTCATTGGCTATTTGGATCTGTTTCAAAAAAACATCCTCCTGAATTTTCTGGTTAATCATCACCAAAGAATCTAAACCACATTCCCCAATAGCAAAACAATTTTGTGATACCGTATTTCTAACCAGCTTAAGCTGTTCTTCAATATGGTTAACATCAATATCTTTAGGGTGAATTCCTATTGAATAAAGGGAATCTGACGGAATTTCTCCAATATTTACATTGTAAATTCCATATCTGATGTTTTTTTTATGGTGATGAAAATCAAAAAATTCCATCCTCAAAAATACGACTATTTAGAATTAATATAAAATTATTAAACAAACGTTTACAAATGTGTTAAAAATTTCTTAACTTTACTCAAAGTGCACTTCATGAAGAAAAAATTTACAGAAAAACAGATTCACATTTTAGATATTGCTGAAGAATTAATAGCAAAAAAAGGATACGAAGGAACTTCTGTAAGAGATATCTGTTCAAAAGCAAATATCAACGTAGCAATGATCTCCTATTATTTTGGATCTAAAGAAAAGATGATGTCTTATCTCTACCAATATAGAGTGCTGAAGACCAGAGAGAATTTTTCTGAATTTGCTGATACGATCAAAGAAGGAAAACCTGAAATGCAGATGAGAGAAATGATCAAATACATTGTATCACAGCTTTTCAAATACAATTATTTTCATGGTTTTGTTACCCAGGAACTTCGTCATACCGAAAACCTGAAAGATGAGCTGCTTGACTTCTACCAGCTGTTTGTAAGGAAACTGGATGAAGTCATAAAAAAAGGGGTGGCATCAGGCGTTTTTACTTTTACCCCAAAACCCGAAGATATTCTTACCATGATTATAGGATCCACTCTATTTGTGATCCGAAATAAAAACTTCTACGAACTGTATGTCCCAAGTAAAAATGATGAAACCTATGCAAAAGAAGCCGAAAAGAAAGTAAGAATGAATCTTTTATTGAGCGTTTTTGCAATTTTGGGATACGCTGCAGACTAAAATTACGTTAAATATTCATAAAAAAAAATCTATTGACAAAAAAGTTATATTTTTGCAAATTAGTAAATCGGCTGTCTAATCCGAAAACTGTTGAATTTTTTATATGAAAAAATATATTTTAGGGCTGTTTGCTGTAGCAGTGGTTGCTTCATGTGCAAGCCGTCAGGAAAAAGCAATGAAGAGTGCTGACAAAGATTTTATCTTAAAAGCAGCGAATGACAACTTTGCTAAGAAAAAGTGGAAAAATGCACTGGCTCTTTATGACAGACTTACCAATCTGGTAGCAGGAACAGATGATTTTCCCAACGTAGGTTTCAATACAGCCTATGCAAACTATTACGATAAAAGTTATAAACTGGCGGGGCATCAATTTAAAAACTTTGCGGTCAACTTTCCAAAAGATCCCAGAGCAGAAGAAGCGGCTTATATGTCAGCATTATGCTACTATGAAGGATCAATGGATTATAACCTTGACCAGTCCAGTACAGAACTGGCAATTAACGAACTTCAGGATTTCCTTACCAACTATCCAAATTCTGAAAGATCTAAAAATATCAGCCAGCTTATTGATGAGCTGACTTATAAATTAGAGTTCAAAGCCTATGAAAATGCAAGACAGTATTTCAAAATGGGGCAGTATAAAGCCGCTACCGTAGCTCTTGAAAACGTGTTGGAAGATTTTCCAAGTACAAAACTCCGTCCGAAGATTTATGATTATATCATGAAATCCCGTTATGAGCTAGCCGCAAAATCTGTTTATGAACTTAAAGATGAACGTATTGAAAGTGCATTAACCTACACAAAGGTGGTAGAAAAAGAATTGCCTAATACGGAATACTCTAAAACGGCAATAGATCTACGTGCTAAATTGGAAAAAGAAAAGAAAGATTTCGCTGTTGTTAAAAAACAGGTAGAAGCTAGAGTTGCCACTTTGAATGCAAAACAAAAGAAAGAGGAAGCAAAACTGACTGAAAAAAATAAAACTGATCAACAAATCAAGGATCAAATCAGTAATGAAAAGAAAGCAATGCAGATCCAGAGGGATAGTGCGGCACTTAATACCCCTCCTCCAGCGGCGACTTTCAAAATTAAAAGATAATTCGTAAATTTGCCGTCTTATAAATAAAATAATTTTCTCAAAATGAGTGTAAAAGATACAAAAGCCGAAGTAAATACTATTACTTACGACAAAGATAAGATTGAAGATAAAGTAGGTTCAATCTACGAAGCTATTGTTATCATGGGAAAGAGAGCAGAGCAAATCAATGCGGAGATCCGTACGGAACTTCACAATAAATTAGACGAATTTGCCGTTCACAATTCTACATTAGAAGAAGTTTTCGAAAACAGAGAGCAGATTGAAATCTCTAAACATTACGAAAAACTTCCAAAGCCAACTTCAATCGCTATTGAAGAATGGCTAAATGAAGATATTTATTTCAGAAAAACAGAAGAAAGAAAATAATCATCTGTATTTTTATAGACAAAGGTCATAAAGGAACTGAGTTCTTTTATGACCTTTGTTGTTTTAAACCCTGATTGTGGGAAAAAATAAGTATTTTAGTATTTCAAAAAAATTAGAACTAAATGAGTGTTTCCGGTAAAAAGATACTTATCGCAGTTTCCGGAGGGATTGCTGCCTACAAAATTCATTTTCTGATAAGGGATTTTGTAAAGAAAGGTGCCGAAGTACAGGTTATTATGACTCCCGATGCTGAACATTTTGTGACGAAGTTAAGCTTGTCTACATTATCGAAAAAGCCTGTTTATTCAGACTTTTATGGAGATAATGGAAGCTGGAACAGCCACGTGGAGTTAGCACTTTGGGCAGATGTAATGCTGGTGACACCTTGTACAGCCAACACACTGTCTAAAATGGTTCATGGGATGTGTGATAATCTGGTTATTGCTACCTATATGTCTGCAAAATGTCCTGTATTTATTGCTCCTGCGATGGATTTGGATATGTATGTTCACCCATCTACAAAGAAAAACATAGAACTTGCAGAAAGTTTTGGGCATACAATAATTCCTGCAGAAAACGGAGAATTGGCAAGTGGACTTATTGGACAGGGAAGAATGGCAGAGCCTGAAACCATTTTTAATGCAGTTGAAAATTATTTTAACACTGAAGCTAAGGAAAAAAGTCTTGAAGGAAAAACGGTATTGATTACTGCAGGTCCAACGTATGAGGCCATTGACCCGGTGAGATTTATAGGAAACCATTCTTCAGGGAAAATGGGATTCGCTTTAGCTGAAGAAGCGTCAAAGAGAGGAGCAAAAGTAATTTTAATTTCAGGACCTAGTGCCCAGGTGATTCATGATAAAAATGTGGAACTTCACAAAGTAACTTCTGCTAAAGAAATGCTGGCTAAAGTATTTGAGTTTTATGATACAATAGACATCGGAATTGCCAGTGCTGCCGTAGCAGACTATGCCCCTAAAGAAGTGGCTAAAGAAAAGATCAAGAAGAATGATGAAAATCTGACAATTGAGCTGGTGAAAAATCCTGATATCTTAAAAACAATGGGCGAAAAGAAAACCCATCAGTTTTTGGTAGGATTTGCCCTCGAAACACAGAATGAAGAAGAGAATGCCAAAGGAAAACTTGAAAAGAAAAATCTTGATATGATTGTTTTAAATTCTCTGCGCGATGAAGGTGCAGGCTTTAAAAACGATACCAATAAAATTAAAATATTTACCAAAACGGAAAAGACAGAATTTAACCTTAAATCGAAAGATGAAGTAGCCAAAGATATTCTCAACTTTGTGGAAGCTCAGCTTTTAAAATAATTTTAATAAATTTCCGTTCTCAATTTTTAACAGACAATGAAAAAAATTATAAGCTTATTTTTTCTGCTTTTTATATACAGCATCAGTTTTTCCCAGGAATTGCTGGCAACAGTACAGGTAAACTCCCAACAATTGGGAGGAAGTAACCAGCAAGCTTATAAGGCTTTGGAAAAAAGCCTTAAAGACTTTATCAATAATACCAGCTGGACAGGAAAAAAACTGCAGAATTTTGAAAAAATAAAATGTGGTTTCTCTATTGTTATCTCTGAAAGAACGGATAATAGATTTAAAGGAGCTATAGTAGTACAGGCTGTACGTCCTGTTTATAGCTCAAATTATGAATCTCCTTTAATAAACCTTCAGGATCAAAGATTTGCATTCGAATATATTGAAAATGAAAATCTTATATTTAATGAAAGACAGTTTTCCGGGAAGAACCTTACCGATGTAATCAGTTTTTATATTTATCTGATCTTAGGATATGATGCCGACAGCTTCCAGTCTATGGGTGGTTCACAATGGTTTTCAAAAGCCCAGCAGATCGCCCAGAATTCGCAGAACAGAAATTATGAAGGATGGAATACCGTCAATGAGCCAAGAAGCCGCACGATACTGGTTAATGAAATTTTGAATCCTAACTGGAGTCAATTACGCTCGGTAATTTATACCTATCACAGGGCAGGATTAGATAATCTCTTCAATCAGGATCAGGGAGGAGCCAAAAAAGTGATTTTTGATGCCCTGATGCAGCTGAAAATGTACGAAAACTCATTTCAGCAATCATACTTCTTCAATACCTTTATGGATAATAAAAGTGACGAGATATTCAATATTTTTAATTCAGGAAATAATGGTCCCGTCAATATTAATGATCTGAAGCAGACCATGATTATTATTTCTCCAAAAAATATTGATAATAAGTGGAATAAGTGGAAATAAAAGAATTCAAACATTCAGCTATTGAATACTGAACACTAAAATTCTATATTTGCATTACTTAAAGTAACCAGCCCCTCATCCATGCTTTCGAGAATTTACATTAAAAACTTTGCCCTGATTGATACCCTTGAAGTGTCATTGAAAAACGGTTTGCAGGTAATAACCGGTGAAACGGGAGCTGGTAAATCTATTATTCTGGGTGCACTCAGACTTATTCTGGGCGAAAGGGCAGATGTAAAGTCAGTTTCGAACGCAGAGGAAAAAAGTGTCGTAGAAACCGAATTTGCACTGAATAATCAGTTTAAAAAATTCTTTATAGAAAATGACCTTGATTATGAACTTCAGACGATCATAAGAAGGGAAATCCTACCTTCGGGAAAATCACGGGCATTCATTAATGATGTTCCGGTCACCCTGGATGTGCTTAAAGAGTTTTCATCACAGCTGATTGATATTCATTCTCAATTTGAAACTTCCAATCTTTTTACTTCAGAATATCAGTTTAAAATAATTGACGGACTTTCTGAAAATAAGCAGATCATTGAAGAATATCAACAGGTATTTTCAGATTTCCAAAGTTTGAAACTGCAGCTTAAAAAGCTTCATACACAGCTTTCCGAAACCAATAAAGAAAGTGATTATAAAGACTTTCTGCTTAATGAGCTGGAAGAGCTGAAGCTGGATGAAGTAGATTACGAAGAGATGCAGAATCAGCTTGCCATTCAGGAAAATGCAGGAATGATTTCTGAAAATCTGGGTCAAATCTTATCGAGATTCCACCAGGAAGAAATCGGGATTTTATCTTTCTTTAATGAAGCAAAGAATAAACTGTCTAGGATTTCTGAGATTTCAACCAGCTTTGCTGAACTGGACCAACGGTTGGAAACTTCTTTTGTAGAAATAAAAGATATCATTTCCGAGCTTGAAAACGAAGCCGAAAATGTAGAAATTAATCCGGAGAACTTATTACTTCTTACAGAGCTTAATAATAAAATCAATGCCTTACTCTTAAAGCATAATGTATCAGACGTAAATGAGCTGATAGCAGTGAGGAATGAACTGGCGGGCGATCAGAAAGGCGCTTCAGAATTGGAAGCACAAATTATTGAAACAGAAGGAAATATTTCTGATAAAGAAAAAATACTCCAGGCTCTTTCTGAGAAACTTTCAAAAAACAGAAAAAAGAATGTGCCTGTTTTTGTAAAAAAAGCAGAAACCCTTCTAAAAAAATTAGGTCTTGAAAAAGCAAAAGTAGATATAGAGCTTCTGGATATTCCTGAATTTAACGCATTCGGAAAAGAAAATATCCAGCTTTTATTTCAGGCGAACTCAGGATTTCCGTTACGACCTATTCAAACGGCTATTTCTGGTGGCGAAAGGTCAAGGGTTATGCTTGCTGTAAAGAAAATTATTGCAGAAAGTGATGACCTTCCGACTCTTATTCTGGACGAAATAGATACCGGAGTTTCAGGGAAAGTAGCTGAAGAAATCGGAAACCTTATGAGAGAAATGTCTAAAGACATGCAGCTTATCGTTATTTCTCACCTGGCACAGGTAGCGGCAAAAGGAAATGATAACTATAAGGTGGTAAAACAGGACGTTTCCGGAAGAACCCAATCTACAATTATTCCTTTAACAGAGGATCAAAAGCTAACCGAAATTGCCCAGCTGCTTTCCGGAAGTAAGATTACAGAAGCAGCTTTGGCGCAGGCTAAAGAATTGATCGGTTAAAAATTTTAACAGACTTGTAAGTCAGCATTCTGTTACGAACCTTAATTCAAAAAAATAAGCATGAGTTTAGAATCGCAAAATGTTACGGATTACCCTAACACAAATACCATATTCATGGTTTGGAAGCTTAATGATGTTCCACAGCTGAAAGAGGTTTTCCAGGAGCTATGCGCGTTGGTTTTAAATCTTAATAATTCTGTTTTCAACAGATTTCCGGACAGCAGGGCCAGTTGTGTGATGGGAATTGGTTGTGAAGCATGGAAAAAGCTGAGCCTTCCGACACCTATGCCGAAAGAACTTGTGGACTTTGAAGAGATTAAAGGACTGAAACATACTGCCGTTTCTACTCCCGGAGATTTACATTTTCACTTAAGAGCAGACAATCAAAGTGTTATTTTTGACATGGGTATTGAGATATCCAAATTATTAAGTTCTGTGGCGGAAAGTATTCTGGAAGTTCATGGATTTAAATATTGGGATGCAAGGTCTATTCTTGGTTTTGTAGACGGAACAGAAAACCCACACGGAGAAGATCGTGATTATTTTGCGAAAATTGGAAATGAAGATTCCCAATATCAGGGAGGAAGCTATCTCTTTGTTCAGAAATATCTTCATAATATGGATGCCTGGAAAAGCCTTTCTACAGAAGACCAGGAAAAGGTAATCGGGAGGTCAAAAGATAAGGATATTGAAATGTCTGATGAAGTGAAACCGTCAAATTCACATATTGCGTTAGCGAATATAGAAGGGGAAAATGGCGAAGAACTTAAAATTGTAAGAGACAATATGCCTTTCGGAAATCCTTCTAAAAATGAATTCGGAACCTATTTCATTTCCTATGCAAGTACTTTTAGCACCGCGAAAAAGATGCTTACAAATATGTTTATTGGCAATCCTCCGGGAAATTATGACCGGATTTTAGATTTCAGTACCGCGGTAACAGGAACTCTTTTCTTCATTCCAACCAGAAATATGCTTGACGAATTCTCAGGATAATATAAATAAAAAAGGCTGTTTCAATAATGAAGCAGCCTTTTATCAATTACTTACAGAGATGATATCAGATGATAATCTCAATCACACATTCCAATAGGAAGTTGGCACATGACAGTCTGGGAGCAGGGATAATCTGTTTGTGCTACGCAGCATGCAGAATATCCGTTATAATAGGCAGGATATTTAAATTTCCCCTGGCAGTTTGAAGCTAAATTTCCTCCTAGTACTTCCCTTAAGTTTTGTCTCTTTAATTTCGTTAAGTTTTTCATGGCTTTTGTTTTTAAACTATATCACTAATTTATGAAAAAATAATATGCGAATCTGAATTTAATAAAAAATTGTTAGTCAGTATTTTGCATTACCAAAAAAGCCCGGGAATTCCCAGGACTTTACTGATATATATTCTGTTTTTAACATTATTTCAGGCTTCCCACCATGTCTTCAGGTTTTACCCATTCGTCAAATTGTTCGGCAGTTAACAAGCCCAGATTCACCGCTTCTTCTTTTAAAGTGGTCCCATTTTTATGGGCTGTTTTTGCAATTTTTGCGGCATTTTCATAACCAATATGAGTATTAAGAGCGGTTACAAGCATTAAAGATTTGTCGACAAGCTCTTTAATTCTCTCGTGATTAGGCTCAATTCCAACCGCACAGTGATCATTAAATGAAATACATGCATCGGCAATCAACTGGGCAGATTGTAAGAAATTGTAAGCCATAACAGGTTTAAAAACATTAAGCTCATAATTTCCCTGAGTTCCTGCAAAAGAGATCGTAGTATCATTTCCTAAAACCTGAGCACAAACCATAGTTAAGGCCTCATTTTGAGTAGGATTTACTTTTCCCGGCATGATAGATGATCCCGGTTCGTTTTCAGGGATATGAATTTCACCAATTCCAGATCTTGGTCCGGAAGCCAGTAACCTGATGTCCTGTGCAATTTTGAATAATGAGACAGCAAGCTGTTTTAAAGCACCATGACTTTCAACAATAGCATCATGAGCAGCAAGGGCTTCAAATTTATTTTCAGCAGTAATAAAAGGCAGGTTGGTAAACTTTGCAATATGCTCGGCTACTTTTACATCATAGCCGTTAGGCGTATTCAATCCGGTTCCTACTGCTGTTCCGCCAAGTGCAAGTTCAGAAAGGTGAGGCAGGGTATTTTTTAAGGCTCTTAATCCAAATTCCAACTGAGCAACATATCCTGAAAATTCCTGCCCAAGAGTAAGGGGAGTAGCATCCATCAGGTGAGTCCTTCCGATTTTTACAACATCCTTGAATGCTTTGGATTTTTCAGATAATGTATTTTTTAATTTTTCTACAGCAGGAATCGTTACTTCCACTACTTTTTTATACGCAGCAATATGCATCGCTGTAGGATAGGTATCATTGGATGATTGAGATTTGTTGACATCGTCATTTGGGTGAATTTCAGATTTTTCTCCTAAAGTACCCCCATTATTGACATGTGCCCTGTTGGAAACAACTTCATTGACATTCATGTTTGACTGGGTTCCTGAGCCGGTCTGCCAAATAACCAGTGGAAACTGATCATTGAGCTTGCCCTCCAGAATTTCATCACAGACTTTAGCAATCATATCTCTTTTTTCAGCGGGAAGAACTCCCAAATCACTATTGGCGTACGCTGCTGCTTTTTTCAAATAGGCAAATGCCTCAATGATTTCATGTGGCATTGAGCCCTCAGGACCTATTTTAAAATTATTTCTGGAACGCTCTGTCTGTGCTCCCCAAAGTTTATCTGCAGGTACCTGCACTTCGCCCATGGTGTCTTTTTCTATTCTGTAATTCATTGTGATTGAAATTTTTATAAAGTTACTGATAACACCAGAATTTCGCAATTTATAATCATTATAAATATCAATTTTAATGACTGATTTTACTCATATTTTTTACGGTAGCCGTATTTTTGCGCAAACAAAAAATTGAATGGAATTTAGATATCAGGATCCGTATCCAATTCAGAAAGATGATACGGTGTATAAAAAGCTTACATCAGATTATGTAAAAGTTGAAAAATTAGGAGACAGAGAAATCTTAACTGTAGATCCTAAAGGGTTGGAATTACTTGCTGAGGAAGCTATGGCGGATGTTTCTTTTATGTTGCGTTCTTCTCACTTAGAGAGTCTTAGAAGAATTATTGATGATCCTGAAGCTACGGACAATGACCGATTTGTTGCTTATAACTTGCTACAGAACGCTGCAGTAGCTGCTGAGGGAGCTCTTCCTTCTTGTCAGGATACAGGAACAGCAATTGTAATGGGTAAAAAAGGAGAAAATGTATACACAGGAGTAGACGACGGTGAGTTTTTAAGCCGTGGAATTTTCAATACCTACCAAAAAAGAAACTTAAGATATTCTCAGGTAGTCCCTTTAACCATGTTTGACGAGAAAAATTCAGGATCAAACCTTCCGGCACAGATTGATATCTATGCTAAAAAAGGAGATTATTATGAGTTCTTGTTTTTAACAAAAGGAGGAGGTTCTGCCAATAAAACATTTCTGTACCAAAAGACAAAATCTTTACTGAACGAAAAGTCTCTTGAAGAGTTTGTCAAAGAGAAAATTTCAGATCTTGGAACGGCAGCCTGCCCTCCGTATCACCTTGCTTTAGTCATTGGAGGAACTTCTGCAGAAGCGAACCTTGCGGCTGTAAAGAAAGCTTCCGCTAAATATTATGACCATCTTCCGACGGAAGGAAATGAAGCCGGACAGGCGTTCAGAGATCTTGAATGGGAGGCTAAAGTTCAGAAAATATGCCAGGAAAGTGCTATTGGAGCACAGTTTGGAGGGAAATATCTTACCCATGATGTACGAGTGATCAGACTTCCAAGACATGCTGCTTCATGTCCGGTAGGAATGGGAGTTTCCTGTTCTGCAGATAGAAATATCAAAGGAAAAATTACAAAAGAAGGAATTTTCCTTGAGCAACTGGAACAGGATCCAAAAAGATTCTTACCAGCTACACCTCCTCATTTGGAAGAAGCTGTGGAAGTTGATTTGAATAAGCCTATGCAGGATATTCTAGCTGATCTTTCAAAATATCCAATCAAAACAAGACTAAAATTAAATGGTACTCTTATCGTAGCAAGAGATATTGCTCACGCTAAGATCAAGGAACTGATAGATAGTGGAAAACCAATGCCAGAGTATTTCAAAAACCACCCGATTTATTATGCCGGGCCTGCAAAGACTCCGGAAGGAATGGCATCAGGAAGTTTCGGACCTACTACTGCAGGAAGAATGGATGTGTATGTTGACGAGTTTCAAAGCCATGGCGGAAGTATGATTATGCTGGCTAAAGGAAACAGAAGTAAAGATGTTGCAGATGCATGTAATAAATATGGAGGGTTCTATCTTGGATCTATCGGAGGGCCTGCAGCTATCCTTGCAAAGGATAATATTGTATCTGTAGATGTCGTGGATTTCCCTGAATTGGGGATGGAAGCCGTAAGAAAAATTGAAGTAAAAGACTTCCCTGCATTCATTATTACAGATGATAAAGGAAATGATTTCTTCGCAAATCTTGCCCACTAGTTAGTTTAAAATTAAAATAAATTATAAAATAGAGCCTATATCTTTTGTGTAAAAAAGAAAAAAGCTCTATTTTTGCCTAAAATCTAAAGAGAATGATAACTATTTTATCAGCATTTTGGCCGTTCTACCAGTTCCTATGGACTGTATTCTTTATTACTATGTTCTTAGTAGGGTTCTGGTGTATTTTTATGTTCTTCGGATTGGTCATTCCAATGTGGCTTACGGAAGGTTTGAAAGAATACTTTGGAAAAGTAAAGGCTTTCGATCCTGAAGATATCAGAAGAAAGAATATTTATGAGCAGGAAGGTGTAGAGGTTCTTTACAACCAGCCTAAGGGTAACGGACCTTTCATTCACGATCACGGACATCATCATTAATTGATTGTCATTGCTTTTTCACCTTAATTCTGAAAAAGTAATATCAAAGCAAAACAACATATATAAACCGCTTAATTTTTTAGGCGGTTTTTCTATTTGTTATTTCTCAGATTTTCAGGAGCAACACCAAATTTCTTTTTAAAGGCGCGTGTAAAATTCTGTACATATTCATACCCGCATTCAATAGCGATTTCTTTGATCATTACATCACTGTTGGTAATCAGTTTTTTCGCCTTTAGCATTCTTAGTTCAGAAATATAATGGGATATGGTCATATGATACTGGGTTTTGAATTCCTGCCGGATTATATTCTGATTAATCCCGAGTAGTTTTCCTATTTCTTCAGCCTTTATATTGCTGTGGTAATTTTCATCCAGGTATTTTTTGATCATTTCCGGAGTCCCCGGTTTTGATGGTCCCCTGTTTTTTTCATGGAACTGCTCAAATACAAGAATAAGAAGCTTAATAATCTTTGCCTCGATAAACAACTTCTGAATAACACCTTTCTTTGGAGAATCTATGATTTCTTTAAGAATCATATGCATTTCAACGGTCATGTTGGGAGGTGTTTCTTTATGCAGATAGATGAAATTATTCGTGATCATATTTTCCAGTATATCCGTGCTTTCCTGGCTGGATTGAGGATTAATAAGGTTGACAATATACTGATAGTCAATCCGGATCAGCAAATATTTGAGTGCTTCCTGACTCTCACAGTGTAATTCAGCTTTATTTTCTTCCGAAGAATAATAAAGGATGTATTGATTTTTTCTAAAAACCATTGGAAGCAGGCAGGTAGATTTTTCAAGATAAATGTCTGACCCCAACAGGAAGAGCAGGGTAAAGCTCGATCCAGCTTCCAGTATTGAAGTTCTTGAATATCGTTCGGAACAAAATTCTATGCTAATATTATCTGAGGCAAATAATATCTTTTCTCCATTTAAATAACTCATAATCAGCATTGTTTTTAATGATATCCATATATAACTCCTATACCGGATAACTAAAAGTTGGGAAATGATAACTCTGAATTAAACGGGAAAGCTACTTTTGTGCAAAATTAATTAAATTTAGAATAATTAAAAATAATATTGATTATGTTTGAAAATCTATATTTTGCGATGAGAAAAATAAATGTGGGAATGATGCTGATATTCATTGCTTTGAATAGTTTATATGCACAGGGAAATCCACAAAACTGTACAAATACAGATCCTGGAAATAATCCTGGAGATGTAGGATGTGTGAAATTTACATACCGTGGCCAAACAGTTTCTTATACTACGGTAAGAGGAAATGATGGAAAAATATGGCTGCAGCAGAATCTGGGAAGCTCTAAGGTAGCCTCTTCTCTGGATGATGAAGCTTCATATGGTGATCTTTTTCAATGGGGAAGATGGGATGACGGACATCAGGAAAGAAATTCTGCCACCATTTCTGCTCCAACCCCTAACAGACCGGATGGTTTAGCAGGAGTGAGCTCGTATATCATAGGAACACCCGCGTGGTGGTCCACTCTTGAGCCTACTGATGAATGGACTGCAAAGAACATAGATGGGCTAGGAAAAACAGTGGGTGTAGACCCATGCAAGGCAATAGGTGCTGATTGGAGAATGCCAACACAGGCAGACTGGGGGAGTATTGTTAACCTTGAAGGTGTTACGGCTCCCGCAAGTGCTTACAACAGTCATCTGAAATTGCCTGCAGGAGGATATCGCAGTTCTTCAGACGCTAGTTTTACTTTTGTAGGAAAGAGAGGATATTTCTGGAGTTCGGATATATCCGGACTTGGAGGGAAATATCTGTACGTAGGGACCATAAGTGCGAATGCTTCAGCAGGGGCACCCAGAGGGCAGGGGGCATCGGTAAGATGTATTAAACCTACCTCGGAACTTGCTACTTCGGAGGTAAGACTCAATCATAACAACATAGGGGTTTATCCCAATCCAACAAAAGGAATTCTGACCATTAAAGCAGATTCCACGATTGAAAGTATAAACATAACAAATACGGTAGGACAAAAGATGGACGCCGGGTTTTTAAATGATCAGATGAATATGACAGGACTTCCGGACGGTTTATACATTGTAGAAATAAAATTAAAAAACGGACAGACGGTTTCTAAAAAGATTATTAAAGGATAAGCAGTCTTCTTGTAGAATCACTGTATTCCCTTTACATAAAATAGTTCACTTCAATTACAATTACTTTTATTAGGGAGGCTTATGAAATTTTTCATAAGCCTTTTTTATGCTGCGTTTGTAAATCGTAAAAACGGCTTTTGCATATTGAAAAAAATAGTCTACTTTTGCAGTAGATTTATCAAGAAAGGTGGAGGGATTTGGCCCAAAGAAACCTTAGCAACCTACACAATTCCAACAGTGTAAAGGTGCTAATTCCAACCCGATGGGGGAGATAATTGAAGTCAATATTCTTATATGAATTCCATTTCTTGAAGTCTTGTGTGTCTGAGGATTGATTCTCGGAATGTATAATAATTTTTGCAGGAACAAAAGATGAAAAAAGTAAGCATAGCTGTATTATTGCTTGGTGCCATTGGGATCGCTGCCCAGGAACAGGAAGAAAAAGGAAAACAAATTGAAGATATTATCATCGTAGGCAACCGAAATGTTAAAAGGACAAAACTAGAGACGCCGGTTCCTGTAGATGTTATTAATATCGATAAAATACAGAAAGCATCCCCACAAATAACGGTTCAGGATTTATTGAACTATGTCATTCCCTCATTTAATTCTGTAAGACAGTCTGCTTCTGACGGAACCGAGCATATTGATCCAGTGACATTGAGAGGAATGGGCCCGGATCAGGTCTTAGTATTGGTTAATGGGAAAAGAAGACATACCACTTCTTTGGTCAACTATCAGAATACAGTTGGAAATGGTTCTGTGGGAACAGATTTGAGTACAATTCCTGTTATTGCTATTGAAAAAATTGAAGTATTAAGAGATGGAGCAGCGGCACAGTATGGCTCTGATGCCATTGCGGGAGTAATCAATATTATTCTCAAAAAGAATGCAGGCGCATCAGCAAGTATTACCTACGGATTAAGCGGAAGGAATGATGGGGACACCTACCAGGCAGGAGTTAATTACGGGGCATCATTAGGAAAAAAAGAAGGTTACGTCAATCTTTCGTTACAGCTAAGCCACAGAGGAAAAACAACAAGGACTCAAAATCATGATTTAGATATTTTCGGAAATAATTTTGCGTATCCTTTCGCTGATGATCCTGAGGCCGCAAGAGCTGCAGATGATGAGGAAATTAAAAAAAGGGGTTTAACCCGTGATTACTTCAACTTTCAGATTGGAGACGCACAGATCAAGCAGGCGCAGCTGTTTTTTAATTCAGAATATTCTTTTAATAACAATTTTAAACTTTATTCCTTTGGAGGCTTCAGTATTAAAGAAGGAAAAGGATATGGTTTCAGAAGGCTTCCCAGTGAAACGTTTAATGTTGTTTCATCCATTTATCCCAATGGATTTCAGGCGGAGCTGGGATCTCAGGTATATGATATCTCTTATGCCGTCGGAGCAAAATATAATGTAAACAACTGGCTTTTTGATGTAAGCAATACATTTGGAAACAATACGTTCAATTATAATGTAAGCAATACGAATAATGCTTCTTTAGGAGCAAAATCGCCGACCCGATTTTATGCCGGAGCACACAGTTTTCTGCAAAATACCCTTAATCTTGATGTTTCTAGAAATATAAACCGGATTAATATTGCATTTGGAGGTGAATTCAGATTTGAACAATATCAGATCAAATCCGGAGATCCTGCATCTTATACTCAGTATGATGTTAACGGAAATGTAGCTGGTACGGGATCAACAGTGATCGGAGCAGGAGGATCGCAATCATTCATTGGCTTTTCACCGGATAATACTTTAAAAAAAGACAGGCATTCTACAGCGGTATATGCTGATATATCTTATGATTTGGATAAAAAGCTGAATATTGATGCAGCAGCAAGGTTTGAAAACTATTCTGATTTTGGAAATACCCTGAATGGAAAACTAGCCGTACGGTATGAGTTTATAAAAAATTATGCTGTAAGAGCAGCAGTAGGAACAGGTTTCAGAGCTCCTTCCCTACAGCAGCAGTATTTCAATAATTCTTATGCAGATATTTCAACTTCAGGATCTACGATTGTAACCAAAGGGATTTTTAATAATGACAGTAAAGCTGCACAGGTGCTTGGATTTGATAAGCTAAAACAGGAAACCTCTGTCAACGGAAGCGTTGGATTTACTTTAAAGCCGGTGAAAGGCCTATTCATTACTTTAGACGGATACTTCATTAAAGTGAAAGACAGGATTGTCATTACAAGTAATATTACAGATTCCAGGTTATCAGACCCTGATGTAGTAGGCGTGGGAAAAGAGGTCGAAAGCGGAAGGTTTTTTGCTAATGCTATTGATACCGAAACCAAAGGAGTGGATCTGGTTATTTCCTATGACTGGAAGTTGGAAGGCGGAAACCTTAATATAAACCTTGCCGGAAATTATACAGAAACAAAAATTACAGATTTTCATTTTCCTGAAAACCTGGGAACTCCTCAGAATGAATTTTTTGGACCCGACCAGATCAATATTATTGAAACTTTATCACCCAAAACAAAAGCCTCATTAGGATTGAATTATGGAATTGGAAAGTTTAATTTTCTCGTAAGAAATACCTATTTTGGTAAAGTAATAAGGGACGGATATCCTTTTGGAAGCGTTCAGGAATTTTCGCCGAAGGTGATTACAGATGTCAGTGTAGGATATGATATTACAAAAAATATCAACTTTACCGTAGGTGCTAATAATGTCTTTGATGTATTCCCTGATCGTCAGATTTATGAAAATTCATATTATGGAGTATTTAAATATGCTCCTGTACAAATGGGAACTTTGGGTAGCTATTTCTTCGGAAGGCTTAATTTTAATTTTTAATCATCAATGAATACTCCTTCACATCAGATCGGCTGGAAAACAGCTGCAGCTATTGTGGTTTCCAATATGATAGGAACCGGAATTTTTACAACACTGGGATTTCAGTTGTCTGATATTACAAATACCTACAGCATCTTTCTGCTATGGAGTATTGGTGGAATTCTGGCATTATTCGGGGCTTTTTGCTATGCCGAATTAGGATCTCATTTTAAAGGAAATGGGGGTGATTTCATCTATCTCAAAGAAACCTATCATCCGTTATTCGGATACCTTATCAGCTGGATATCTTTGATTATTGGTTTCTCTTCCCCGGTGGCTTTAGCGGCGTTAGCCATGTCAAAATATCTCTCAGTATTTCAATACACGTTTGGAAATGGTTTTGCCATCGCAGTGATTTTTATCGTAGCGGCTGCCTTATCCTTTAGTTTAAAAGCTTCAAGTAGATTTCATAATTTTTTCACGTTAATCAAAATCACTTTTATTATCGTTTTGGTTATTTTGGGTGTAGGACTTTCAGAATCTGCCCAAATGGGAAACGGTCTTAACTTCAGTGACAGCTGGCAGAATGAAATCATGCTTCCTGCTTTTGCTACTTCTCTGGTTTTTGTTACCTATTCATATACCGGTTGGAATTCAGCATCTTATATTGCCGGAGAGATCAAGGATGTACAGAAAAACCTTCCCAAATCTCTGATTATAGGAACTGTTTTTGTGACAGTAAGCTATATTTTAGTCAATTACATTATGCTGAAGCACGCTTCAGTGGATCAATTGGCAGGAAAAGAGGATGTAATGGGTGAAGCTGCGGTTAATATGCTGGGCTCTGCCTTTGGAAAAATAGTGAATATCTTTATTGCCTTACAACTGATTGCAACCATTAGTGGCTATTTATGGGTAGGTTCGAGGCTTACTCAGGCTTTTGCGAAGGATACTTATCTGTGGGAACCTCTTTCAGCAGGCAATAAAAAAGGAATCCCGGTAAGAGCTGTTTTTGCTCATGCTGTTATTGCTTCGGTAATTATTTTAACAGGAAGTTTTAAAGAGATTTTCGTTTATACAGCATTCATTCTTCAGTTATTTGCCAGTCTGGCTATTTCTACAGTATATTTTCTTAAAAAAGAAGACCGGAAAATATTTAAATCCAATGCTTTTTATATTTTCCCCACTGTTTTTTTACTGTTCAGTATTTATATCCTTTATTTTACTTTGATTCACAATCCTAAGGAAAGTTGTATTGGGTTGGGAATTGTAGCAGTAGGAATTACATTGTACTTAATCGATAGAAAACTTTCTAAAAGGAGTAAGCCGGAAACTGATGATTCCAAAAGTGAATAAGTGAATTTGTAAATTGACCTTCTGATATTGTACTCTATTGTTCAAAAATTTATGCTGATTTGTAATTTTAATTTTGAATTAATAATCCTTATCTTTGCACCCACAAAAATTCTATAATGTCTAAATCATTAATTCCAAAATTAGAAGCTATAAAACAGAGATATAATGAGGTTGCAGACCTTATTATACAGCCTGATGTCATTTCAGACCAAAAAAGATATTCTTCTTTGAACAAAGAATATAGTGATTTGGGTAAAATTGTAAAGGTTTATGATCAGTACAAAGGAGCCTTGGATGCTATTGAAGAATCTGATGAGATCATTGCTGATGGTTCGGATAGAGATTTGGTAGATCTTGCAAAAGAAGAAAAATTAGAAGCCCAGGCTAAGATTCCCGGTTTGGAGGAAGAGCTGAAAGTATTGCTTATTCCTAAGGATCCTGCAGATGACAAAAACATTATTGTAGAATTACGTGCCGGAACCGGAGGTGATGAAGCAGCTATTTTTGTGGAAGATATCTACAGAATGTACTCCATGTACTTTAAAACAAAAGGTTGGAGACATGAAGTGACAGATTCTAATGAAGCTGCAAAAGGCTACAAAGAACTGATCATGAAGGTGGAAGGTGAAGGTGTTTACGGAATTATGAAATTCGAATCAGGAGTTCACCGTGTACAGCGTGTACCGGAAACAGAATCTCAGGGAAGAGTTCATACCTCTGCCATTACCATTGCTGTTTTACCTGAAGCTGAAGAAGTGGATGTAGAGATTAACCCGGCTGATATTGAAATGCAGACTTCACGTTCAGGAGGTGCAGGAGGTCAGAACGTTAACAAGGTTGAAACTAAAGTTCAGCTTACACACAAGCCTTCAGGTCTTGTAGTGGTTTGTCAGCAGGCCCGTTCTCAGCTCGCTAACCGTGAATTGGCAATGGAAATGCTTCGTGCCAAATTATATGATATCAAATTGCAGGAAGTTCAGGGAGATATTGCCGCTCAGAGAAAAACAATGGTTTCTACAGGAGACCGTTCTGCAAAAATCAAAACATACAATTACCCCCAGGGAAGAGTAACGGATCATAGAATCAATAAATCTATGTATAATCTTGATGCCTATATGAATGGAGATATTGCAGAAATGATAGATGCTGTAATCATGGCGGAAAATGCAGAAAAGATGAAAGGAGAAGAAGAAAATTATTAAAATATTTAAAAATAAAAGTAAAGCCTCCGATTTTTTGGAGGCTTTGTTTTTTCCAAATCAACAACATATCATAAAATCGAACTATGAAAAACTACAAAATTATTTTATTTGTGTTACTTACCATGCTGGGTAACTACGCTACAGCTCAGACAGAAGTAAAAAAGCCGGCAGAAGCTTTTGAATTATTTTTTGGCGCTTTTGTAAATAACGACGATGCTTCAATTGGTAAGCTTAATGATTATTTAAGACCTACGGTAGAAGGGCAGGATGCTTATCAGGTTAACTTTAAAGAAACCTCTGAAGAAATGATTAAGACGACTGCAGAAAACTTCCTGACAGCTTTCCCTAAAACAGTAGCCTCAACCTGTAAAAAAGAAGCTGAAGATTACTTTAGAGTGATGTTTGACAACTTCAGAAAAGGAAAACTTACCGTTAAAAATGTGAAAGTGGTTGCTAATGAATATATTAAAGACCAAAAGATTGCTCAGGTAAGCTATAATGTAAGCTTTAAAGTTCCTTCAAAATTAGCACCGGAGCCTGCAGAAAATCCACAGAAAGTAAAAGCGGAAGATTTGAAAAAATATCTGGTTCAGGCTGTTCAGGATTTTAAAAATGCAGATAAAACAGTAAGCATTGATCAGGAGTTTAGTTTATATGAGCTTAAAGAAAACAATAAAATATATTACTGGAACGGTAGCCCGGATGAGATTGTTACCAATCTGACTGATTTCTATTTTGACAGTTTCGGATCAAAAGAATAATGATCAAGAATGTATTGAAGAGTAAAAGGCCCTGTTTTTTCGGGGCTTTTTTTATTTCGCCTACTTTACGTATTTTTGAGAAAACCGTTCACTATGAATTTTAAACCTTTATTATTAACTGCTGGAGTTCTGTTTTCAGCATCTTTTTATTCTCAAAAAATGAATTATCCTAAAGCATTAAAGGGAAGCCAGACTGATACCTATTTTGGGAGTGCTGTAGCTGATCCTTTCAGAGATTTGGAAAATGATTCGGCACCTACCAAAAAATGGGTGGATGAAGAAGTAGCTTACAGTCAGAATTATCTTTCAAAAATTCCATTCAGAGATAAAATTAAAGATCAACTGAGAGAGATCTGGAATTATGAAAAAATTTCAGCCCCTTTCAAAGAAGGAGATTATACATATTATTCTAAAAACGATGGTTTACAGGCACAGTCTGTTTTGTACAGAACAAATAATAAAACCAAAGCAACAGAAGTATTTTTAGATCCTAATAAATTTTCAGAAAAAGGAACAACTTCACTTTCTAACTTGTCATTCAACAAAAAAGGAAACCTTGCAGCCTATTCTATCTCTGAAGGAGGAAGTGACTGGAACAAGATTATTATCATTGATGCGGTCACTAAAAAGCAGATTGATGACACCCTTCTGGATGTGAAATTCAGTGGTATTTCGTGGCAGGGAGACGAAGGTTTCTATTATTCAAGCTATGATAAACCAAAAGAAGGAACGGTGCTTTCTGGGATGACGGATAAACATAAGGTATATTTTCATAAATTGGGAACCAGGCAGTCTGAAGATAAGCTGATTTTCGGTGGCGAGAAAACCCCAAGAAGATACCTGGGAGCAAGTGTTTCTGAAGATCAGAGATTTCTGATTATTTCTGCAGCCAACGCAACCAATGGAAATGAGTTGTATATCAAGGATTTAAAGAATGGAGGAGACTTTGTACAAATTACAAAAGGATTTGATATTAATGCCAGTATTGTAGATACGCAAGGTGACGATCTTTTTATATTCACGGATAAAGATGCTCCGAATATGCGTCTTGTGAAAACCTCCATAAAAAACCCGGCTCCTGAAACATGGAAAGATGTGATTCCACAAACGGAAAATGTATTGGGGATTACCCAGGGAGGAGGATACTTCTTTGCTACGTATATGATTGATGCCATTGATCAGGTAAAACAATTTGATAAGACAGGAAAATTAATCAGGGAAATAGCACTTCCAGGAAAAGGTAATATTTCCGGTTTTGGAGGAAAAGAAAAGGAAAAAGAGGTATATTATTCATTCAGTAATTATATCACACCGGGAACCACTTATAAATTTAATGTAGATTCCGGTAAATCTGACGTATACCAAAAGCCGAAAGTGAAGTTTAATCCTGAGGATTATGTTTCTGAACAGGTATTCTATACTTCTAAAGATGGTACAAAGGTTCCTATGATGATTAACTATAAAAAGGGAACTAAACTTGATGGTAAAAATCCTACTATCCTATATTCTTATGGAGGTTTTAACATCAGCTTACAGCCTTCTTTCTCTGTAGTGAATGCCATCTGGATGGAAAATGGCGGTATTTATGCCGTTCCAAATATCCGTGGCGGGGGTGAATATGGAAAAAAATGGCATGATGCCGGAACCAAAATGCAGAAAAGAAACGTTTTCGAAGACTTTATTGCTGCTGGAGAATACCTGCAAAGTAAAGGTTATACTTCAAAAGAATATATGGCTCTTTCAGGAAGATCAAACGGAGGACTATTGGTAGGTGCTACCATGACTATCCGCCCGGATTTAGCAAAAGTAGCATTCCCGGGAGTAGGCGTTTTGGATATGTTGAGGTATAATAAATTTACTGCCGGTGCCGGTTGGGCCTATGACTATGGTACAGCAGAAGACAATAAAGAGATGTTTGAATATCTTAAATCATATTCTCCGGTTCATAACGTAAAAGCGGGTACTTGCTATCCTTCTACCATGATTATTACAAGTGATCATGATGACAGGGTAGTTCCGGCACACTCATTCAAATTTGGAGCAGAGCTTCAGGATAAGCAGGCTTGTAAAAATCCAATTTTACTGAGAATAGAAAAAAATGCAGGACATGGAGCAGGAAGATCTACAGAACAAGTAATTGCTGAAAATGCAGATCTTATATCGTTTGCTTTGTATGAGATGGGAATTAAGAAATAATACATAAATAATAAAAAATAACAAAAACGGCTGATTTTATTAAAATTAGTCGTTTTTTTTCGATGTTACCTTAGTTGTAATTAGTATTTTTACGATGGATATTTAAAGTTTACTAATTTTTATTCAATTAAGTAATTATGAAAAAAAGAATTTTACTAGTTTGTGCACTAGCGGCTGGGCTGTCCAGTTTTAATGCACAGAGGTGGACGCCTGCATCGCAAAGAACGTCCGAAATCAGAAAAGAAGTAGAAGTTCAGCATTCTTATAGACTAGATTTACAGTCTCTTAGGAATGTTTTAAAAGATGCTGTAGAAACAGGAAAAGGAGCTCAGGCAGTGATTGTTTCTCTTCCTACAGCAGAAGGGAAAATTGAAAGATTTGCTGTATACAGTGATCCTGTAATGGAGAAGTCTCTGGCAGACAGATACCAGTTAGGGTCTTATATGGGAGTGGGGGTAGACGATCCGTCTAAATATTTAAGATTTAGTACCTCCCCTACAGAAATGCAGTCTATGATCATTAAAGATGGAAAATTCCAGTTTATTGAGCCTATTACTTCAGACAAACAAACATATGGTGTTTTCTATAAAACAAAGAGAACGGAAGGAGAACATGGGTTTGAATGTACAACAGAAGAGAAAAGCATTAAAGATATAAAGTCATTAGAAGCTTACGGAAAAAAAAACCTTTCTAATGTAAATGTTGGGATTACCAATAGGCCTGCAAGTACAAAATTCAGAACGTATAGATTGGCTCTTTCCGCATCAGGAGAGTATACCCAATATTTTATGAACCAGGCAGGGGTGCCCGCTACTGCTACAGATGCTGAAAAAAGAGCTCCTGCACTCGTAGCGATGAATAATACAATGACCCGTGTAAACGGAATTTTTCAGAAAGATTTTGGTATTAAAGCTTTGATCCAGGACCTTCCTAATATCATATATATTGATCCTGCTTCAGACCCTTATACAGGAAATTTAAATTTACAACTTCAGCAGACATTAACGGCACAAGTTGGAAATGCAAATTATGATATGGGGCACGTATTCAATGCGGCAGGAGGTAACGGTAATGCGGGAGGTATAGGAACCACATGTACTAATCCTGCAACTGCAACTTCTTTAGCAAAAGGTTCTGCTTTTACACAGAATACAACTCCAACTGGAGATGCTTTTGATATAGATTATGTAGCTCATGAAATGGGACACCAGTTAGGAGCAAACCATACATTCTCACACAACTCAGAAGGATCAGGAGTAAATATAGAACCAGGTGGTGGTACTACCATCATGGGATATGCCGGAATTACAGGAGATAATGTACAGAACTTTACGGATGCCTATTTCCATTATTCCTCTGTGAACCAGGTGTTAAACAAGCTGGATAGCAAGACAACATGCGGGGTATGGCAGGATATAACAACCAATACAGCTCCGGTAATTTCACCTCTTACTGCTTATAGTATTCCTAAAGGTACTGCTTATTATCTGGATGCTGCAGCTACAGATGCTGACCCTATTAAATATACGTGGGAACAGTATGATAGTGTTGATCGCAATCATTCAATATCTGGAGATACGGGTTGGGGATATAACGCTCAGGGAGCATTGACAAGATCTTATTTTGGAACAGCAAGTGGAAGAAGATATTTTCCTAGCCTTCCTATAGTGATGTCAGGAAATCTAACAGATAAAGCGAAATGGGAAAGTGTTTCTTATATTCCAAGACTACTTAAATATGCTGTGACTGTTAGGGATGAAAATGCTACCCCAATGTTAGTGTCTGCTGAAACTACGGTAGATGTTAAAGCGGATGGTCCTTTCAAATTTAAAGGTCTTACTGAAGCTACAGTATTATACAATAATGCTGCTAATACAATTTCATGGGATGTAGTGAATACTAACTCTGCACCGTACAACGTAGCTAACGTAAAAATAGAATATACAACGGATCTTGTAAACGGATCTTCATGGACAGAGCTTGTAGCTTCTACTCCTAATACAGGAAGTTATACTGGCCAAATCCCTTCTGGTGTTACGGGTCCTATTAAATTAAAAATTTCTGCAATTGGAAATATATTCTATGCAGTATCTCCAAAAGTTACCATTGGTACTGCTCCAACTTCAACTACAGATGCGCCAACCGGAGTATCTGCCATCGCTGCGGATATATTGAAAAACACTGCTGTTGTAGGCTGGAATAGTGTTCCTGGTGCTACCTATTCTATTAATTATAGAAAAGCAGGAGTTACCAACTGGACAAATACTACGAGCCCTACTAATTCTGTATTGCTAAGCGCTCTTGAAGATGAAACTAATTATGAAGTACAGGTGGCTGCCGTAGTAAATTCTGTCCCAGGAACATTTTCTTCTAACTATACCTTTAAAACTAAAGGATTAAGAACAGGAGCTGATTATTGCTTAATGAGCACTGGTGGAAATAGTTTTGCAAGCTTTACACTTAACAGTGGTTTGGCTAAATTAAACGTAGCTAATTTAGCTTACTTAGATGCAACCTATAAGAGTATCTTCAGAACTTATTTAGATTTCAGTGAAGATGCTACCAAAGTGATTAATCTTACCCAGGGAACACAATATACATTGTCTTACATTGATATAGGTAACGAGATCGGAGATGCAAGTTATCCTGATATTGTAGAGGTATGGATAGACTACAACAGAAATGGTGTTTTCGAAAGTACAGAGAAAATTGGATCTAAAAGTGGTACTCCTGATGCGAATTCTCTGCATGCAGGAACAATAACATTTACTGTCCCTGGTGATACCTATTCAGGAGATAAAACTTTAAGAATGAGAGTAGCAAGTACTTCTTTTGTTGATGCAGGTGGACCATGTGGTAGCCCGTCTTACATGGAAGGAGGACAAATCTATTCAGCTGGTTCATTTAAAGATTTCCCGGTTAAAATTGCAGGTAACCTGGCAGTAGGTGAAGTAAACAATACAAAAACATCTGAAGTATCTATCTATCCTAACCCTGCTGATACCTTTGTAGAAGTGAAAAACCTTAAAGGTAAAGCGGATTACAAAATCTATTCTGCGGACGGTAGATTGGTTCAGGAAGGTAAGATTGAAGGAAGAATCAACGTTGCTTCATTAATCAAAGGAATGTATGTAGTGACAATCAAAGACGAGAAAAATACGTACAATACGAAGCTTATCAAAAAATAAACAAAACGTATATCAACATAGACCGGGCATTTGTCCGGTCTTTTTTTTGTGGCTAAGTTTTAGATCAATAGAATGTTAACAGAAGTTTTGTGTTTCATTCAAAAAAATTAACTTTACGCAGACAAAAATTATTGGAATGCGAAAGACAATTTCTGTGAAAAAGCCGGATTTTAATGTATTGCCTCAGGAAAGAGAAATATACAATTTTGAAAAAGACGGATTGGAGCTTAAGTCATCTTATGAAAAAAAAGATGTAAAAGATGAATCTTTAACACAGACTTCTCCGGGAATTGAACCTTTTCTGAGAGGCCCGTATTCCACGATGTACGTTCAGAAACCATGGACAGTCCGACAATATGCAGGATTTTCCACAGCAGAAGAATCCAATGCATTTTACAGAAGAAACCTGGCTGCGGGGCAAAAAGGACTGTCGGTTGCTTTTGACCTTGCCACCCACAGAGGATATGATTCCGATCATGCAAGAGTAGTAGGTGATGTAGGAAAAGCAGGAGTTGCCATAGACTCTGTGGAAGATATGAAAATCCTCTTCAACGAAATTCCTTTGGATCAGATCTCTGTTTCCATGACGATGAATGGGGCGGTGCTTCCTATTCTGTCTTTTTATATCGTTGCAGCAGAAGAGCAGGGTGTAAAACAGGAACTCCTTTCAGGAACTATTCAGAATGATATCCTGAAAGAATTTATGGTGAGAAATACCTATATCTACCCGCCGGCACCTTCCATGAAGATTATTGCTGATATCTTTGAATATACTTCACAAAATATACCCAAATTTAACTCGATATCCATTTCGGGATACCACATGCAGGAAGCCGGGGCTACTCCGGTACTGGAAATGGCATATACCCTTGCAGACGGTCTAGAATATGTACGAACGGGGATTAAAGCCGGCATGAATGTAGATGATTTTGCACCACGACTGTCATTTTTCTGGGCAATCGGGATGAATCATTTTATGGAAATTGCTAAAATGAGAGCTGCAAGGTATATCTGGGCTACGCTTTTAAAGCAGTTTAATCCTCAGAATCCAAAATCTTTAGCCTTAAGAACCCATTCACAAACTTCCGGATGGTCTCTGACAGAGCAGGAACCTTTTAACAATATTACAAGAACAGCTATTGAAGCATTGTCTTCAGCGTTAGGGGGAACACAGTCCCTGCATACCAATGCATTGGATGAGGCTATTGCTTTGCCTACAGACTATTCAGCGAAAATTGCCAGAAATACACAGATCATCCTTCAGCAGGAAAGTGGAATTTGTGATGTGGTAGATCCTATGGGAGGAAGTAATCTTGTAGAAAGCCTTACTCAGCAGATGATAGAAGAAGCGATGAGGTATATTGATGAGGTAGAGCAGGAAGGAGGAATGACTAAGGCCATTGAAGCCGGAATTCCCAAAATGAGAATTGAAGAGGCTGCTGCAAAAAAACAGGCTAAGATTGATAGTGGGGAAGAATTCATTATTGGTGTCAATTCATTCAAATCCTCATTGAAACAGGATGGAATAGAGATCCTGGATATTGATAACACAGAAGTTCGCAGAAAGCAGATCGAAAGATTGAATACCATCAAAGCAGAAAGAAACGCTGAAAATGTTGAACAGATTTTAAATGATATCCGTGAAAGCGCTAAAACAGGCAAAGGAAACCTATTGGCTTTGTGCATCGAAGCGGCAAAAAGAAGAGTTACTCTTGGCGAAATGAGTGATGCCATGGAGGAAACCTTCGGAAGATATAAAGCAAATATTAAAACAATCTCTGGTGTATATGCTATGAATGCCGGTAAAAACGAATATTTTGAAAAAGCCCTTGCCCTTACTCAGAAATTTGAAGAAGAAGAAGGCCGCCGTCCGAGAATTATGGTAGCCAAAATGGGCCAGGATGGGCACGATAGAGGAGCAAAAGTAGTAGCTACAGCATTTGCAGACATGGGGTTTGACGTTGATGTTGCTCCATTGTTCCAGACTCCGGAAGAAGTGGCAAAACAAGCCATTGAAAACGATATTCATATTCTGGGTGTATCTTCACTGGCTGCGGGACACAAAACATTGGTGCCACAGGTTGTAGAAGAGCTTTCGAAATTGGGAGCAGATGATATTACCATTGTGGTAGGAGGAGTAATTCCACAGCAGGATTATGAGTTTCTTTATGCCAATGGAGCCGATTTTATTTTCGGGCCAGGAACCAATCTTCCTAAATGTGCTGTGGAAATCTTAGAAAAATTTTTAAATTAACATTTTTTATAGAATAAGTGCACAACTTTTGTATAGTTTAAGTGAAAATTTCATTATGGCTTATACAGTAGTTTCAGTATTTCCGGTGACTGTAGATACAGAGGAAATTAAAAAGAATTTAAAAGAAAAAGGTTTTGATGAAGCAAATATTATTGTTTCAAAATCTAAGGTAGAAAGTGGATTATCAGCTGATCATTATCAGGAGGACGAACAAACAAAAGGATTTTTTGAATACGTTTTTGCCCACGATGCGGAAATGCTCGAAGCCTACCGTAAACACAGTATTGGCAGAAGCAATGTTATTGTGTATGCGGATGACCTTCAGCAGGCTAAGGTGGCT
Source organism: Chryseobacterium sp. WG23 (assembly GCF_024586575.1). Classification (NCBI taxonomy): domain Bacteria; kingdom Pseudomonadati; phylum Bacteroidota; class Flavobacteriia; order Flavobacteriales; family Weeksellaceae; genus Chryseobacterium; species Chryseobacterium sp. WG23. The sequence goes on from NZ_JALCZE010000003.1 coordinate 237,275, forward strand.
AAAACTGTTTTAAATGAAAATGGCGCGTTAGAAGTTTACCGTAAACCGTCAGAAGCCCGGGACACCATTCCTGAAGGAATGTCAGAAGAGGAATATAACGGGATCATTGCCAAAGCAAGACACAATATTTATTTCCTGGGATCAGAAAGAGTCTACCATTCCAATGAAGTTAAAGGAATGGAGGATGAGATGGACAGCTTAGGATCAAAAGATTAATCTCCCTATAAAGGAAAACCTGGATATAAAATATTCAGGCTCTTTTATTAAAAAAATTGAATATTCAGAAAAATTAATATATTTGCACCTGAAAATCAAGTTTAACCATTAAAAAAACAACGAAGCAATGTTCAGAACAAAACAGAATTCTACACTTGGATTGCCACTTATCGTGGTAAGGCTTCGCGGTTTGGTATACTCATAGAATAACAGTACAATGAAATATCAGAACCCGAAGTCGTAAAGATTTCGGGTTTTTTATTGCGCAATATTTCAAACTCACGTTTCCCCGAAATCTTTTCAGTGTCATTAAGGACAGAATGAAAGAATCTCTATGATTCAGATTCATGATGTTTATTATCATAAAATCATTCAACTAAAATTTAAGTTGAAAAAACAGATGCAGTACAAGTCATTATCTTTGATTTTGTATCAGATATCTGATGTCTTAAAATGGAAAATGATAACCTTCTGTTTTCTCGCCTTAGAAGCGCCAGAAGCAGGAAAAGAACAGTTAGAAAAGATATAATAAAGCAGATAAGAAAAAAGTATAAACGTAGTGAAGAGCTTTGGAGTATAAAAATAAATATTCCATGGATTCCTCTAGAGAATCCTTATCAAAGAGGATTTATAAGATTCTTTGTCGTTAGGGAGGATGTAATGAGATCCAAAGACGGAGAGCTTTTTGAAGGAATTTTGAAGAAAATCAATACCTCTATGTTTTCCGATAGCCGGCAGTTTCTTAAGAAGAAGAGAAAATTCGGTAAAAGAATATATGTAGAAAAAGAGCAGAAGCTTAAACGTGTTTCTTCCTGGTCCTGGAATGATCCAAAATTTGGACTCACTGTACAAGAGCGGCAATATTTTCTGAAATACGAAGAATATTGTCCTTATCGGAAATGCAACGAAGTGTACTACGAATTTATCGAGCCATGGAGGTTTATCTTAAGAGTAAGACCCCATATGATTACCCACTATAAGCCTATAGACTTTGAACTGGAAAAAGAATATGCGGAGTTGGAATCTTATGTAAAGCATCATAAAATTGCCGGAATTGTCCAGAAAACAATCTATGGCAAATCAAATTCATGGAGAACGAAAAAAGAAGACTTACATCTTATCAAAAGCAGGAGATATATTGCCTGCAGAATGTCTGCAACAGAGATTGCAGAAAGCTTTATGGACGATATAGGTCCTGCTATTATTTAAAACAAAAACAATGGGAAATTTAAAACTAAAAGGAAAAGATATATTAAAACTGGGCTATCCAAATAATCAAAGTGTCAATGTGGCTTTGGAAGTCATGAAAAGAAATTTTGCCACCAAAAATATCCACCATGTGAAATCTCTTTTAAAGGAAATACTGGTACATCCGGAAAATTTTGAAAAAGATCTGACCTTTGGACAGATTGCAGAGAGCCTGCTTTCATCCAAAAAAACAGAAAAAAGAATGCTGAATGCCCAGCGCGCTTCTTTTCAGATCTTCGGGAGCAATATTTCGGAAGAAGCAAAAAGCCAGCTGTATACTGCTTTAAAACTGCCGGTATCAGTTCAGGGAGCTTTAATGCCCGATGCACACAGTGGCTATGGCCTTCCGATCGGGGGAGTTCTTGCGGTAGAAAACGCAGTAATTCCTTATGGAGTTGGGATGGATATCGGCTGTAGGATGAGCCTTAGTATTTTGGATACACCGGTGTCATATCTTAACGGAGCACGAGATAAATATGAGAAAGCTCTTGCAGAACACACAAAATTTGGGATGTATGAAACCCATAAATCCCATATAGACCACGAAATCTTTGATAGAGATACCTTTGATCATATTCCAATTCTTAGAAGGTTAAAGGGTAAAGCCATTAAACAAATGGGATCCTCAGGGGGAGGAAATCATTTCGTGGAATTTGGAGAAGTGGAAATTACAGCGGAGGATGAACAGATCGGATTGCCAAAAGGAAAATATCTGGGAATTCTCTCTCATAGTGGCTCCAGAGGGTTAGGGGCAGAGATTGCCCAGTATTATTCAAGAGTGGCTGTGGAACAGTGTCCGCTGCCAAAAGAAGCCCAACAATTTGCCTGGCTGGACCTTAGTACCCATCTTGGATTAGAATACTGGACCGCCATGAATCTCGCAGGAGACTACGCCTCGGCCTGTCATGATGATATTCACCGGAGATTGGTGAAAGCTGTAGGCGGAAGAGTAAAAGCCAGAATTGAAAACCATCACAACTTTGCCTGGAAGGAAATTCATCACGGTAAAGAAATGATTGTTCACAGAAAAGGGGCAACTCCAGCCAATGAAAATGAACTGGGAATGATTCCCGGGTCTATGACGGCAAAAGGATTTATTGTTCGTGGAAAAGGAAATCCGGATGCCCTGAATTCTGCATCACACGGGGCAGGAAGAGCCCACTCCAGAAGAGCATGCAGAAGTCTTTTCACCCAGAATGACATTAAAAAGGAACTGAAACTGAAGAATGTTACTTTAATGGGTGGTAATGCTGAAGAAGCACCAATGGCTTATAAAGACATCAATGAGGTGATGAACGCACAAAGTGAACTGGTGGATATTTTAGGAACATTCCAACCAAGAATCGTAAGAATGGACCGATAATTAAGCTTATGGTTTATTGCTGACAGTTGAGAAAACTTGACTGTTAGCTGTAAACCAACAGCTTTCAATAAATAAACAATGGAAAAATTAATACAAATAACTTCAGGAAGAGGACCTTTAGAATGCCAGTGGGTAGTTGCTAAAGTATTGAAAATATTTCTTGAAGAAATAAAGCAACATACAATAGACTATGAAATTATTCATCGTGAAAACGGTGATGAAAACCTGACCCTAAAATCGGTAACCCTGCTCTTAAAAGGAAAAGAAATTAATGATTTTTTGAAAGGCTGGTTAGGAAGTATCTGCTGGATGGGGAAAAGTACATTCAGAAAACTGCATAAAAGAAGCAATTGGTTTATTGGAATTTTTGAACTGGAAAACCTGAAAAAAATTGACTTCAATGAAAAAGATATCCAGTTTCAGACAACAAGAAGCCAGGGAAGTGGCGGTCAGAATGTAAACAAAGTGAATACAGCTGTTCGTGCTACCCATATGCCGACAGGACAAGCCGTATTTGTACAGGATTCACGTTCACAGCTGGAAAATAAAAAACGGTCAGTCCTTAGGTTAAAAGAAAAGGTAATGGGAGTGTATATTCAGGAGCTGGAAAGAAGAGTACAGGAGACATGGACTCAGCATCTTCAGGTACAGCGCGGAAATCCTGTCCGCACATTTTCCGGGACAGACTTTAAGAAAAATTATAAGGATACCTCTTTCAAAAAAGAAAGAAATATTCTAAAAAATGAACTGAAAAATTATAAAAATGACCTTAACTAAAAGTAAATATTATTTTGAAGCGTTAGACTATTTTCCATACAATCTTTCTGAATGTATGGAAGCTCTGAACTATGCGCTTAGAAGTATGGTTGAAATGATAGAAGACAAAGAGAAATTTATTAAAAGTAAAATGCCTAAAACCAGATTGCCGGGAAAGGATGATTAACTTATAAACTCTTTACAATTAGAAGGATAAGCTTTCAGTAATAGAAATTGTTTTTAATATTGAAAGTTAATTTTATAATGCAAAATCTTTTGAATGGTTAAATAAAAAAACTAAAAGATTGGAAAACACACAATAAGTTTGCATTTTTGATTTTTTAATAATGTTTTTTAGTTTTTTGTGCTTATGTTATTTAGATTTGATATTTTAAAAACAAAAACATGAATAAAAAACTATTTTTGATGCCAATTTCAATGGCGGTGTTTTTTGCTTTTGGCAGTATACATGCTCAAAATTCTACAAAACAAATTCAGGACTATTATCAAAAAAGTGGGCAATTGGCTCAAAAAAACTCCAGTCAGGAGAAGATTGGAGTCATTATACTCAATGAAGATGTTTCCGAAAGTTTAAGGGCCAATATTGTAAATGTACAACAAACCTATAATGGGCTGAGGATTTATAATGCTTTGGGGAAAGTTATCATTAAAGAAGGTAAAATTATCTCTGAAAAAAATGATTTCAGCAGAAATCTGGTTGTAGCTAAACAGGGTAAAGTACAGGAGAGGTTCAGAGAAGAAGCTCTACAGCAGAAGCTTGGATTAGAGAAGATTTCCAAAGTAGATTATCTGGCCGATGTATACTTTGAAAAAAACAATGTATACATCCTTTCAAAAGAACTATTTGTTTCGGATAAGAATTCTCCGAATGTCTGGCATGTGATCGCTGATGCCAGTACCGGTGAAATACTGAGTAAAAATAATATGACACTCAGTTGCGATTTTGAAGATAATTCTAATATACATCAAAAATCTGATGAGAGATTAAATCTTTTGGAGCACTTACCAGCAGATGTTGAAGAAAATACGCCAACTGCAACAGCCAATTTGCTGCTGCCCACTGATGCTTCTTACAATATTTTTCCGCTTCCGGTAGAAGCTCCCACATTTGGTGCCCGTGCGGTTGTTAACAATCCCTGGAACTTGACGGCATCTCCTGAAGGATGGCACTCCGATGGAGTAAACAGTTATACCAACACCAGAGGTAATAATGTGTATGCTTATTCCGACCAGGATAATGCTAATGTTCCGGGATATTCTCCCGATGGAGGAAGTGGACTGAATTTCAATTTTCCTTTTGCAGATGGCAGATATGATAATCCTTTCGCTTACAGAGATGCAGCCATCACCAATTTATTTTATGTGAATAATAAGATGCACGACACATTCTATAAATTTGGATTTACAGAAGCAGCAAGAAACTATCAAACCAATAACTTTGGCAAAGGTGGGATACAGAATGATGCAGTAAATGCAGAAGCTTTTGATGGAAGTGGACTTAATAATGCGAATTTCTATCCAGGATATGAAACTGTCATTGGAGGACAAACTTATCTCGATGCGCCGGTTATGCAAATGTACCTTTGGGATAGGAAGCAAACAGCGGCAGATCCTATTTCAAGATATCAATATAATTCACCTGCAAATATTGCAAGCCGCCCTAAAGTACTGACAGAAGGGGCTGCATTTGGTTCACTTTTATTTGGTGGACAATCTGTGACAGGCGACCTGGCTGTTTCTATACCTGCCAATGCATGCACAACAGTTGCTGCAGGAAGTATGGCCGGAAAAATAGGTGTTGTAACTGCAGCAGGGTGTGGTTTTTCTTTGAAAACAAAAAATTTACAAAATGCAGGGGCAGTAGGGGTTATTCAGTATCATCCATCAAGCGATACGCCGATAGGAATGGGAATAGCAACACCCGATAATACGATTACCATTCCTTCTATTATGGTAGGAAAAACTGAAGGGCAATATCTTGTTAGTCAAATTACAGCCGGGACAGCAATCAATGCTACCTTAAATTTTGATTATAGTGGTTTTAAACATTCGAGCTTGGATAATGGAATTGTTGCTCATGAGTATGGACATGGTATTTCAAATAGATTAACAGGGCAAGGATATAGTTGTCTAAATTCTGCTGAACAGATGGGGGAAGGATGGTCTGATTATTTTGCTTTAATGCTTACGACAAGACCGGGGGATACGTCTGCTCTGGCAAGATCAATAGGTACGTATAGCAGCGGACAGGATGCTGCAGGGACCGGAATCAGATTAGCGAAATATTCTCCTGATTTTTCTATAAATAATTATACTTATGGAAGGACTAATACTGTTTCGGGGTCACATGCAATAGGATTTATCTGGGCAACAATGCTTTGGGATCTTACATGGAAATATATTGAAAAGTATGGGTATAACAGTGATGTGATGGCTAGCCCCACCTCTGGGAATGCAAAGGCTTTACAGATTGTAGTAGATGCTCTTAAACTTCAGGCATGTAACCCTTCATTTGTTGATGGTAGAGATGCCATTCTGCAGGCTGATGTAGTAGGAAATGCAGGAGCAGATAAGTGCATGATCTGGAATGCATTTGCCAAAAGAGGACTAGGGGTAAATGCTTCTGCCGGAAGTAATACTCTGGCCAATGACCAAGTAGAAGACTTTACGGTTCCTGCGGAATGCAACACTGCTTTGGCGACTCAGGAAACTAAAGCAGCAGATAACAAACTGATTATATTCCCTAATCCGACTTATGATGAGTTCTTTGTAGGAAATATAGATAAGTCATCTAAAGAAGTTAAGATTAAAATGTTTGACATGTCCGGAAAACTGGTATTTTCCGATTCCAGAGAATCTGCATCGAAAAAAGCTGTTTCTACAAAAGGCCTCCAGAAAGGGATATATATGGTTTATATTCAGCAGGGAGATAAATCTCAGACTGAAAAACTTATTGTAAGATAAAAGTTATCTTTCCAGAATAATAAAAAAGGCCGTTTCATCACAAGTGGAATTGGCCTTTTTATCTTTTCTTAACCTTCAATCTGAGGATAGTTGTTTTCAACTCCCTTATTGAATTAAGTGACAATTCATTTTTTATTTACGGAAATCAGATAATCATACACCATTTGATGCTGGTCATCATTCAGTTTAGCTTTCGGAGCCATCCTGCTTAAGGTTTTTATCCATCCCTCATTGTCGTGCTTTGTCGGTTCAGGTAACTGATGACACTTTGCACAGGAGTTTTCAAAAATTGTTTTTCCTTGGGCCAGCTGTTCAGCTGAGGTATATTTAGGTCCCGTTACAGCCGTACTTTTAGGTCCGCAGGACATCAGAAGTGCCGAAGCTGCAATACCACTTAAAATCATTTTTTTCATAGCCATATTTTTGTTTGGTGATTATTTTTTCACAGAAATGATATAATCGTAAACCCATTGGTGTTGATCATCATTTAACTTTGCTTTTGGGGCCATAGAATTCATAATGCCTACCCATTGTACAGGATTGTGAGACGTGGGATCAGGTAATTTATGACATTTTGCACATGAATTTTCAAAAATCGTTTTCCCCTGGGCAATTTGTTCTGCTGTTGAGGTTGAAGATCCGGCAGTAGCCGTAGCCGCTTTTGGTGTACAAGAAGCCCATAAAATGGAAGTAAATGACGCCACAGCGATGAGTTTTTTCATATTTCTTTTTTTGATACATAACAAATGTAATAAATTCTCTAAGCCCATGATAAGGCGTGTTGCTGTTTTAATTTAGAAGAAATAAAAATTAAAACAGACAGGAAATAGGTATTGATAAAATGATACCTCGTTTCTGCTTGATCATTGCCCATTAATTATTGGCTATTCCCATTTAATTAATTATTTTTGAACCAATGAAATTTTCTACAGAAGACTTAATAGAAGGAATACAATCAGGAAACAAACGCCTGATTGCAAAAGCTATTACCTTGGTTGAAAGTAAAAAGGCAGAACATAGAGTGCAGGCAGAAGAACTTCTGAAAAAGATAATGCCTTTTACAGGAAAGTCTGTTAGAGTAGGGGTTACAGGAGTGCCTGGTGCCGGGAAGTCTACTTTTATTGAAAATTTCGGGAGATTGGTTATCGCTGAGGGTAAAAAAGTTGCTGTCTTAGCCATTGATCCTAGTTCCTCTATTAACAAAGGAAGTATTTTGGGAGATAAAACCCGGATGGAAGAGCTTGCAAAAGAAGAAAATGCTTTCATCCGTCCTTCCCCAAGCTCTGGATTCTTAGGAGGAGTTGCCAATACAACTTTTGAAACGATGATGATCTGCGAAGCTGCAGGTTATGATTACATATTGATTGAAACTGTTGGAGTAGGACAATCTGAAGTATTGGTTGCAGATATTACAGATGTTTTTCTGTTTCTTAAAATTATCGGCGGAGGAGATGAGCTTCAGGGAATAAAACGAGGGATCATGGAAATGGTAGATCTTATCTTTATTAATAAAGTAGATCAGGATAATTTTCAGAAAGCCAAAAATACCAGATTAGAATTAAAAAGAGCTTTGGATTTTATTCCTCCTAAAGAAAAGGATTGGAAAATCCCTGTTTTGCTGGGGTCTGCTCTGCATAACGAAGGATTAAAAGAAATATACGATACCATTACTGAATTTATTGATCTGAAGAAAAAAAGTGGACGGTTTGAAGAAATCCGCATCCTTCAGGCTGAAAAACGATTCGAATATTGGGTTCAGGAATATATTTTAGCTCTGATGAAAAAGAATGAGGCTATGGAAGAAGCTTATACTATGCACAAAAAAAATGCTTCAGAGATGGTTTCAAGTCCAAGCACTGAAGCAAAGTTATTTGTAGAAATGTTTTTATCTAAAGATAAATAAAGACTAGTTTTCCTTATCTTTTTTTATCTCAGTTTTTCCAATATATCCATCGTAGGTAATCGGCTGTCTGTCATTGCTTCCTATAGAAACAAATGCTTTGCCATTTTTAAAGATCTCAATATTGATTTCGTTAACATTACTTACGTCATTAGGCTTGATCTTTAGCACCCATTTTCCTTTTTTAGTTTGTGATTTCTTTACGGTAAAATCTTTTGAAGTAAACCGGTAACTATTCTGATCGGGATTTCCGTAATTAGGGCTAAATGCTCTTCCAAAATAAGGAAGAACGACTACCATATTATTTTTACTGAGATCAATCGTGTAATCCCCATTCAGATTCAGCATTCTTGTAGCTGTGGAATTCGGCATTGAATTCATAATGTTGATCACATCATAGTTTGTAGCATTTGCCCTTTGTGCATAGAATGTAAACTCCTGTGAATCTACTAAAGTTTCTACTGTTTTTGGATCTGCTGAACCTTGAGAAGCACAGTTCTGAAAAAAGAACAACAGTCCAAAAGCAAATAAGAAAGAAATAAACTTTTTCATGATCGAATTAAATTATTAATTTTAAATAGCAAAATGTATGCAAATATATTTTTTTCATACTGTTTTGGAATAAAAATTGTTAAGGTTGAATTATTAACACTCAAACTATGAAAGTTACACATCTATTTGGAATAGGAGCTATTGCTCTGTCGGCTGTTGCCTGTACCACGAACCCGATTACCGGGAGATCATCGTTACAGTTGGCCAACAACTCGGAAATTTTAACAATGTCTGCACAGGAATACAGAACGACATTGTCTAAAGGTAAAGTGATTACCGGTACGGCAGATGCAAAGAAAGTAGCCAATGTTGGAAGTAGAATTAAAAACGCAGCGGAGAGATATTACCAGAGCATTGGAAGATCAGCAGATCTTGCCAATTATAACTGGGAATTTAATCTTTTGCAGAGTAGTGAGTTGAATGCATGGTGTATGCCAGGAGGTAAAGTAGCTGTTTATACAGGGATTTTGCCGGTAACGAAAGATGATAACGGACTTGCTGTAGTAATGGGGCACGAAGTTTCCCACGCATTGGCAGGACACGGAAATGAAAGAATTTCTCAGGCTATGGTAGCTCAATACGGAGGCGCTATTTTAGGAGGAACAATTTCCAATGCACAATGGGCGGGTGTTTTCGAAAAGGTCTATCCTATCGGATCTCAGGTTGCTTTATTGAAATACGGAAGAGGGCAGGAGTCTGAAGCCGATGAAATGGGGCTTTACCTGATGTCTATGGCAGGATATGATCCGAGAGCTGCTATCCCATTCTGGAATAGAATGGAAGCCTCAGCTTCAGGAAACAGACAGCCGGAATTCCTATCTACACACCCGAATCCGGAAACCAGAATTTCAGATATTAATAAGGATCTTCCTAAAGCTTTAGAGTATTATAAGGCTGCAGGAGGGAAAATATAATCATATAGAATTTTAATCTTGAGTAAGCCTTATTAAATTTTTAGTAAATTTGGTAAGGCTTTTTTAATTAACCACCTAAACACAATATTATGAAGAGTTTATCAATTACCGGACTTATACTTTTAGCTGTTTCCGCATTACTTTTTTATTTAACTACTGATTTTGCCGTAGAGCAGATTAAAATTTCCCACATTATGGGGGTAATGGCAGGGGTTGGAATAGGATTGATCATTGGAGGGATGGTAGGCTACCTAAGTAAAGGAAGTGCTATAAAGGCAGAGCAAAAGAAAAAAGAATTCAAGCAGCTGCAAAAGGATAAAGAAGACCTTGAAAAACAGGCTGCTGAGATTGCTAAAAGACAGGCTGAGCTTGAAGAAAGTCAGAATAAAAATCCTCAAATATAAAATTTGAGGATTTACAAGTTGTTATTTTCGATAGTTGATTAAAATTTATACCCTAAACCTACCATAAATAAGTTAGGTCTGTTGTCATATCTGATTTCAGATCCTGAAACCTTATTGATGAAATTTCTTTCATCCTTACTGAATGCTCCTTCATATCTTGCATTGACAATCAGTTTTTTGATTTCAAGCTGTGCTCCAAACTGGTATCCTACTGTAAAATCATTTTTGGAATTTTCTTTGAAGTCATTATAAGTATTATCCTTGCTCAAATTGAAACTTCCTACCGGACCTACAAATACCCCCAGCATATTTCCTAAAAGATTATAACCTAAAAGAACCGGAACGTCTACACGGTTGCTTTTTACGTCAAAAGTTGTGTTCTCTGTGGTGAACTCATTTTTGAAGTGTGTATAATAGATTTCAGGCATTACAAATAATGAAGTAGGCAGACCTACTTTTAGGGAAAGTCCCACATTGAAACCTACATTATTTTTTCCTGTTCCTTCAATAGCATCATTCACCGTTCCTTTGATGTTTGACCATGAAGGAGAGCCTGTAGGAAATATTAAATTGGCTTTACCAGCCAGTGAAATCTGTGCTGAAGCCCACATTGAAAACCCTATTAATGCTATACTAAGTACCTTTTTCATTATCGTCTATTTTTGTATTTGTATTTTCAATTGTTTTATTATTTTCAAGCAGATATTCTCGCAGCTCTTTAAACAGTTCTGAAGAATAAACGAAATCGATCAGATTTTTATTGCCTGCAGTGATCAGGATATCTTTATTTCCTTCCCACTCTTTGATCCCTAATCTCAGGTATACAATTTTCTCGCCAATCGTCATTACAGAGTTCATATCGTGTGTATTGATGATGGTTGTTGTATTATATTCCTTGGTGATTTCATAGAGAAGATCATCAATGATCTTGGAAGTATATGGATCTAACCCCGAATTGGGTTCATCACAGAATAAATATTTGGGATTGTTGACAATAGCTCTTGCAATGGCTACCCTTTTCTGCATTCCCCCTGAAATTTCAGATGGATATTTTTTATCAGCTTTATCAAGATGAACCCTGCCTATTACCTCAAAAACCCTTTTCTTTTTCTCTCTATACGTAAGATTGGTAAACATATCCAATGGAAACATAATATTCTCTTCTACAGTTAAAGAATCAAATAAGGCACTTCCCTGGAATACCGTTCCAATTTCAGAACGGAGATGTTGTTTTTCATCTCTTGTCATGGTATTGACATTCCTTCCGTCAAATAAGATTTCCCCGGATGACGGCATATAAACATTCAACAGACTTTTAAGAAAAACTGTTTTCCCGGAGCCACTTTGCCCAATGATTAAGTTTACCTTTCCTTTATCAAATGACGTTGAAATTCCCTTAAGTACTTCAACATCTCCAAAACTTTTCTTAAGATCTTTTACCTCAATCATTAGCTTAATATTAATTGGGTTAAAATTAATTCCGAAATGATAATAAATACCATTGTCCATACCACAGCCTGTGTGCTGGCTCTCCCTACTTCCAGAGATCCACCTTTCACATTATATCCGAAGTAAGAAGGAACGGTAGCAATGATGAAAGCAAAAACTATGGTTTTGCTAAATGCATAGTATATAAAGAGATTAGGCATATACATTTGAATTCCGATAATATAGTCGTTTTCTGTCCAGTTTCCTGTTAATATCCCTGCAATATATCCTCCGCCAATACCAAATACGATACTGATGGCGATAAGAAGGGGATTAAAAAGCATACAGGCAATAATTTTAGGAAGAATTAAAAAATTAGGTGAATTAACTCCCATAATGTCCAACGCATCAATTTGCTCGGAAACCCTCATTGTTCCAATACTGGAGGCGATATAAGAACCTACCTTGCCTGCCAGAATTAAACTGATAATAGTAGGTGCAAACTCTAAAACAAGTACTGCCTTTGTGGCATACCCTACAAAGGATGGAGGAATAGGGAACGAAGATGCATCGAAGTTGTTGAACATCTGAATGGCAACTACTGCCCCTACGAATATAGAAGTGAAGATCACAAGGCCAAAAGAATTGACCCCTAAATCATTAATTTCTCTCATGAACAGCTTCCAGAAAACCTTCATTTTCTGAGGTTTCTGCAAGGATTTACCCAGTAGAATCATGTATTCGCCTACTGCTGTGAAAAACTTTTTTAACATAGCGCTAAATTAGACTTTTTTATTGAATTGGGCTAAGGTTGATACCAAGACTGGAGCCCGGATAAGTGTTAAAATTAAAACTTTTTTATTATGCTGTAAGCCTTATTTTGCATTTTTGTCCCCACCTATAACCAGTAATACTGTTTTTAAAATAATAACCATATCCAATACGAAACTCCAGTTTCTGACATAGAATGCATCTGCCAGAACCCGCTTTTTCATTTCTACTTCCACATCTCCGAAATCACCCCGCAAACCGCTTACCTGCGCAAGACCTGTAATTCCCGGATTCACCATACTTCTTAAGCTGTATCTTCCGATTTTTGGTTTATAATAATTATCTACAGCCAGCATATGAGGACGTGGACCCACCACAGACATTTCTCCCTTCAATACATTAATGAACTGTGGAAGCTCATCCAGACTGGTTTTTCTCAGAAACTTACCGATTTTAGTGATTCTCGAATCATTTTCCCGGGTCGTGCGGGTAGCAGATTCGTCATTAGGAACCATAGTCCTGAACTTTAAACAATTAAAGACTTCTTCATGGAAGCCATATCTTTTCTGTATAAAGAAAACCGGCCCCTTAGAAGTGGCTTTTATTAAAATAGCAATAATAGGAAATGCCCAGGAGCAGAATAAACCTAGTATAATTATGGAAAAAGCAATATCAAAGGTTCTTTTCACCAGGAAATTAGAGTAATAATCTAATGGATATCTTGCCTGGTTAAGAACGGGCTGGGTCTGGATATATCCGAGATCATAAAGAAAAAAGTCACTTTGTATTATACTCGGAATCAATGAGATATGTACCTTATGGTCTTCTGCCAGTTTGAAAATTTTTGTCTCCGTATTTTCGTTAAATGAATTTTCTGTAGATAAAAATAAGGTATGTATTCCATTTTTTTTCCAGAAACTAACGAGTTCATCTGTATTTATATCTGCATATTCATATTCAAATATCCGGTATCCATAATCTTTTCTGGCCTCAAATATATTTTTTAGAATGCCTGTAGAATCGTTGTTTCCAAGAAACATTACATTTCTATAGTTGATCCCCAGTGAACGGAAATATTTAATGGTAAAATAAATGATCGATTTTGCCAGAAAAATAAAAGCCAAAAGGTAAAACGAAAGCCAGTAAATGTCTGAATTGAAAAAAACATTTTTACTTACTTTTCCAATAAGCAGAACCCCCAGTATAAAAAAAAGGAAATGGATGAAAAGACGTTCAAGGAAAAGGGTATAGGTCAGATTCCTTGGAATATTGTAAATTTTTGTCCTACCGCTTAAAAGCACCCAGAACAAAAATAACAAAATCAGAGAAAAAATATTCTGATACCAGGTTTCCTTATGGTATTTTAAACTTTCGTTTCTGCTTATAAAAAAAAATATAAAAATAGATGCAATAACCATAAGGTCAAGCAAAATAATAATCGATTTCAGGTATCTAGAGTATCGAATTCTCTGCATCTAATGATTTTAACAGAATGGCTAGCTAATTTACGTATTTTTACGGAATATTCAGGTATTTATGGGTCTGAACAGAGGCCTGCCATTCCGGGTGCTCCAGAATAAAATCTGTAATTTTAGGATACATATCATTTCTTTTGCTCCATTCGCTTTGAAGGTATAGCCTACACTGATCAGAAACTTTTGCAGCCTGTTCTTCAGCAAATTTAAAGTCGTTGTTATTGAAAATGATGACTTTAAGCTCATGAGCCTTTTGATAAATTTCTTCTTTTGGGAGCCCTGTTTTCTTTGGAGAAAGAGTAATCCAATCCAAATGTCCGCTCATAGGATATGCTCCTGAAGTTTCAATATGAATGGTACATCCTAATTCCTTTAGTTTGGAGGTAAGGATCTCCAAGTTCCACATTAGGGGTTCTCCTCCTGTAAGAACAACTGTCTTGCAGTGTTTAGCCGCTGTTTCTGCAATCTCTGTGGCATTCATCAGAGGATGAAGCTCAGGATCCCAGCTTTCTTTTACATCACACCAGTGGCATCCTACGTCACAGCCTCCCAACCTGATAAAATAGGCGGCTTTCCCAGTATGGGCACCTTCGCCCTGTAAAGTGTAAAAATGCTCCATTACAGGGAGCATTTTACCTTCTTTTAATAAAATATCTTCTTCTTTATTCATTTTTAAAATTAGTCGTTATAGACCGAAGTTTTGTAAGCAATAATGGTGTTTTTCATTAACATTGCTCTTGTCATAGGGCCTACTCCTCCAGGAACCGGAGTGATCCAGCTTGCCTTAGCAGCACAGCTGTCAAAATCTACATCACCTGCCAGATAATATCCTTTTGGAGAATCATCATCTACTCTTGTAATTCCTACATCAACAATAACAGCACCCTCTTTGATCATTTCTCCTTTTAAGAAATGTGGATCTCCCAAAGCGGTGATCACAATGTCTGCTTTTTTAGTATACTCTTCAATATCTTTCGTGTAAGAGTGGGTAAGGGTAACAGTAGAGTTTCCAGGGAAATCTTTTCTTCCCATTAGAATACTCATTGGTCTTCCCACAATTTTACTTCTTCCGATAATTACACAGTCTTTTCCTTTAGTTTCAATATTGTATCTCTCCAGTAATGTTAAGATTCCGAAAGGGGTAGCCGGTAAGAAAGTATCCATTTCCAAAGCCATCTTTCCAAAGTTTTCAGGATGGAATCCGTCTACATCTTTTCTTGGGTCAATTGCATTGATAATTTTTTCCTGATCAACCTGGTCTGGTAAAGGTAGCTGAACGATAAATCCGTCTACTGCCTTAGATTTATTCAGTTCATCGATTTTTTCCAGCAATTCAGATTCAGAAACTGTACTTGGAAATTTAATTAAGCTGGATTGAAATCCTACTTCTTCGCAGTCTTTTACTTTAGCATTCACATAAGCCTTGCTTGCCCCGTTGTTTCCAACAAGAATTGCTACCAAGTGTGGTGCTCTTCTTTTGCTTTCAAGGATCTTGTCTACTTCAACCTTGATCTCTGCTTTTATTTCTTTGGATACTTTAAGTCCGTCAAGAATTTCTGCCATTTTTACTTTTTTTACTTTATTTAGATTTTATTGAATACAACGATATCCTGAAATTCATCAGCTCCCTCTTTTTCTACATCATTTCTCCAGAACCTTCCTTTTATGGACTATTTATTTTCTTTATAATAATTAATTAATCCGTTGGTAGAGCTGTCATGCGAGCTTATTGGCTCATTGCTCTCCAGTTCCGGAAGAATCTTATTGGCTAACACTTTACCTAATTCCACTCCAAATTGATCAAAGCTGAAAATATTCCAGATCACTCCCTGAACAAAAATCTTATGCTCATACATCGCAATAAGCTGTCCTAGTGAAAAAGGAGTTAATTCTTTAAATATCATAGAGTTAGTAGGTGTATTTCCATGGAAGACCTTAAAGTTCAACAGTCGGTCTATCTCCTCATCGGATTTCCCGGCATTGACAAGCTCTTGTTCTACTTCTTCTTCAGTTTTACCAAAAGCGAGGGCTTCTGTTTGTGCAAAGAAGTTGGCCAGCAATTTTTCCTGGTGATCAGAAACCTCATTGGCACTTTTTGCATATGCAATAAAGTCTGCAGGAATCAATTCAGTACCCTGGTGGATCAGCTGGTAAAAAGCGTGTTGCCCGTTTGTTCCCGGCTCTCCCCAGATAATTGGGCCTGTTTCATATTCTACAAATTCTCCGTTTCTGTCTACGCATTTTCCGTTGCTTTCCATATCTCCTTGTTGAAGATAAGCTGCAAACCTGTCTAAATACTGAGAGTATGGCAGAATAGCATAGCTGGTTGCGGCATAGAAATTACGGTACCAGATTCCTAAAAGCCCCATTAAAACCGGAACGTTTTCAGAGAAGTCTGCAGTTTGGAAGTGTTGGTCAGTATCAAAAGCTCCTTTTAAAAGCTGTTCGAAATTTTCGTATCCTACAGCAAGTACAATACTTAATCCGATGGCACTCCAAAGGGAATATCTTCCGCCTACCCAATCCCAGAATTCAAAAATATTTTCTTCTGCAATTCCGAATTTTTTTACTTCCTCAATGTTGGTAGATAAGGCTACAAAGTGTTTTGCTACATCTTCCTGTTTTCCAGCTTTCAGGAACCAGTCTTTTGCTGAATTGGCATTCGTCATCGTTTCCTGAGTCGTAAAGGTCTTGGATGCAATGATGAACAAAGTGGTTTCAGGATTTAATTTTTTAACGACCTCTGCTATATGATTGCCATCTACATTGGAAACAAAATGTACATCCAGTCTGGTTTTAAAGTGCTTTAAAGCAGAACATACCATGACAGGTCCTAAGTCTGAACCACCAATTCCGATATTCACCACATCTGTAATCTCTTTTCCACTGAAACCCTTGTGTTCTCCGGATATGATTTTTTCGGAGAAAGCTTTCATATGGTTAAGAACTCTTTTGATCTGTGGTTTGATATTTTCACCGTCTACAAGAATTTCGCGTTCAGAAAAATCTCTCAACGCTGTATGCAATACCGCTCTTCCTTCTGTTTCATTGATTTTATCACCAGAGAACATTTTTGAAACCGCTTCTTTCAACTGGCATTCTTCGGCCAGCTGTAACAGAAGTTCTTTTGTTCTTGAATCAATTAAGTTTTTAGAATAATCAAAAAGATAATTATCCTTTTGTAAAGAGAATTCTGAAAAACGATTCGGGTTATACTGGAAAAGGCTTCTCAGGTCAAAATCGTTTCCTGCGAAATGTTCATCAAGAGCTTTCCAGCTGTTAGTTTGTATAGGATTTATTTTTGATAGCATATTTTTCGGGAATTAGAGTTCAGAGAATAAGATTTATAAAAATTCATAAGACTTTATTTCTGATCTGCAAATTTAAGGAAAAATAAAACCTCAAATAAATTTGAAGATGAGAAATAACATTTTTTTAAAGAACAAAGCCTCAGATAGGATCCGGGGCTTTGTCTTTTTAGGCCTAAAAAAGGTTGGGTTATTTTATTCATCCATTTCATTCAGGATATTTTCCAGTTGTTTCGCATTGCGCCCATAGATATATTTTGTCCATAAAACAATACTTACAACCATGGAAATGGTTCCCAGTAATACGGCTATTATTAAGGCTTGCTGATATGAATTGCTAAGTTCAGACAGTGCTTTTCCCTTTTTTTCCAAAAGGTTGTAGATTTCCAAACCAAGGGTAATAAGAAAATGTGGCAATAATAAGAATCCGAAAGACTGGTATCTTTCCATATTCAACCGCAGTTCATGGTATATTTTCCAGAGGCTGTTTTTAGTATTACCTGTATATAATTCAGTTTGTTTATAAAACTTATAAAATCCATAGAGGTAATAAGAAGATATAACAATCATCATTGTATAAGATATATAATAGATGATGTATTGCGAAGATGGGAATTCCAGTTGAAGAGGAAAAAAACCAATGAGGATAATGGCAATCACCTGCAATGGGAATTCCTTTTTCATGTTTTTCTGGATCTTTGAAACAGGATGTTTGCTTTCTTTTAGCTTTTCTATAGTATCTGGAATTTCGACATTATCGCCTTCACTATTCCATTGTTCTTTTAATTGATCAAAATTCATAACCTGATTTTTTTATGATTTGCTGTATTTTTTCTTTTGTTCTGTTGAGTTTTACACGCGCATTACCTTCACTGAGCCCCAGATTGCTTCCGATTTCCTTATGAGACATCCCTTCCATGAAATAAAATATGACGGCTTTTTCCAACGGGTTGAGTTCCTGCACGGCACTGTAAAAAATTTCCAGCTGCTTATCCTTTGCCGGGTTGTAGTCCTCCTGTGCTACTTCAAAATGATGAGATGGGTCTGTATAGGCAGTGGCTCTCTGTTTTTCTTTTTTTAAGTAGGTAATGGAGGTATTGATGGCGACGCGGTACATCCATGTTGAGAATTCACTGTTTCCTTTGAAGTTTTGATAAGATTTCCATAGCTGGATAAGAATCTCCTGCTGCAGATCTTCCCGGTCCTCCATAGAATCAGCATAGATGCGGGATGCTTTATATAAAATACCCTTGTGCTGGTTGATAAGCTTTAAAAAAGCTGTTTCAGTTGGATTGCTCACAATAGTTTCATGGTTTGGTTGTCGTTATAAGCTGGATACAGGTTTTACGGTATATCCTTTTGACTGCAGGAGAGGGATGATGCCATTTTCACCCATAAGATGAGATCCGCCCACAGCAAATAAAGAACTTTGGTTTTTCATTATTTCAGGCATTGCTTTTACCCAGTTTTGATTTCTGTTGGTAAGCATTGCTTTTTCCTGCTGGGTATTCATAAATCTTTCATCCTTAAAAAGACTATAAAGTAATTGTACATCTTCATTTTTAAAAGCTTCTATCATCTTTTTAAAAAGAATTTCATATTCCTTGCCCATTTTTAGTTGGGTGATTGTACTTCTCAGATTATAAGCTTCATTAATGCTTTTCATCTGATCCTCTACCTTTTCAAGACCTCTGATCGTTTTTTTATCTTTTATTGCCTTCTGAAGAAGTTCTATTTCATAGAGCTTTATTTCAGTCTGGGGACATGGTATTGCTTTAGTAGAAAGTAGTGCATAAAGCGCTTGTGGACTTGATGAGTCTATGCTTTTTAGATCTGTCCCATAATCAGCCAGAATTGCATTCAGTTCTTTAGCTTCATACGGAGAAAGCTGATCTGATATTTTTTTATCTGTCTGATACATTTTTTGTAGTGATTTTATTTCAGCAGGATCTGTATAATTGATCTCCATGACAAAATTGTCAGACTTCTGAAGAGCTTTCAATACCTTGGGTTTTATTTCAAAATCCTTGCTGCATAAGATATGAAAAGTTCCGGCTATATAAGATGGCTTTGAAAGACCATTTCCTGAAATTTCCCAAAGCAGACTGTTATTGCCGGCATCTTTATTTTGTGCTGTTGCAGCAATAGGACTCATTGATAATAAAGCTGCAAATCCAAGTTTTACTAAATTTTTCATATTATTAATTTTTTTCTTATTCTTTAAACAGTAGGTAAATTGGATATTAGAATCGTTACAGTTTTTTTTTGCAAAAAATAAAAACCTCCCTAAAAAAGGAGGTTGTAAAATCTAAAATTATGTTGATAACCAATTGGTTAGGTGTTTTTTTATTATGAGATTTTTGATTGCTCATGCTTTGCTGTTTTTCTTTTTCTGAAAAAATAAATGATTGCACCTGCAATTAATAAGAGTGGCCAAACGTTGATAAGAGCTATTATAATATTCTGAATCAGATAAAATCCATACACAAAACCGTCTTTCACCTGATCTATAAAATTGATTTTATATTTATTGTCAATGCTATTGGTATTGGTAACAGCTATTTCTGCGATGCGTAATTTGGGTTCTTTGATGTAAATATCAACAGTACTGTACTTCAGATTATCGGCTGTATCCATACTGGTCAGTTTCTGGATATTTCCTTCTGTCATATTTTCGTCGTCAAGCTTTACTTTATCCTTATTTGTTTTCAGCTGGCTGATGTTTTCGGATGTTTTTTGGTTTCTTTTACTTTCCATTTCCGCATATTTAATGCTGGCTGTAATATCTTCTGCGTTAACAGATCTGGAATTAAGGAATAGCTTGCTGTTATTAATCAATGTCAGAAGTTCTCCTAACTTTTCGGTAGGAACACGTACCAGCATCCTGTTTTCTGTCTGATATTTTTTAACAAGCATAGCTTCTTCATCAGATGTATTATAAGTATTTTCCGAAATGACATTACTTTGAAGATTGCTCTTAGTTACAAATCCTCCAAGATCCTGAACTGATTTTTCGATAGAGATCGTTGTACTATAAACATCTTTTACCTCCATATTAATATCTGCAGTTTTGATGAACTGCTTATCTTTTACTTTCATCGTAGCGACTGTTGAGATGCTGTCCGATACAATGGTTGCTGCGGAATCTGTAGTGCCATAGGCTTCAAGATCTGTAGAAGCTACCTCTCCTTTTTTACATGAATAGGATCCTAGTAAAAGAGCTGCAGATAGCGATAATGTAATGTAAGTAGTTTTCATAGTGTGGGTTTTAATGTTTTGCTTAGGTCAAATTTGGGGCAGGATCTTTTGTAATGCTTGAAAAACTGAAGTAAAAAGCTTGTAAAGAAAATATTCCGGTATAATATATTGATTTTAAGTATTTTGTAAAAACTATTCAATATCTGTTATTTTTTTTCGGAGTAATTTTTGCTTATCTTTTACAAACCAAATTCACAAAAAACCATTATGTCAAATACTTTTTCCAAAATAAGAAACGCGATAGGGCTATTCACTTCCATAGATTTTGATCAATTGAGTACAATCTCTAAAAAAGTGGATTTACCAAAACTGATGCAAAATTTTTCAAAGCTGGATGATAAACAGCTTGCCGGGCTTATGAAAATGCTGGATTCGGATAAGAAAAAGAAAGAGCTGCCACCTATTGATGGTGATTTTTATGATATCTACCATACCTTAACTCCTGAACAGCGGGAGATACAGCTTAAAGTAAGGGCTTTTATGGAAAAAGAAGTGAAACCTCTGGTGAACCATTATTGGCTGAGGGATGAATTTCCTTTCGAACTGATTCCTAAATTTCAGAAACTTGATATCTGTGGCGTTACCTACGAAGGGTATGGCTGTCCGGGAATGCCTTTTTTGATGGAAGGTGTTATTGCTATGGAAATGGCTAGAGTAGATGCATCAATTGCTACTTTTTTTGGAGTACAGTCCGGGTTGGCAATGGGTTCTATTTACATCTGCGGTTCGGAAGAGCAAAAACAGAAATGGCTCCCCCAAATGCAGAAATTTGAAAAGATAGGAGCTTTTGGGCTTACAGAACCCGAAGTAGGATCCGGAGCCGCAGGAGGTCTTACCGTAACCTGCAGGAAAACAGCTGATGGCTGGATTCTTAACGGACAGAAAAAATGGATTGGAAATGCAACATTTGCAGATATTATCATTATCTGGGCAAGAGATTTGGATAGCGGAGAAGTAAAAGGGTTCATCGTGGAAAAAGATAATCCCGGATTCTCTGTAGAAAAGATTAAAGGAAAAATGGCCTTAAGAATTGTTCAGAATGGCCTTATTACTTTAAAAGACTGTTTGGTAACTGAAGAAAACAGGCTTCAGAATGCCAACTCATTTAAAGATACCGGAAAAGTACTTCGGATGACCAGGGCAGGAGTGGCCTGGATGGCTACAGGCTGCGCAAGAGGTGCCTATGAGAGTGCTTTGGATTATACCCGAAAAAGAGAGCAGTTTGGAAAGCCTATTGCTTCATTTCAGATGATTCAGGGACATCTGGTGGAAATGTTATCCAACCTTACTGCGATGCAGACTATGGTTTTCAGGTTATCTGAAATGCAGGATGAAGGGATTTTAAAAGATGAACATGCATCCTTAGCTAAAGTTTTCTGTACCCTTAGAACAAGAGATATTGTGTCCAGAGCAAGAGAAGTAATGGGTGGAAACGGAATCTTGCTGGAATATGATGTAGCTCGATTTGTTGCAGATGCAGAAGCTATTTATTCTTATGAAGGAACAAAAGAAATAAACTCGCTCATCGTAGGACGTTCGATTACAGGATTCAGTGCATTTGTATAGGATATAAGTGGCAGATGGTAGAACAGGTTGCAGCTGACAGCTTGTAAAATAACATGGATTTCATGATTTGGTGTTTTTAATCACCGTAAATTTTGAAGCACATGTGCTATAGTGATCTCCTATTATCTGTCACCTGCAACCTAATTATTAACTGATTAAATTCCTGTATTTCTCTTTATTGTCAAGAATTACCCATAAGTTGATTAAAAGTAAGACAACAGACATTCCTATCCCCATTTGGGATGGGTCTCTGTATACATTCTGAAGAAATATCCCTATCATAACAGGCAATATGATAATAGCGCCCAATGCTCTGGTTTTTGGAAAAATAAATAATATACCTCCAACAATTTCTACAACCCCCACCAAAGGCATCAGCCAACCGATTTCAGTGAAGGCAGCATATATTTTCATTTGCTCATCCGTCATTTTAGGCATGGGAGCATACTGGAAAAACTTGTTTAAACCAGCATTAATAAATGTAAGTGCAAACAAAAGACAGAAAATGAATTTTACGATTTTCATAATTGATAATTTTATATCAAATGTAAAACAAATATGATACTTGTTTATTTATTTTTCATAAAAAATACAATTTCTATGTTTAATTTTCATTATTGATATGTGTTGATGTAAGCCATATCCGCGTTTTAATACTGCGCATTGTTCATGGCCTTGCACGAATATCTAATCCATTTCCTCGAGGGTAATATTCTTTGAAATTTTATAGCTCTTCTTCTTTTTATTAGGTTTCTGTTCTTCTCCAAGCAACTTTCCCCAAGGTTTTAAATCATCTACTTTTTCACAGATGATTTTAATGATGGCAATGGCAGGAATACACAAAAACATCCCCGCTATTCCCCAAAGGTGTTCTCCTAAAAGAATTCCAATAAAAGAAAATAGCGCATTGATTTTTACTTTTGAACCCACTACGAATGGCAAAACGATGTTTCCATCCACAGCATGTACACCAATATAGCCGATAATAACATAAATACAGGTAGATGGAGTAGAGGTGGCAAAAGCAATAAAACAGGATATGACAAGAGAAATGAAGATTCCAAGATAGGGAATAACATTAAGCAGACCTGTCAGGACAGCCAACAGGATGGCATATTTCACCCCTAAAATAGTAAGAACAATGGACGTAAGCGTCGATACGATAATAACCTGAAGGAAGAGCCCGAAAATATATTTTTTGGTCATTACACGAATTTCTGTGACGGCTTCCTGCACGCTGCTCTTATGTCTCTCATTGAAAACAGTAACTATAAAATTATTTAAAAGTCTTCGGTAATTTAAAATGAAGATAAAGAATAGCGTGAAAAATAGAATAAACCCAAATCCTGTTGAAAATATTCCAAATGTAAAACCTAAAATGGCTCCGGAAGAAGATAAAAGCTTGTTCAGTCCCTGATTGATATAGTCTACCTGCTCATCTACTTTCACATTAAATGTTTTAGAAACCCAATGCTGTAGATTATTGAACAACGTTGTAAACTGTTCTCTGAGGTGGGGAAGATCTTTGCTGAAATCAGACAGTTGGGTGCTAAAAAAATAGATGATACCGCTTAAAATGAATAACATAATAAAAACAGAGGTCATGGTAGAGACTGACCTTGGAAATCTTAGCTTTCTTTCCATGAAAGTAGCCAACGGTAAAAAAAGCATCGCCATCAGGAATGCAAAGAAAAAAGGGGCTAGAATACTCTGTCCTAGTGCCAGCAGATAGCCAATACCAATAATGGAAACTACTACAAGAGTGAGCTTGATAAGGAAAGGGAGTCTAAGAAAATTCATAATTTAAAATATGCGTATGGATTAAAAATAAGAAAACCCACCGAATTGAGAAATTATTTAATCATCAACTTGAGTTTTATTTTTAGCGGAGCAAATTTTATTCCATCAAAATGAAAGTTGGATGTATTTTTTACTGATTTTAAGATAAAACAGAAACACGCCCCGGATATCCCGGAACGTGTTTCTTTATTGAGAGTTGATATGTTACTAATTATTTTTCAATAGCGATGTCTATGACCTCTTCCATTCTGCTGACATAATGAACTTTCAGATTTTTTAAATAGTCCTTTTTGATCTCTTCCACATCTTTTCTGTTGGCATCACAAAGAATGACATCTTTAATTCCAGCTCTGGTAGCAGCAAGAAGCTTCTCTTTAATTCCTCCCACAGGAAGAACCTTTCCTCTTAGTGTAATTTCTCCCGTCATCGCAAGGTGAGGTTTTACCTTTTTGTTTTTGAAAGAAGAAACCATGGAAGTTAACATCGCAATACCTGCTGATGGCCCGTCTTTAGGAGTTGCTCCTTCCGGAACGTGGACGTGGATATTTTTCTTATCCAGATCTTCCTGCGGAATTCCCAGTTCATCATGTCTGGCTTTAATATATTCTAAAGCAATGGTTGCAGACTCTTTCATTACCGTTCCCAGATTTCCGGTCATGGTTAATGTTCCCTTTCCGTTGCTTAAGATGCTTTCAATGTAAAGAATATCTCCACCTACGCTTGTCCACGCTAAACCTGTTACAACGCCGGGTACTCCTGTGATTTCAGATAGACTTTTAGGTCTTGGAACACCAAGAATTTCGTCTACTTTTTCTAATGAGATTTTAGAGTCATACTCTTTTACCAGAGCAGTCTGTAATGCCACCCATCTTGCTATGGAAGCAATTCTTTTCTCCAGACTTCTTACACCACTTTCTGATGTGTGAGCCTCTATGATATGTTTAAGCTCAGGATTTCCAAGTTTAAACGACTGGGCATTCAACCCATTTTCTTCCTGCTGTTTCTTAATTAAATGTCTTTTTGCAATTTCAATCTTCTCTTCCAGTGTATAGCCTGCAATCTGTATAATTTCTGTTCTGTCTAAAAGAGGGCTCTGTATGGTTGATAATGAATTGGCTGTTGCAATGAACATTACTTTAGATAGATCATAGCCCATCTCAAGGAAATTGTCATAGAAAGATTTATTTTGTTCAGGATCAAGAACTTCTAGTAATGCTGAACTAGGGTCACCATGGATGCCCTGTGCAATTTTATCCATCTCATCCAGAACGATCACAGGGTTAGAGGTGCCAGCTTTTTTAATAGACTGGATGATTCTTCCTGCCATTGCTCCAATATAGGTTTTTCTGTGTCCCCGGATTTCACTTTCATCATGAAGGCCACCCAGAGATAATCTTACATATTTTCTTCCTAAGGCATCAGCAATAGACTTTCCTAAAGAGGTTTTACCTACTCCCGGAGGCCCTACCAATAGGAGAATTGGAGATTTCATGTTGTTTTTTAATTTTAAAACAGCCATATGCTCCAGGATTCTTTTCTTGATATCTTCCAGTCCAAAATGAGCCTTATCCAATACTTTTTCCGCCTTTGCAATGTCAAAAACATCTTTGGTATAAGTTTCCCAGGGCAGATCCGTGAAGAAATCCAGATAGTTTCTCTGAACATTATAGTCCGGAGAATTAGGGTTCTGACGTTGAAGCCTGCCGATCTCTTTCTGGAAATGGTCTTCCACTTCCTGGCTCCATTTTTTGGTTCTAGCTTTGGCAATGAGGTCTTCAACATCGCTTTCAGGGCCACCGCCCAGCTCTTCCTGAATTGTTCTGATCTGTTGGTTCAGGAAATACTCTCTCTGTTGTTTATCAAGATCTTTGGATGTTTTCTGATGGATCTGGCTTCTTAATTCCAGCTTTCTGAAGTCCTCATGCATCAGCTCGTAGCATTTATTAGCTCTTTGCATCATGCTTTTTTCCTCCAGCAGTTTTTGTTTTTCCACAGAAGGAAAACTGGAGTTGGTGCAGATGAAATTCAAAAGATCATCATTGTTATTAATGTTTTTGATTGCAAAATTAGCTGCATTAGGAATGTTAGGATCCAATTCGATGATTTTTAAAGCAAGCTCCTTGATGTTTTCAAGCAGCGCTTCATATTCTTCAGGATTTTTAGGCTTAGAATCCTTTAATTTTGAAATTTCAGCTTTAAAATAAGGCTGAAGACCCACAATTTTTTTAATCTTAAACCTGTGAAAACCTTTAGTAATAGCAGTGATATTACCTTCAGGTAATTTTATAATCTTAATGATCTTGGCCAGTGTTCCGGTAAGATAGATATCTTTTTCAGTAGGCTGCTCCAGATCCGAATTTTTCTGGCTTACGATTCCAATAAAATCTCCGTTCTTCTGAGCTTCCTCAAGAAGTTGTATTGAGGTTTTTCTCCCTGCAGTAATAGGAATTACCACATTGGGGAACATTACCATATTTCTTACAGGAAGTATAGGGAATATTTTTTGTTCGGAATTTTTATCAGTTTCCGAAAAGTCGGAAAGATTGATTTCCTCAGTTACGATATCAAATCCGTCGCTGATCATTTCTTCTAAACTAATATCTTCAAATTCTGTCATACTCAATCAAATGACAAATTGTCATTTTCGTTTTTAATCGTTAAAGTGATTTTTTATAATAAGCCCTGAAAACGGGTGATATATTATAATACCTTAACTTGCACAATACTTATGCCATTTGTTTTTTACGAAAAAATATGGTCAAAATTTCCTTTTTTAAATAAACTTGATGATTAAAAATTAAAATAAAGCACTTCTATTTCTGTAATTTCTTAAAAATGTGTATTTTCGCAAACTGATAAAAAACTATAATTTATAAAATGGCAATTTTAGGACAAATTAGGAGTAAGCCTTGGCTTTTAATGGGAGTAATAGCCTTAGCGCTTTTAGCGTTTTTGGTTAACCCAGACAGTATCGACAAGGTTTTTGGTAAAAATCCTGACATTTTAGGAAAAGTAAATGGTGAAAAAATTACCCGCGAAGAGTTTAACGATCAACTTTTCGTACTGCAGCAACAGGCTGAACAACAAGGTGGTCCAAAGACCGGTCTTGAAGAGCAGGCTTGGCAATTATTGGTGCAATCTAAACTTATCAAACAGCAGTTCGAGAAATTGGGCTTTGAAATGACTGATGATTATTTCTGGAACCAGATTCAGTATGATCAGATGTTTGCTCAGAATAAACAGTTTTTTGATGAAAAGGGTAACTTTAAAACTCAAGAGCTTAAAAAAGAAATCGAAACATTACAGAGTGCTAACCCTCAGGGGTATGCTCAATGGTTAAAGACAAGAAAAACAATTGAATACAGACTGATGGCCAGACAGGTGTTCAGCAATATTTCAGCAGGGATTACTACAGGTAAGAAAGAGGCTGAAGAATTGATGAAGCAGAGAGACCAGCTTGCAGATATCGACTTTGTGAAAGTAGACTATGCGGCTTACCTTCAGAAAACTAAAATTAATGTTACAACGGAAGATCTTGCTAATTATATTAAGCAGCATGCTGTAATGTTCAAAGCTGAGCCTAGCAGAAATATCGGGATTGTATTTTTCCCATCTAAGCCTAGCGCAGCAGATGATGCCGCAGCATTGAAAGAAATTACAAAATTATACTCAGTAGGTAGTGATGCCAGCGGAGGTACAGAAAACTTCCAGAATACGAAGAATGACTCTATGTTTGTAATGGCAAACTCTGATATGCCTTTCAATCCTCAGTATATGAAACCTACTCAGTTGCCGGCTACTATACAGAGCCAGATTGCTACTGCAGCCATAGGGCAGACTTTTGGTCCGTATAAAGAACAGGATTTCTATGTAGTGTCTAAACTTGTTGGTAAAAAGACTTCAGATTCTACATTATCAAGACATATTCTTATTGCTTTCAAAGGAAGCCCTGCCGGAGAAGGCGTAACAAGATCTAAGGAGCAGGCTAAGAAATTGGCAGACTCTATCGGGGCTATTGTAAAAGCAACTCCTGCTAAATTTACAGAATTCCTTAAGCTTTCTAATGATCCAAACTCTGCAGCACAAGGAGGAAGTTTAGGATGGACAACTCCAGAAACACCTTTCGTTCCGGAATTCCTTACTTACCTTGCCAATAATCCTAAAGGAGCTACAGGGGTAGTAGAAACGCAGTTCGGTTACCATATCATCAATATTGAAGATAAAAAATCCGGATCAATGGGGTATCAGGTTGCTAATTTAGTAAAGGCAATTAAAGCTTCAGATGCTACAGAAGCTGAAACAGATAAGAAATCAAGAAAATTCATTCAGCAGGTTCAAGGGAAATCTTTCAACGATTTTGTGAACATTGCTAAGAAAGGTAATTATCAGTTCTCCAATCCAAAAGCAGCAAAAAGATTTGAAGGCCAGCTTCAGGGCTTAGGTACTGAAAAAGACGCTGAGATCTTAACCTGGGCTTTTGATAAGAAAAGAACTAAAGGAGATACAGAATTATTTACTGTAGACGGAACAGGGGACAAAATTGTAGTATACCTGAACGGAAAACAGGAAGCCGGACTTGCTGATCCGGAATCTGTAAGAGATCAGATTGAAGTGATTGTTAAAAATAAATTGGCGGCAAAACAGATTTCTGATAAAATTGCAGGAGCTAAAGCTTCTAGCTTAGATCAGATTGCTACAATGTTTGCTTCTTCAAAACAATCAGCTCAGGTGAACCTATTGAACCCTTCAGTAGCAGGTGCTATGGAACCTAAGGTGGCTGGTGCTGCATTTGGAGTGAAGAAAGGTCAGCTTTCTAAGCCGGTTGAAGGAGGAACAGGAGTGTATGTTCTGATCAAAAAATCAGAAACAATAAACAAGCAGCCTGGAGATCTTAAACAGTTCACAGAATCTATTACACAGAGAAATGCAGGAATGTTCGGACAGGCTTGGCTAAAGAGTCTTCAGGATAATTCTGAAATCGAAGATTATAGAATTGAGATCTGGAATAAGGTAGGAAATCAGCAACAATAAGAAATTAAATTTCAACAATATAAAAGCGACAAATTTTTTTGTCGCTTTTTTTGTATTTAACGCAGAATAATAACCGAAAAGATTTATTTAAAATGTACTATATTTGCTTATTAGAAAAAAATTAGCAAGTGAAGTTCAGTAAAGAATTAAAAGCTGGTGTGATCACACTTCTAGCTATCGTAGGCTTTGTAGTGTTGTTTCAATTCATGAAAGGGAAAAGCCTTTTTACTACCGATAATATATTTTACGCAAAATATGACAATGTGGAAGGCCTTGCGCAATCTTCAGCAGTGTCTATCAACGGTCTGAAAGTAGGACAGGTGGATAAGATTATTCCTCAGACAACAAAAGAGGGTAAAATTAGCTTTGTTGTCAAAATTACAGTGGACAACAAGTTTGAGTTTTCAAAAAATTCAATGCTGGAAATTTTTGAACCGGGATTAATGTCCGGTAAAGAAATGAGAGTGAACCTTGTGTATGGCGGTCCTACTGCAAAAGATGGGGATACCTTGAAGGGAGCTTTTAAATTGGGGATGATGGGAAGTCTTTCTTCTCAGGTAGGTCCGGTTAAAGATCAGCTACAGGTGGTATTACACAGGGTAGATTCTCTGATGACTAATGCCAATCAGATCTTTGATGCTCAGAATAGAGCTGAAATCAGGGCTCTGTTAACCAATCTGAATAAAACGGTAGGGGCATTGCAGACTACAGCAGGAAGTGTAAATACTCTGGTAGGGCATAACGATCCTAAGCTTCAGAAAGTATTGGACGATGCAAGCCTTACCATGCAGAGTGGAAAAGTAACCTTAGATAAATATGGAAACTTAGCACAAAGCATTGATACCAAACAATTAAATGCAACAATTGCCAATTTGGATACCACGGTAGGTAAGCTGAATCAGGTAATTGGTGGAATAGATAAAGGTGAAGGAAGTTTAGGAAAACTAATGAAAGATGAACAACTTTATAATAATCTGAATTCAGCATCATTGAATCTGAATTCATTGATTGAAGATATGAAAGCGAATCCTAAGAGATATATTAATTTCTCGGTTTTTGGTAAAAATAATAAAGACTAATACGTCCTATGCAGTACATCGATAACATTATTTTCCTGATTTTATTAGTGGCTGGGTTTGGCTTGTTTGCTAAAAGCCTGCAGAAGATCTACAGAAATATCAGGCTCGGGCATGAAATCAACAGAAATGACAGGAAATCCGAGCGCTGGAGTACCATGGCAAAAGTGGCTATGGGGCAGAGCAAAATGGTAAAACGCCCTGTTGCAGGGATATTGCACCTTTTTGTATATGTAGGTTTTGTTATTATTAATATCGAACTTGTAGAAATTGTAGTGGACGGAGTATTCGGAACCCACCGTTTTCTGGCTTCGGTTTTCGGACATGGATTTTATAATTTCTTTACTGCAACATTGGAAATTCTGGCACTCCTTGTAGTGATCGGAGTGGTTGTATTCTTTATCAGAAGAAACTTTTATGGGGTTAAAAGATTAACTATGAAAGAACTTTTCGGATGGCCAAAACAAGATGCTAACTGGATTCTTATTATAGAATTTGCCCTAATGGTGGCTTTCTTTAAGATGAACGGTGCAGATTGGGTTTTGCAACAGAGAGGCCTTCTTCCTGAGCATGGAAGTTTCCCCATCAGTTCTACCTTTTTAGCACCTGTTTTAGGAGGCTTTAGTGACGGTTTTCTTTTCTTTACAGAGAAAGCGGCATGGTGGTTCCATTTTGTAGGGATCCTTTTCTTCATGAACTATCTTTACTATTCAAAACATTTACACATTATCCTGGCCTTCCCAAGTACATGGTTTGCCAATCTTGATAAAAAAGGAAAATTCAACAATCTTGAATCTGTAACTAAGGAAATCAAATTAATGATGGATCCTAATGCAGACCCTTATGCTGCTCCGGCAGAAGGAGAGGCGGATGCTGCTCCCTCTAAATTTGGTGCAGAAGATATATTTGATCTGAATCAGGTACAATTGCTTAATGCCTATTCTTGTACAGAATGTGGACGCTGTACCTCTGTTTGCCCGGCTAATATTACGGGTAAAAAGCTTTCTCCAAGATTAATCCTGATGAAAACAAGAGACCGATTGGAAGAAGTAGGAAAAAATATAGATAAAAACGGAAAATTTGTTGACGACGGTAAAAAGTTGTTGAATGATTATATCACAAAAGAAGAACTTTGGGCCTGTACTACCTGTAATGCCTGTACAGAAGCTTGCCCTGTATTATTAGATCCACTTTCCATTATTTTTGATATGAGGAGATTCCTGGTAATGGAACAGTCGGCTGCACCGCAGGAACTGAATCTGATGATGACCAATGTAGAAAATAATGCAGCGCCATGGCAATATAACCAGGCGGACCGTTTGAACTGGGCAAATGATTAAATCATGAAAAAGCTAATCTACATATTTCTGTTCTTATGTTCAGGTTTTCTATGGGCTCAATCGGCTGATCAGAAGAAAATTCTTGAAGATTCACGGTCTTTCATATCTTTATTTCAAAAGAAAGATTATGATGGAATGGTGAATATGACTCATCCGGCAATATTTGAAAAAATTGATAAACAAACAATGATCGATGGCTTCAAAAAAATGTTTGAGAAGAATGATGAATTTGAAATAGAAATGGTAGATACAGATCAGACTACATTTAATGTTTCTGATATCTTTACCACCGCAGATAATACAAAATATGCGTTCAGCAGCTATCCCATGAAAATGAAAATGACATTTTTAAAGGAAAAGTTCGATGATGATAAAAAGAAGATGGTGCTGGGAATGATGGAGGCTCAGGGAATGGAGGCGAAATTTATAAATGATACGACCCTGGAAATGAGTAAGCAAAGTATGATCCTTGCCCTCAATGATAAAACAACATCAAATACCTGGAAGTATCTGAATTATGACGAAGCCAATCCTTTATATGTTTCTATAGTCCCTGTGGAGGTCATGAAAAAGGCAAAGGAATACTATGCTAACTTATTAATTAAACAAAAAGAAAATGCAAATTAAAACAATGGCAGAATATGCTGCCGAAGGAAGATCCCCGGAAGTTTTATTTTGGGTTGGATGTGCTGGAAGTTTCGATGACCGCGCCAAAAAAATTACAAAAGCATTTTGCAAAATATTAAATAAAATAGGAGTTGAATTTGCAGTGCTGGGACAGGAAGAAAGCTGTACCGGAGACCCTGCAAAAAGAGCTGGAAACGAATTCGTTTTTCAGATGATGGCCCTTACCAATATTGAAGTATTGAATGCATATGAGGTGAAAAAAATAGTAACGGCTTGCCCGCACTGTTTTAATACCCTTAAAAATGAATATCCAAGCCTTGGCGGACACTTTGATGTGGTTCACCATACCCAGTTCCTTAAAACATTAATGGAAGAAGGAAGACTAAAGATTGAAGGCGGTGCATTTAAAGGAAAGAAAATTACCTTTCATGATCCGTGCTACCTGGGAAGAGCCAACGACGAGTATGAAGCGCCAAGACTATTACTTGAAAAACTGGATGCAGAGCTTGTGGAAATGAAGCGTTGCAAAACAAACGGTCTTTGTTGTGGTGCCGGAGGGGCACAGATGTTTAAAGAACCTGAAAAAGGAAATAAAGACATCAATATTGAGCGTACAGAAGAAGCCTTATCTTTTGAACCTAAAGTGATTGCTACAGGATGTCCTTTCTGTAATACAATGATGACAGATGGAGTAAAACATTTTAATAAAAATACAGAAGTTGCCGTAAAGGATATTGTAGAACTTCTTGCTGAGGCAGAGGATTTATAGGTCCTTTATATACAATACAAATATAAACTCAGGCTTTGGCTTGAGTTTTTATTTGTGATCAACTCAAGAATATTTCTTAATTTTGATACTTAAATTGATAGCATATGAAGTCGTCATTTAACCCAACTTTCCTGTCAACAGAAAAAGGCGGCAATGATAACAGCATATGGGATTAAAAATACGTACATATGAAAATAGAAGAATCCAATATTGTAGAAACTAACGACTACAGAGTTATTATATACCCGGCTTCAAGGCCTCTTGAAACCAAAGAAGCAAAAGCAATTACTGAAAAATTGTTTGACTTCCTTGCAACATGGGCAGCCCATGGAAAAGCACTTTCTTCTTCTTTTAAGATTGAAAAAAATCAGTTTATCATCATCTGTGTAGATGAAGAAAAAGAAATGGCTTCAGGATGCAGTATTGACGCATTGGGTAAGATTATGAGAGAAATTGATGAAGAATATCAACTGGGACTTTTCGACAGAATGAAAGCCAGCTTTGTAGACAACGGAGAGGTAAAAACATTAAAACTTCAGGATTTTAAATCCCAATTGAGAAATGGAGAACTTTCAACAGATATCCAGGTTTTTGACTTCTCTAAAAATACCTACCTTGATTTCCTGAGCCACTTCCTTTTACCTTTGGAAAAAAGCTGGGCGGCTTCTATAAAATAAGTGTTTAAAGAAACACGGTAATCAATCAGAAAGTGGAATGTATTTCCACTTTTTTGTTTTAATGTATCTTTGTAAAGACTCAGTAATTGCTAATGCCAAAAGTACTTTTTTTAACGACTTCACACCGATATGATGATGACAGGATTTTTTATCATCAGGCTAAAGCTCTCAGAGATGAAGGGTATACCGTTAAAATCTGCAGTCTGTACACAGATTATAAAGGATTTCTTGACGGGATTGATATTGAGGCGTATTCTGCTTTAGAAGAAAGCATAGAGACGAAAATAAAAATATTCCGGGATGTCTGTCGGGCCTTTCAGCCGGATGGTATTATCTGCTCAGAGCCTCTGGCAGTAATTGCCTCCGGAAAGTTTGTAAAAAAGCATAGAATCAGCTGTATTTATGATATTACGGAATGGTATCCTGCCATGTCTATGCTTGAAGTCTATCAATTTCCTGTTAAGATCATTCAGGCAGCAAAATTTTTTCTGATTCAGCTGTATGCCGGTTTCCTCAGTACTCATTTTATTTTTGGAGAAACTACAAAGAAATTTCCTTTAGGCTATTTATTTGGGTTTAAAAAACAAATGGTCCTTCCTTATTATCCGGATGAAATGTATATCAGGGAAAGTATAAAAAAACTTGAGCCTGGTAATATTACCCTTTGTTATACAGGGATGATCTCAAAAGATAAAGGGATTGATAATTTCTTTAAAGCAGCTGATCGGGTAAGAAATAAGCTTCCTCAGCTTAGACTTAAAATCCTTATTGTAGGGTCAACGAGACAGGAAAGTGATGAAGTGCATTTTTCAGCTTTGCTTAAAAAATATGCGTTTGATGAGATTGAAATTAAAGAACCTGTTTCTTTTGAGAAATTTACAGAAGCATTTTCCGATGCTGACATTTGCTTTGACCTCAGGGAAATCAATTTTGAGAATAATCACTCTCTTCCCATCAAGTTGTTTTATTTTATGGGAGCCGGAAAGCCTGTAATTTATTCTCGTCTGAAGGGAATCAGGAAACATATGGGAAATCTTTCATTTGGAAGCCTTGTAGACCCTCAGAATACGGAACAGATTGCAGAAATCATCATACAGTATGTGACAAACCCTGAGCTGTATGATGCCCACGCATTCAATGCCAGAAAAGAATTTAAGGAAAAATACAATTGGGGAGCTATTCGTGATTCATTTGCTAATTTTGTAAAAAAAGCTATCGAAAAATAATAACCATGAAGCTTACTGTTATTAAAACCTTTATTTCGCGCTTCCTGATTCTGATCCTGAGTTTCGGTTTGGTTATTTTTTCCACGAATATGTGGGGAAGTGAGGGAAAGGGAACTATTTCCATTGTCATTGCCAATGCTGCCGCAGTAAGCTTTTTCAGCAGTATCTTTTCAGGCAGCAGTACTTCTTATTTTGCTTCAAAGTTTAAGATTGAAAAAGTGTTGCTATATGCCTATTTATGGTCACTTGTGACAGGTATAGTAATTCCTCTTGCTTTTAGTTTAGCCTCAATTCAGAGTGGCTATCTTCCCTATCTTATCGGCATCTCAGTTTTTTCTTCACTGTTATCAACGAATATTAATTTGTTTGTTGGGACACAGAATATCAGAAAGTTTAATATATATACAGTTTTACAACAGCTGGTACATATTGTCTTTATTGGAATTTTCATCTATCTTTTCAATAGTAAAGATGTTTCTGTGTATTTCCTTGCCCAGATTGGATGTCTGGGACTTTTATTTTTTACCAGCTTTTTTCAAATTATCAGAAAATGCAGTATTTCAGAAATATCATTTTCAAAAGAGGTTTCAAGGAATATGTTTGAATATGGCTGGAAAACACAATTGAGTGCATTTGTCCAGTTTCTGAACTACAGGCTTTCATTTTATTTCCTCGAACATTTTGAGGGAATAGCAAGTGTAGGGATCTTTTCGATCGGGATTACCTTTTCAGAAGCAATATGGACGATTACCAGAAGTATTGCTGTTGTTTTATATTCTGATGTTGTCAACAGTAAAAGCAGGGAAGAATCTATAGAAAAAACGAAATCTTCACTCAAGCTGACCTTTATCCTCATGGTGGGCTTTGTTCTGGGAATCGTTATTATTCCCGCCCAGGTCTATGAAATGATCTTTGGAAGGGAATTCAGGAATACCAAAGAAATAATGCTTCTTTTATTTCCCGGTATTTTTGCCATAGCGATAAGTGATATGATCGGATATTATTTTTCAGGGATCAGAGAACTTAAAATACTGAACGTGAAGTCAATTGTAGGGTTGGTCATTACGGTTCTTTTTTCTTTTATAGCTATACCGAGATGGGGAATTTGGGGGGCGTGTTTTGTGACCACATTTTCTTATTTGGCTTCTTCATTCCTGTTATTCCGGAAGTTTTACCGTTCTACAGAATTTAAATTGAGTGATTTTATGATCTCAAAAGAAGAGATCTATCTTTTAAAATCAAAATTTATAAAGAAATAGGTCCTTGTGGCCAGCAAATAAAGTCATTTTCCTATTTTTACAACTATTAAGATCTAATATGTGCGGAATCAGCGGTTATTATTCATTTCATAAAAGTATTTCCTCTAAAAATATTTTAGAGATGAATCAGGCCATTAAGCATCGGGGACCGGATGATGAGGGCTTTTGGCTTTCTGATATAAAAAAAGGAACATCTTTTTCCGGCAATGATTCCACTCCAAAAATAAAAGAGCAGTTTCCCATTTTGGAAGATGATAGCTCAGACATTGCTTTAGGATTTCGAAGACTTTCTATCATTGATCTTTCTGAAAAAGGGCATCAGCCTATGCTTACTGAAAATGAGCAGGTGGTGATTACTTTCAATGGGGAGATTTACAACTTCAGAAAACTCAGGGAAGAACTCCGTATAGTAGGATATCACTTTGAAGGCTCCTCTGA
This sequence comes from Chryseobacterium sp. WG23, assembly GCF_024586575.1. NCBI lineage: Bacteria > Pseudomonadati > Bacteroidota > Flavobacteriia > Flavobacteriales > Weeksellaceae > Chryseobacterium > Chryseobacterium sp. WG23. Next base: position 273,662 of record NZ_JALCZE010000003.1, read on the forward strand.
CACTGAAGTACTGCTGAAGTCTTATCAGGAATGGGGAACTGGCATGTTTGAAAAGCTGGATGGAATGTTTGCACTCTGCATTGTTGATCTCAGCGCAAAGAAGCTTATTTTGGGCAGAGATAGAGTAGGAATGAAACCCCTTTTCTATCATCAAAGTGAACAGGGCATAGTTTGGGCCTCAGAAATAAAGGCCATTTTGAAAAATGAGCTGGTAGCGGCTGAAATCAATTGGGATGGAGTATATACTAACTTTCTTTTTCAGACAACATTAGCTCCGAAAACCTGTTTTAAGGGGATTTTTTCTGTAGAACCGGCTTCTGTGATGACCATTAGTTTAAGAGATCAGAAAATAACGACTGAAAAATTTTGGAAACTGCCTTTAAAGACCGAACAGAATATTTCTGAAGAAGAAGCTGTAAAAACTATAGATCATTTGCTGTCTGAAAGCATATCGGAGCAGCTATATGCAGATGTTCCTGTAGCAGTCATGATGAGTGGGGGCATTGATTCTACGTTAATTGCCTCGAAATCAAAACTTTTTAATGCCAATATCAGTACATACACTATTTCCTATCCTTTTTCTGAAGAGGAGATACAGAACGCTTCTCTGGCAGCTGAGCACTTTGGAGTCTCACATAAGGTTGAAAAAGTAAATGATGAAGATATCTTAGACCAGTTAAAAGAAAATATACAGCATTTTGAAGAACCTTACTGTAGTCTTGAAGTACTGATCAATGCTGCAAAATATGCAAAAGATAATGATATAAAAGTAGTGTTGAGCGGAAATGGGGCAGATGAACTTTTTGGAGGCTATTCCCATACATTGAAACTTAAAAAATGGCTTTTGATGAAGAATTTTAACTTCACCAGACATTTTATTGTTACGAAAGATCCTTTTTCCAGAAAGGTGAAAAATTACTTTTCTCAGGATTTTATGTTTGATTTTTTCCGCCAGAGCCAGATAAGTATGGCCCCCTTTGAAGCAAAAAATATAATAAGACCAGACATTTTCAGAAATATTGATTCAGATCTTACAAGGTATCATTTATCAGAATCTAAAAATTATTCAGGCTATTTTGAATATGATATGAAATATTCTCTGTCGTCTCACCATGTTTTCAGAGACGACCTGAGTGCCATGAAATATGGGGTGGAATTTCGTTATCCCTATCTCAGCAACCGGTTGATAGATTATGTTGCCGTTTTACCGGAGCGTTTCAGGTTTAATGGGATTCAGAATAAGCCCTTATTACGGAAAACAGCCGAAAGATATCTTCCTTCCGAAGTTTTGAATATGACAAAAAGAGGTTTTTCTTTTCCTCTGAACCATTTTATTAAGAATGAAGAAAAAATCAGAAATTTTATTGTTGAAAATCTTGAGAGCCTTAAAAAAAGAAATTTTTTCAAAACAGAAGTCATCGATGAATGGTGGAATCATTTGGAAAATGAATATGACTGGGTAAAAATCTGGCAGCTGGTGACTTTTGAGTTGTGGTACCAGAAATATTTTGAGAAATAAAGAAGGAGTCTAAAGATTAATATTTTATCTTTGTTGTGAATGAGAAATATTGTTTTTGGAATATGGGTTATGGCTTTCGCACTTTTAAGTTGTAAAAGTGATGATGAATCTTTACAAAGGATTGATCAGATCATGAATATTTATATGGTTAACGGTGCAGGGCAGGATTTGTTGAATAGCAAAAAACCAGGATCATTCAGTGGATATTCGGTGAACGACAGTTTAGGAGACAGAGATATTTCTCCCGTCAGTATTCCACTGAGAATGACAGCTGATTCTACATTTTATATGGAATATATTGCCGGTGCCAAAAGAAAAAGACTGGATTCTGTAAGTCCGGACAATCCGGGTACAGGTAATTCTTATTATTCTGTAATGACTCTGGGTTTAATAAAAACAGTGAATAATGTAGCGGATACTATTACAGATAGATTAAGAATTGAGTACCGTAAAACACCCACTTTATTCCAGGTATCTAAAGTATATTACAATGATGTGCTGCAATTTTCAAAAGAAGCGGATCAACCAAATTCGATAAATACCTTTACTATCACAAAATAATTTTAAATTTGTACAATTGTTAGTTTATTGAAGCTAACTTTCTAATATTTAACATCTCAATAAAATGTTACAAGTCAATTTTTTACGCGACAATAAAGAGCGCGTTTTAGAAGGTCTTAAAAAAAGACAATTCAAAAATCTTGAGTTGGTAGACGAGGCTATCGCTGCTGACGAAGAAAGAAAAAGAATCCAGTTTGAATTAGATTCCCAGCTTTCCGAGATCAACAAAATCTCCAAAGAAATAGGACTTTTGATGAAGGAAGGAAAGAGAGAAGAAGCGGAATCGGCAAAATCTAAAACAGCACAGTACAAAGAGTCGAGTTCAGAATTGAAAATTCAGTTAGAAGCAAAAGAAACAGCTTTATTGGATATTCTATACCAGCTTCCCAATATCCCAAATGAATTGGTAAAGAGTGGAGCTTCAGCAGATGATAACGAAATTATTTTCCAGTCTCATACAGTGGAAGGTCTTGGCGAAGGGGCTATCCCTCACTGGGAGCTGGCAAAAAAATATAACCTGATTGATTTTGAATTGGGAGTAAAAATTGCGGGTGCCGGTTTCCCTGTCTATCTGGGGAAAGGAGCCAGATTACAGAGAGCTTTGGTGCAGTATTTCCTGGATAAAAATGTGGATAAGGGATATACGGAAGTAAATCCTCCTCACGTTGTAAATGAAGCATCAGGATTTGGAACAGGTCAGTTGCCTGATAAAGAGGGACAGATGTATTATATCAACGAAGATAAATTATATTTGATTCCAACGGCAGAGGTTCCTGTAACGAATCTTTACCGTGATATATTGCTTGAAGAAAAAGATCTTCCCATTAAAAATACGGCTTTCTCTCAATGCTACAGAAGAGAAGCGGGGAGCTACGGAGCTCATGTAAGAGGGCTGAACCGCCTTCACCAATTCGAGAAAGTGGAAATTGTAAGAATTGAGAAGCCTGAAAATTCTTATGCTGTTTTAGAAGAAATGGTAGAGCACATCAAAGAAATTCTTACCGATCTTGAACTGCCTTTCAGAGTATTAAGACTTTGTGGTGGTGATACAGGTTTTGCTTCTGCCATGACCTACGATTTTGAAGTATGGAGTGCTGCTCAGGAAATGTGGTTGGAGGTAAGCTCTGTTTCTAATTTTGAAACATTCCAGGCTAACAGACTGAAATGCCGTTATAAAGCAGACGGAAAGTCTCAGTTGGTTCACACCTTAAACGGATCCGCGATGGCGTTGCCAAGAATTATGGCTGCATTGCTTGAAAACAATCAGACGGCAGAAGGAATTAAACTTCCTAAGAAGATCGCTGAATACGCGAGATTTGATACTATTAACTAGAATATTTTTATTCATAAAAAGAAGAGGCCGCCTCACACTCGTGAGAACGGCCTTTTTTATGGAATTTTCCTGTACTCCTTTATGAGAAGGGTTTTCGTTTAAACGATTACCCATTGTCTAGTTGTGATGCACCTTCTTTTGTTTGTTACGAATTTTCTGTTTTTTAATTTTTATTAGTTTTCTAAAAAAGGGTATCAACATAATAAATAATTATTATTCCTTTTATAGGGAGTTATATTTTTCTATATTTGTGAGAAACAAGTAGAAGTGAATGGTTTAGTTAAAATAATAGCAGTAATAGTCCTGCTTTCATTTATAAGCTGTAAAAATTATTATTATTTTAATGGACAGCAAAAGGTAGAAACCGACCACCCGGATAAGTATGATAAATTTGTTTTAACCTTTGATAACGGAAAACAAAATATACCATTCTATACCTATGGAGATTATCGGTTTAAAAAAATAGATAAACAGTATATTTTTTTTAAAAATTCTGAAATGCACAAACTACTGCATTACAAGGTTCCTAAAAAGAATGGTGAACAATTTCTGTTTATGTATAACAACCAGCCTACGTTTTCAAATATTTTAGGTTTTTTTTATAAAGACATGAACATTGAAGACGTAAAAAAATTGTATACTACGGTTAAACATAAAGAAGATGAAAATCAATTTTTTTCCCGATACAATTTTGATAAATTTCAGGTCTATGACTTATACAAAACTGTAAAAGGAGGAGTTATTCGGTTTGTAGCAGTCAATAATCCTGGCTATTCTAAAGATCCGGACTATAAATGGTTTAACAGAGAAATTAACACTATGTTCTTTGATATTAATCATTCTCTATGGTATGGTTATATTGAACCTCTTAATTAATGCACATGAAAAAAAAAAAATTAACCTTTTATGTATGCTGAATTTTTGGTTCTTTGAAAACTTTATTGGATTATCAATGTCTTGAATTAACATCGAGTTATTTTATTCTTTTTTTTTTAATGGCAGTTTACGGCTCCATTGGGATCTTTGGATATGGTCATGGCTTCTGCTTTAGGGGAAACGTAAGGTATTCCCAGTTCCAGGCCTCTCAGAATGAATAATCCTCCTAGGATAATCATGATCACGGGAACAGCTTTTAAAACTTTTATTCTAAAGGCTTGATTCATGAGATTTCCGGCTAAAACAATAGCAAACATGAACGGTAGGGTTCCTAAACCAAATAAAGCCATGTACGCGGCTCCCTGCCATATTCCTCCGCCTGCCAGGCTGGCCGTTAAAGCCATATAAACCATTCCGCATGGTAGAAAACCATTAAGAATACCTGTTGTAAATCTGGAACGGTAATCTGCCTTTTGAAGCAGTCTTCCTAAATTTGACTTTACAGAATATAAAAACTTAGAGAGAAAAGGGATTTTTGAAGCAAAATCTTTTCCCCCAAAAGAGAATACAGCCATAATAATCAACAGAACCCCTGCGGTAATCGTCAGGTATTTCTGAAATCCTGCCATCTCAAAACCCTGTCCAATAATCCCCAGAAGAGCTCCTAATAAAGAATAGGTAAATATCCTTCCGAATTGGTAGGTGAGATTTTGAAGATAGAAATTAGCTGCCTGCTTTTTTGTGAGTCCCATGGATAAGGCAATAGGACCACACATTCCGATACAGTGAAAACCGGAAGCAAAGCCTAAAGCAATAGCTGATATGATAAGTCCTATTTCCATATTACATCATAATCCATTCTGTAGTCTGCTTTATCTTTTGTCCAGCTCAGTCTTAAGGTATAATTACCCATTTTCAATACCTGTGCAGGTATTACGAAACTGTGGTCAGCATCAAGCTGCACAGATTTTTTGATATCTAAATTCTGATCGTCGGTTCTGTTTAAAACAAATTTTGCCGTTGCATTAGAATTGTTATAATCTTTTGGAAAAGTGATTTTTATTCCATTGGCATCCTGGCTGTATACAGGTTTTTCCTGCAGATTGTCAGCCTTTTTCTTAGCATCAATTACATCCTGGTATTGTAGCTCCTCTTCATAATAATTATCAGTAACCATTTCAGAATTCTTCTGCCCGTTCGGGAAAAGAAACAACATGGATAATATAAAAACGATGAATGCAAATAATGCGATTACAACACCATGTCCCCAACTAAAGTTCTTCATTTTTTCCGTATTTTTTTTATTTGTCTTTTATGATACTTAAATCCCCCTTGATTAATATTCTTTTGAATCCCTGAGGTTTCCTGAAAATTAAAATTGTAGTTTGAAAGGTCCTTCAAAATAGGTCTGATAGGAATCAATAAGCTTGCCTTTCATATCATAAACACCAATGGTAATATTCTGCTTAGATAGCTTCATTTCATCTTCAGGGAAGCTGATATTAACTGTTCCCTTAGAAATTTTATCCCGGTCTACCTGTATTTTGCTTGATCCACTATAAATAATCTCCCCATGGGCAGGATTGATGACTTTTATGGTTACAATTTTCTTATCGTTTGTTTTATTAAGGAAAGTATAATTATAAGTATTGGTAATTTTTCCATCCCTTACAAAGAATGTACTGCCTGCAGGTTTAATGAATTTTGCTTCCATTTCACCGCGGCTATAAAGGAGATAGCCCAGGAACCCAACCAATAGGAATAGGAATATGGAGAATCCTTTCATTCTTCCAGTGAACTTGAACTTAGTTTCCTGCTCAATTTCATTTTCAGAAGCATATCTTATCAGGCCTTTCGGAAGGCCTACTTTTTCCATTACTTCATCACAGGCATCAATACATGCTGTACAGTTAATACATTCCAGCTGCTGTCCGTCACGGATATCAATTCCGGTAGGACATACCACTACACACTGGTGACAGTCTATACAATCTCCTTTGCCTGCCGCTTTTCTGTCTTCTCCTTTTCTCCATTTTGATCTGTTTTCCCCTCTTTTAAAATCGTAGAAAACATTGATCGTGTCTTTATCAATCAATACACCCTGAAGTCTGCCATAAGGACAAACCAGCGTACATACCTGTTCTCTGAACCATGCAAATACAAAATAAAAGGCTGCTGTAAGGAGAATCATTACAATAAAATTGGTAGGATGGGCAAATGGCCCTTCAGAGACAATTTTAAATACTTCCTCATAACCCACAATATACATAAACATAAAGTGAGTGATAATAAGTGATATAATAATATAAACAGACCATTTTAAGCTTCTTTTCCAGATTTTCTCACTATTCCACTCCTGTCTGTCCAGCTTCATCTGCCTGTTTCGGTCACCTTCAATCAGATATTCTATTTTACGGAAGATCGATTCCATAAAAATTGTCTGAGGGCATATCCACCCGCAGAAAATTCTTCCGAATGCAATCGTAAAAACAATAATAAAGATTAAAGATGCGATGGCACCTAAAGTAAGAATAAAAAAGTCCTGTGGATAGAAGGGCTGGCCAAAGATGAAAAATTCTCTGTCTATAACATTAAATAACAACAATGGGTTGCCATTGATCTTGATAAATGGCAGTGAAAAATAAATAATGAGTAAAGCGTAGCTTACAAGGTTTCTGTAGTTGGTGTATTTCCCTTTTGGTTTTCTTGGGAACACCCATCTTCTTTTTCCGGATTGCTCCATTGTCCCAATAGAATCTCTGTAAGTTTCAGGGTCCAGAACTTGCCCCTGTCCGCCTCTTGCTTCTATTTCTTCTATGTCTGACATATTGTACTAGGTTTATTTAAAAAAGAAAAAACATAATTCGTTACTATTTTTTAGTTAATAACAAATTATGTTTTTTTCATATGTTTCTAATTTCTTAAATTATTCTTTTTCCCAATGTGCTTCAGTTCCTTGAGGAGCTGCTCCTCCCTGAGCCTGAGTCACCGGTGGTTGCTCTTGGTTGATGTGATATACATACGCTGCAATCTTCTCAATTTCGGCACCTGAAACTTCTCCGTTTTTACCAAAGGCTCTCATCGCCGGGTTAGTAGGAGAACCATTCCAGTCCATATGGAAAACATTCTTGAATAAAGTCTTCTCCGGTTGGTTGATCCAATAGTTATCAGTAAGGTTTGGCCCGATACCTCCACTACCGTCTTCTTTATGACAAGATGCACAGTTTGTTTTGAATAATTCTTTACCTTCTGCGATATTATCAGCTGAATATTTAGCTGTTTCAATTGTTACAGGAGGCTGAGTTTTTTGATATTCTTCAATACTTGCCAATTGCTCTTTGTATTCTTTTTCATATTCGCTTAACGGGTGAGCGAAATCTGTAAATGAATAAGCGGCAATATATACAATACAAAAAGCAGTCCCAAAATAGAATAAACCTACCCACCATTTCGGTAATTGGTTATCCAATTCCATAATTCCGTCGAAACCGTGGTCGATAAGGATATCCTTTTCTTCAGTTTCAGATTGCTTTTTGAAGGCTGCATCATACATTCTTCTTAAGAAAGGAACTTTCTTTTCAGCTAAATAAGCTGCTTTTTCTTCAGGAGATAGTTTTTTGAATTTGTTGTTCTCAATCAAATCTCCAATCGAACTATGGATGTATGCCAAGATACCAGCGATCACTACTGTTCCCCAGAAATAAGGTGAAGCCAGGAATGCGTAGCTCTGTACAAATAAATAATAAAAAACTATTAAAAGTCCAATTATTATCAAGATGTTTACGACAACAGGTGTTCTTTGTTTCATAAAAAATAGTTTAATTTTTTAAATTAAAATCGTCATCTTCATCATCCCCAAGTGGTGCCTCTTCTTCTTCTTTGTAATACTTTTTAGGCTTGCTAAAAACATAGATTATCAAAGCAACGAAGAACAGCATAAAGAAAATTAGAGCCAGGGTCTGGTAGAAACCAGCATTTTCTGTATTGGATAATATATCTTTAAAGTTCTGAGGAATCATATGAACATTTTAATGTTAGTTATTACTTGCTGTTTTGATTTCTGTTGTTTTGATATCAGTTCCTAATCTCTGTAGGTAAGAAATAAGAGCTACAATTTCTTTTTTCTCTAATTCTCCCTGAGGTCTCTTAGCGTATGCCTCTTTCAAGTCATTTGCTTCCGAGAAGATATCTTTTACAATTTTTGCCGATTGGTTATTCGCCCACTGGTCTGCAGAATCAATTTGAGCCTTTGTATAAGGAACATCGAATGTATTCTTCATCAGCTTCATTTTGTCTACCATTTTAGATCTGTCCAGGTTAGTAGCGATCAACCAAGGGTAACGTGGCATAATAGAACCTGCGGATGTAGATCTTGGGTTATACATGTGTTTGTAGTGCCAAGAACTTGGGTTTTTACCTCCTTCTCTATGTAAATCCGGTCCGGTTCTTTTAGACCCCCATAAGAATGGTCTGTCATAGATGAATTCCCCTGCTTTAGAGTACTGTCCGTTTTTACCGTTGAATCTTGTAATCTCATCCCTGAACGGTCTGATCATCTGAGAGTGACATGCATTACATCCTTCACGGATATAAATGTCTCTACCTTCCAATTCAAGTGGAGAATAAGGTTTTACTGCTGATATAGTAGGAACACTTTTCTTAAGAGATAGGGTAGGGATAATCTCCACCATACTTCCTATTGAAATGGTACACAGTGATAATACGGTTAACAACAATGGCATTCTTTCCAACCAAAGGTGGAATCCTTCTCCTTCTTTACGTTTGTTACCAATATTTGCTAAAGCTGGTGCTTCTGCTGGTACTTCTTTCTGGAATGATCCTTTTCTTACCGTAGCAATTACGTTTACGATCATCAGGATAGCTCCTGAAATATAGAATAGACCTCCTAAGAATCTCATTTTAAAGTAAGGAATGATAGCCGTTACAGTATCCAACCAGTTTTTCCATAATAAGGTTCCGTCCGGGTTGAACTGTTTCCACATTAATCCTTGTGTGAATCCTGAAATATACATTGGTACTGCATAGAAAATGATTCCTAATGTCCCTAACCAGAAATGCCAGTTAGCTAATTTTACAGACCAAATTTTTGTTCTCCACATAATAGGGACCAGGTAATAGATAACCCCGAATGCCATGAAACCATTCCATCCAAGAGCTCCTAAGTGTACGTGACCGATAACCCAGTCTGTAAAGTGACCAATTTTGTTGATATTTTTAGTTGCTAAAAGCGGTCCTTCAAACGTGGCCATACCATAACAGGTAACAGCTACTACGAAGAACTTAAGGATAGGATTTTCTCTTACTTTATCCCAGGCTCCCCTTAAGGTAAGAAGACCATTTAACATCCCTCCCCAAGACGGTGCAATAAGCATAATAGAGAAACCTGTTCCTACTGCCTGCGCCCATGCCGGAAGAGCTGTATACTGAAGGTGGTGAGGACCAGCCCAGATATATACGAAAATTAATGACCAGAAGTGAATAATAGACAGTTTATATGAGAAAACCGGTCTGTCTGCTGCTTTTGGTAAGAAATAATACATTAAACCTAATACTGGAGTAGTCAATACGAATGCTACTGCATTGTGACCATACCACCATTGTACGATGGCATCTTTTGCTCCTGCGTAAGCAGAATAAGACTTCCAGCCAGTGAATGACAACGGAACTTCAAGGTTATTGAAAATATGAAGCATGGCTACTGCAACCCAGGTACCTAGATAAAACCAAATTGCTACATAAAGGTGTCTTACTCTTCTTTTTGAAATAGTAAGAATCATATTAACCCCGAAAATGATCCATGAGAAAGCAATCAATATGTCGATCGGCCACTCATGTTCAGCATATTCTTTAGAAGTATTGATCCCCATAAAGAAGGTGATGAACGTAGCAACGATCATAAACTGCCAAGTCCAGAAATGTAACCATGATAATGTATCACTGTACATTCTTGTTTTTAATAATCTTTGCGTAGAGTAATATACTCCAACATAAACAATATTACACACGAACGCGAAGATTACGGTATTGGTGTGCAACATCCTGATTCTACCAAAACCAAACGCCCCATGAGTGTTTATTAACCCTTGGATATTACCGGATGATAAACTATTAATGGTTGTATCATCTGTACCGAATAAAAATTCAGGTAATTCCGGGTAGAAAAGCATTAATGCCGCCGTAAGCCCAAACGTAAACCCTATAAAACCAAAGATGATGGTCGCATAGAGGAACGCACGGACAATACTATTGTCATAACTAAACTTTTGTGTTTCCATATCAACTATTCACTATTTTTCTCAATTTTTATTATTTTCTCCTATTTCTTTTTCGTCTTTATTCTTGTCGCCGGTTTCATCTTTTTCTTCGATTCTTTCATCATCAAAAAGGATTCTGACAGCAGGAGATTCATCATCTTCAAACTGTCCTTTTCGGGCATACACTATAAATACGACCAAGAAAATCGCAGCTAAGGAAACACTGCAAACGATCATTAAATATAGAATATCCATTGGACAACAAAATTAACCTATTTTCGGGGTTCAAATTTAGTGAAAAATAATGACATTCATCACGAAATGCCGATTTCAGCTAATTTAAAATCAGTCTAAATAAGGGCTTTTAAGCACGTTTTTTAAAATATTTACGACCTAAAATCCAGGTTGAAAGTGTAGTGAAGGCAACCACAGTTATGGAGCTCGCCGGCATGATGATTGCGGCAAATAGAGGATGCATATGTCCTGTAACTGCGTAACTTAAACCAACTATATTGTATAGAAAACTGATTATGAATGTCATTTTCACAATGGTGATGGAGCCTTTACAGACGTTCAGGTAGTTGTCAAGACTGACTACTTTCTCACCATTCATAATGACATCAGAAGATGGTGTAAAACTGTTGGTGTCATCAGCAATGGCAATGCCCACATTGCTTTGTTTTAAGGCGCCCGCGTCATTCAGTCCGTCTCCCAGCATGGCTACTTTCATATGCTGATCCTGAAGATTCTTAATGTAGTTCAGTTTATCCTCCGGGCTTTGATTGAAGGCCATTCCTTTGTAATTGGGAATAAGTTCCTGCAGTTGGGTTTCTTCTGAAGAATTATCTCCACTAAGGATAAATATTTTGTAGTGGGTTAGTTTATTAAATAAATCTTTAAGCTTAGGACGGTATTCATTTTTGAAGATGAACTTTCCTAAAAACTGATCATTTTTACTAATGAAAACAGCGGTTTCCAGATTCTTTGGTTCCTGGTTGTTATAACGGGCTGAACCTATTTTGTAAAGATTTCCTCTTATGCTTGCTTCATATCCTTTTCCTGAAATCTCCCTGAAGTTTTCTACAGGGAAATAGTCATCATTGACTTCTATGAATTCATACAGTGATTTTGAGAGAGGGTGGTTGGAGTTCTTTAATAACGTCTTGATATTAAGTAAGTCAAATTCAGCAATTTCAGAGCCGTCATATTTGATATTTGACTTTTTTCTATGGGTAATGGTTCCCGTTTTGTCAAAGACAATCGTATCCAGCTTGGCAATTTTCTCAATTGTTAATGTATCTTTTACATAGAACTTATTTCTACCTAAAATCCTCATAATGTGACCGAAAGTGAACGGCGCGGACAATGCAAGAGCGCAAGGGCAGGCAATGATCAGAATAGCTGAAATAACCTGAAACATCTTCGATAAATCAATAAATGACCAATAAATTCCGGAAATAACCGCAATGCCTAAGATGATGAATGTGAAATATTTACTGATGTTATTGGTAAGGGTGTCAAGCCCTGTTTCGTGCTTTTTAAATGCTTCTTTATTCCAAAGCTGGGTAAGGTAACTCTGGTCTACATCTTTGATAACTTCCAGCTCCAAAGATGATCCTACTTGTTTTCCTCCGGCAAAAATCTTATCTCCCGGCTGTTTGCTGATGCTTTCACTCTCTCCGGTAATAAAGCTGTTGTCAATATTTCCTTCTCCGTTGATCAGGATGGCATCTACCGGAATGATTTCCTGGTTTCTAACCAATATTCTGTCACCTACTTTTACTTCAGAAAGCAGAATGTTTTCCTGTTTTCCTTCAAAATCAACTTTGGTTACGGCAATAGGGTAGAAAGATTTGTAATCTCTGTCGTAGGAAAGGGCACTGTAGGTCCTTTTTTGGAAAAGCTTTCCCATCAGCATAAAGAATAAAAGACCACAGAGGGTATCGAAATATCCGGGGCCATAATTGGTGGCTACCTCATAAATACTTCTTCCGAAAAGAACAAATATTCCCAATACAATAGGAACATCAATATTGACGATTTTATTTTTTAAACCATACCATGCTGATTTATAATAATCCGAAGCGGAATAAAACACAACAGGGCAGGCCAGCAGAAACATTAATACTCTGAAAAGACCTTTATAATGCTCCATCCAGTAATCTTCCCCTCCTACATATTCAGGAAAGGCCAGGAACATTCCGTTCCCAAATGCAAAACCTGCGATGGCAAATTTTACAAGAAGAGATTTGTCGAGATGGTCAACATTTTTTTCGGCTGTTTCAAGGCTGATTACCGGCTTATATCCCAGATTAGTTAAAAAGTTAGCGAGTTCGCTGAGAGGTAAGTCTTTATGGTTAAAAGAGATCTGTAAGGTTTTTCTTGTAAAATTAACCTGTGAATATTTAATGTACTTATTTAAGGTATGCAGACTTTCCAACAGCCAGATACATGAAGAACAGTGGATGACAGGGATTTTGAATGTTACAAGGCTGGTATTGCCTTCAGAAAAGTCGGTGACCTTATCGAAAATTTCAGGGGTGTCCAGATAATCGAACTGAGTAGAGTTTTCATCACCCGGGCGAATTCCAGCACCCTTATTAAGCTCGTAAAAGTTACTTAAATTGTTCGAATTCAGAATTTCGTAAACAGATTTACATCCGTTGCAACAGAAAATCCTTTCATCAAACAAAATTCTCTCTTTTTCTATACCTTGACCACAATGAAAACAGTTCTCGCTCACCACCATAAAATATTGAACTACAAAATTATAACAATTTTTTTTGTTTATCGTGTTAAAAAGTTCTATTTTTGTGATAAATATCATATAAAATGCCGCAGGAACAACAGATAGCAATTGAAGAGAGGTTCGCCAAAGTTTTTAATGATAAATCATTTAAGGAAAGACTTTCTAGCGCAGATTTTGAAAAATATATTAATGGCAAAAAGAAATTAAGTTTTCAGAAACACGACACTATTTTTGAGGATGGAGAAACTCCAAAGGGAGTTTATGTCCTTGAAAAAGGTGCTGCCAAATTATCAAAATCAGGAGCGTTCGGAAAAGATCAGATTTTAAGATTTATCAAAGAAGGGGATATCATCGGCTATCGTTCTTTGCTTTGTGGAGAAAACTTCCAAGCCAAAGCCGAAGCTATGACGGATATTGAGTGTGTTTTTCTACCAGCAGATATCTTTATGTATCTCTTAGAGGTAGATCCACAGCTTTCTTTTGTCATGCTTCAGAAAATTTCATACGAATTGGGAGAATCTTCCAATACCATTACATTCCTTGCACAGAAAACGGTAAGAGAAAGGCTGGCTGAAATATTACTGCTTCTGGAGCAGAAGCTGGGAGTAGATCCGGAAGGCTTTATTAAAATTTCTCTGACAAGGGAAGAAATTGCCAATATTATTGGTACTGCCACAGAAAGTGCCATCCGTCTGATCTCAGAATTCAAACAGGACAGCCTGATTGAAGTAGACGGAAGAAATATCAAGATTTTAAATCACGACAAACTCATGAAACTCGGTCACGTAGTTTTATAAAAATCATACAAAATTTAAGTCGGCTGAAGGCCGACTTTTTAACTTTTAAAAATAGATAAATTATGTCTGTTCACTCTGAAATTAAAAAAGTTACGACTGAAACCTTGCGTAAAATGAAATTCGACAAGGAAAAAATAACAATGCTTACGGCCTATGACTTTACCACGGCAAAGATGGTAGATGCTGGCGGTGTAGATGCTATTTTGATTGGAGATTCTGCAGCAAATGTGATGGCTGGTTTTGAAACTACATTACCCATTACACTGGATCAGATGATTTATCACGCTCAAAGTGTGGTAAGAGGAACTGACAGAGCTTTGGTCATTGCAGATCTGCCTTTCGGAACTTATCAGAGTAACCCTGAAAAAGCATTGGAATCTGCAGTAAGAATGATGAAGGAAGGAGGTGCCCATGCCGTGAAAATTGAAGGAGGAAAAGAGATTTCTAAATCGATAAAGAAAATCGTGAACGCAGGAATTCCTGTAATGGGACATTTGGGATTAACTCCACAATCTATTTATAAGTTTGGAACCTATAAAGTAAGAGCAAAAGATGAAGCAGAAGCAGAGAAACTGATTGCTGATGCACAGCTTTTGGAAGAACTGGGATGTTTTTCTGTAGTTTTAGAGAAAATTCCTGCTGATCTGGCCAAAAGAGTAACGGAAAGTATTTCTATCCCTACTATAGGAATTGGCGCCGGAGCTGACTGTGACGGGCAGGTTTTGGTATATCATGATATGGTGGGAATGAATAAAGGCTTTAGCCCCAAATTCCTAAGAAGATACCTTGATCTTTATACTGAAATAACAGGAGCTGTTGCTCAATACGTAAAAGATGTAAAGACAGTAGAATTTCCAAACGAAAACGAAAGTTATTAATCTATGCAAAATCAACAACAATCTATCCAGGGAATTTTATCTATTGCCGCATTGGTATGCCTCGCTATAGGCTGGTTTAATCTTTTCTCCCCGGAAATCAATCATCTGCTGTCCCGAAAGGTTTTTTATGTCCTGATAGGAGCGAGTTTCTTTATTCAGGCACCCTTGCTTACGAATAAGAACTTTGTCTATGCTATGTATGCTGCAGCAGGGATTTGCGTCATCGGAGCCTTTATACCTGAAGATTCGACCCTTTCAGTACTTAAAACCATTGGTCTTTTGGGAGGAATTATTCTTTCACTGTCCAATAGAAGAAGATAGACTGAAGAATTATGAAGGAGCAGATTGCATATGAAGATAACCATCTTCTGGTGGTTAATAAAAAAGTCGGTCAACTGGTACAAGGAGACAAAACCGGCGATGAATCATTATTAGAATCTATAAAGAATTTTATAAAAATAAGAGATGCTAAGCCGGGGAATGTTTTTCTCGGCTTGGTTCATCGTATAGACCGTCCTACTTCAGGATTGGTAATCTATGCTAAAACGTCCAAAGCACTTTCCCGCCTTACTCAAATGGTGAAAAACCGTGAGGTCAAAAAGACGTATTGGGCTGTGGTAGGAAAAGAAATGATTCCACAGAGTCAGAGGTTGGTTCATTACCTAAAGAAGAACGAAAAAAACAATAAAGCTATTGTTTTTCCAAAGGCAACAGAAGGAGCGAAAGAAGCTATTTTAACCTATCATGTTATTAAAACACTTGATAATTATATACTTCTTGAAATTGATCTGGAAACAGGCAGGCACCACCAGATCCGTGCTCAATTATCTAAAACTGGAATTCCCATCAAAGGAGACCTTAAATACGGGGCTCCCCGTTCCAATCCTGACGGAGGAATTAATCTTCATGCAAGGAAACTGGAGTTCATTCACCCGGTAACCAAAGAAAAGATTGAAATTACAGCACCCGTTCCGCAAAATGATGCAATCTGGAGAGCTTGTGAGGAGTAAAAAACAAAGCTAAAGTTTATTAGAAAATAAAACAGGGCCATCTCAATTTTGAGGTGGTTTTTTTGTGTAAGGAAAATTCAATTTTGCCCATTCTGAAAAAATACCTACCTTCGTCCCAGACTTTAGGGGTGTCTGTTGACCAACAGACTGAGACTTTACCCTTTGAACCTGATCTGGATTATACCAGCGTAGGGAAAAGCAGATGACTTTTGCTGTACATTCTATTGTACAATAATGGCCATTCCTAAAGTATATTAAAATTATTAGGAATGGAACTTATAATCAACCACACCCGAAAAACATTTGATATACTTCCCGACAATCTGGAAGCATTACTGGCTATGGAACTACCCGGAAAGAAAAAAGGGATTGCTGTAGCTGTAAACAACCGTATTATTCCACTGTCCGCCTGGGCAGAGACATTTCTTAAGGATAAAGATTCAGTTTTAATTATTACTGCCACTCAGGGTGGTTAATTTTCATATTTAATACCAATATTTATGGCTCATTCAATTACGTGTTCGCCATTTCCGAACTCAAAGAAAATCTATGTTGAAGGAACAATACATCCTATCAGTGTAGCAATGCGTGAAATAGCACTTAGTCCTACCAGGCTTACCAAAGGAGGCTTTGAAGACAATGCTCCTGTAACGGTTTATGATACCTCCGGTCCCTATACGGATGTCAATGCAGAAATTGATATTCAAAGAGGGCTTCCGAGAATAAGGGAACAATGGATTTTAGACAGAGAAGATGTAAATATCCTGAATGGAATCTCATCCGAATATGGAAAAGCCCGTTTAGCAGACTCACGGCTTGATGAGCTGCGTTTTTCTTATGATCATAAACCTAAAGTTGCCCGGGAAGGTAAAGAAATTACCCAGTTGTACTACGCAAAACAGGGAATCATCACCGCTGAAATGGAATATGTAGCCATTCGGGAGAACCAGCGTATTGAGCAGCTGGAAACGGTTTCAAAAGAGATGGCTTTCCAGCATTCTGGAAACAGTTTTGGCGCGAATACTCCGAAAACTAAAATCACTCCGGAGTTTGTAAGAGATGAAATTGCTGCGGGAAGAGCTATTATTCCCAATAATATCAATCATCCGGAAAGTGAACCGATGATTATTGGAAGGAACTTTTTAGTAAAAATTAATGCCAATATCGGAAACAGCGCTGTTTCTTCAAGTATCGATGAAGAGGTGGAAAAAGCAGTATGGGCCTGCCGATGGGGAGCTGATACCATTATGGACCTCTCCACAGGAAAGAACATTCATGAAACGAGAGAATGGATTATCAGAAACAGCCCGGTGCCTATCGGTACGGTTCCTATTTATCAGGCATTGGAAAAAGTAAAAGGAGTTCCTGAAGATCTTACATGGGAAGTTTTTAAAGATACTCTGATTGAGCAGGCAGAGCAGGGAGTTTCTTACTTTACCATTCATGCCGGAGTTTTGTTGCGATATATTCATCTGACAGTCAATAGAGTAACGGGAATTGTGTCCAGGGGAGGTTCTATCATGGCTAAATGGTGTCTTTTTCATCATAAAGAAAACTTTTTATATACTCATTTTGAAGAGATCTGTGAGATTATGAAGAAGTATGATGTGGCTTTTTCTCTTGGGGATGGCCTTCGTCCCGGATCTATTGCTGATGCTAACGATGCTGCACAATTTGCCGAACTGGAAACTTTAGGAGAACTTACAAAAATTGCATGGAAACATAATGTACAGGTAATGATTGAAGGTCCCGGTCACGTTCCAATGCATATGATTAAAGAGAATATGGATAAACAGCTGGAAGAATGCCACGAAGCTCCATTTTATACATTAGGCCCTTTGACAACGGATATTGCACCGGGTTATGATCACATTACTTCTGGAATTGGAGCAGCAATGATAGGATGGTTCGGATGTGCCATGCTTTGTTATGTAACTCCGAAAGAACACTTAGGCCTTCCGAATAAAAAAGATGTTAAAGATGGGGTTATTACTTATAAACTGGCTGCCCATGCTGCAGATCTGGCGAAAGGACATCCCGGATCACAATACAGGGATAATGCATTAAGTAAAGCAAGGTTTGAATTCAGATGGGAAGATCAGTTTAATCTTTCACTGGATCCGGATACGGCAAGAGCTTATCATGATGAGACTCTTCCAGCAGAAGGAGCGAAAATTGCCCATTTCTGTTCTATGTGCGGACCAAAATTCTGCTCCATGAAGATCACTCAGGAAATCAGGGAATCTGCAGAACAGGGAATGCTGGGCAAGTCTCAGGAATTTATTGAAAAAGGAAAGGAAATTTATATATGATCCTTGTTATCACTCCTGAACAGAACTTTCCCAATGAAGCTGAGATTATTAATCAGATGTTTCAGGAAGGTCTGGATTTACTTCATATCAGAAAACCCGGGATCAGCAAAAGTGAATTGACTGCTTTTATCAGCAATATTGACCAATTTTTTTACCCTCAATTGGTTCTGCATACGCATTATGAGCTTGGAAAAGAATATAATATATCACGGTTTCATTATAGGGAAGCTGATCGGGAAGAAAAGAAATACAAACCTGTGGTGGAAGAGCATACAATATCAACCTCAGTACATGATATCAGAGCATATAACAGGTTAGAAAAAGAATGGGAGTATGCTTTCATAAGCCCATTCTTTCCAAGTATTTCTAAAAAAGGATATGGTGAGAATACAACCGTTATGGAGGATATAAACTCCCGGAATAATGAGCATGTAAAACTGATTGCTTTAGGAGGTATTGATTCGAATAACATTCTGGGAGCTTTTGATGCCGGAGCAGATGGTGCAGCTTTGCTTGGTGGTGTTTGGGAGAGTAGGGAACCATTGGAAGCTTTTATAAAATGCAGGAAAAAGATCTTTTTATAATTAAAAAAACAAATCCCTCTTTACCGGGATACATTTACAGTACCTATGGAAAAATTACAATATATATCACAGGGAAATACAAAAACAGAGCAGGAGCTTAATATCAGGAAAGCTTTAGACCATGGAGTAAAATGGGTGCAGGTGCGATGGAAAAATGCTCCAGAAAGAGAATTGAGCGGTCTTTGTGAAATTTCAAAACAGCTATGTTCGGAATATGAGGCGGTCTCTATTATTAATGATAATGTGCAGTTAGCAAAGGAGATTGATGCAGATGGTGTTCATTTGGGATTGAATGACGGATCTGTTGAAGAAGCAAGACTGGTTTTGGGACAGCATAAAATAATCGGGGGGACGGCAAATACAATAGCTGATGTTCTTCAAAGGATGCATGAGCCGTGTAACTATATTGGGTTGGGACCATTAAGGTTTACAGCTACCAAAGAAAAACTGAGCCCTGTTCTGGGCTTTGAAGGATATCAGAAGATCATTGATCACCTGAAAGAAAGATCCTTAGAGATTCCTAAAATATTTGCCATTGGAAGTGTTACCCTTGAAGATATTGTACCATTACAACAAATCGGGATTTATGGGATTTCCGTTTCAGGAGAGATCACAAAACAACCATCTATTATTAACACATTAAAAAAGGCAATGATATACAATTGCCAGTAACGAAACTTTTAGACAAGTAAAGAAAAGTCTAAAATAAAGACTGTACTTCTTTGGAAAAATAAATAGAGAATATGAGTAATCAAAAATTGATAATAGCAGGCAGGACTTTTGAATCAAGATTGTTTTTAGGAACAGGAAAATTCGGAAGCCTTAGCGATATGACATCATCTGTTGTCGCATCAGGAACAGATATGGTGACCATGGCATTGAAAAGAATTGACGCGCAATCGGCAGAAGACGATTTGCTTGAGTCATTAAGAGAAACCCATGTTCATCTTCTTCCTAATACTTCGGGGGCAAGAACGGCAAAAGAAGCCGTATTAGCCGCTCAGTTAGCCAGAGAAGCGCTGGAGACCAATTGGGTAAAACTGGAAATTCATCCAGACCCCAAATATTTGCTGCCTGATCCTATTGAAACATTGTATGCTACGGAAGAGCTTGCAAAACTGGGATTTATAGTGATGCCTTACATCCATGCAGATCCCGTTTTATGTAAGCGTCTTGAAGATGTAGGAACAGCAGTGGTTATGCCCTTAGGAGCACCTATCGGAACCAATAAAGGACTGAGAACATTAGATTTTTTAGAAATTATCATCAGCCAAAGTAATGTGCCTGTTGTTGTAGATGCAGGAATTGGAGCACCTTCTGATGCAGCAAAAGCAATGGAAATGGGGGCAGATGCTGTCCTTGTGAACACGGCTATTGCTGTAGCCAGAAATCCTGTTAATATGGCAGTTGCATTTAAAGAAGGAGTGATTGCCGGAAGAAGAGCCTTTGAATCCGGATTAGGAGCAATTGCCCACCATGCAGAAGCTTCAAGTCCCCTTACTTCGTTTTTATTTGAATAAAACCAGAATATGAAAAGCTTTAAAGATGTTTTTGAGCAATTTCAATGGGATGAGGTAAAAAATAAGCTTGAAAAAGTGAGTCTGTCTGATGTTCAAACCAGCCTTCAGAAAAAGAATAAAACCCTTGAAGACTTTCTGAATCTGCTTTCTCCGGCTGCGGCTTCAGAATTGGAACAGATGGCAAGAATGACGCAGGCCTTAACCCAGAAACGGTTTGGAAAAACCATTCAGTTATATGCACCACTGTATCTCAGCAATGAATGTCAGAATATCTGTACCTATTGTGGCTTCAGCCTGGATAATAACTTAAAGAGGAAAACATTATCCGATACAGAACTCATGGTAGAAGCTTCGGTATTGAAGTCTATGGAAGTGAATCATGTATTGCTGGTAAGCGGGGAAGCTCATAAAATAGTGGGAGTTCCTTATTTTCAGAATGCGGTCCGCTTATTAAAGCCGCATTTTTCCAATATTTCTATTGAAGTACAGCCTTTAATGGAAGAAGAATATAAACTCTTGCATGAAGAAGGGGTCCATTCAGTATTGGTATATCAGGAGACTTATCATCAGGAAGTATATAAAGAATACCATCCGAAAGGAAAGAAATCCAATTTTGATTTTCGCCTGGATACCCCGGATAGGATAGGAAGGGCCGGTATTCATAAAATAGGACTGGGCGTTCTGCTGGGGCTGGAAGATTGGCGGGTAGACAGTTTTTTCAATGCACTGCACATAGATTATCTTCAGAAGCAGTACTGGAAAAGTAAATTTTCAGTTTCATTTCCAAGACTGAGACCCGCAGAGGGAATTATTGAACCTAATTTTATCATGGAAGATAAGGATCTGCTTCAACTGATCTGCGCCTACAGAATATGGAATGAAGACCTTGAAATTTCAATCTCAACCAGGGAAAATGAAGTTTTCAGAAATAATATTGTATCTCTGGGGGCTACCGCGATGAGTGCCGGATCAAAAACCAATCCCGGAGGATATTCTGTAGATAAAGGATCTTTGGAACAGTTTGAAACCAGTGATGAACGAAGTATGGAGGAGATCAGGAATATGATTAGAAAATCAGGCTACGACCCGGTTATGAAAGACTGGGATTCCATATATAGCGGTTTTTAAATAGTAAATATGTTAATGATTAACGATGAAAAACGAAGATATATTTGCGAGATACAGCCGCCAGATCTTTATTGAGGAAATAGGATTGGAAGGACAAAAGAAAATAATGGCTTCAAAAGTCCTTGTTATAGGAGCAGGAGGCTTGGGAAGTCCTGTTATCCAGTATTTGGCTGCCGCTGGAGTAGGTACATTAGCGGTAATGGATTTTGATCATTTGGAGCTTCACAACCTAAACCGGCAGGTAATCCATAATGAAAATAATATAGGAATGCCTAAAGTAAAAAGTGCAGAAATATATGTGAAAAACATCAATTATCAGGTAGCGTTTATGGGGCTCAACGAGAAAATTAATGCTTCAAATGCAGAACATGTGCTGTCCCAATATGATGTAGTAGTAGATGGTTCCGATAATTTCTCAACAAGATATCTGGTGAATGATACCTGTGCAAAGCTGGGAAAAACATTGGTTTATGGGAGCATTCTTGGCTTCTCAGGACAGCTGGCTGTATTCAATCATAAAGGAAGCAAAAACCTGCGCGATCTGTTTCCGGAGCCTCCTTTTGATGAAGATATGGCGGATTGTGACAGCCTTGGAGTATTAGGCGCTTTACCGGGAATAGTCGGAAGTATGATGGCTCTTCAGGTTCTGAAAATTATCACAGGGCTTCCCGTGAATCTGAACCAGCTAACACTCATTGACACATTGGATTGGAGGTTTCAAACACTGGATTTTTAAGTGTCCAGATTGTTTTAATTCAATAGGAGAGGGCTTTAGCCCATTTATCAATAACATATCATTTCCATTGGCTTTAGCCGAAACTTATGTTCTCACCAATCGTGAAGATACCTGTTGTATCACGTAAAAAGCGGACGAGAGATAAAAAAGAGACTGTGATTATTTCACGGTCTCTTAATTTTTTAACAAATTTATTTATTGTCCTTGCTGCATGACGCCGGTATCTTCTTTTTTAGTCTGGTTTAAGATATTGGGATCTTCTTTTGCCAGTTTGTTTCTGGTAGGAATTTTATAATTAATTGAAAAACCGAAGTTTCTTGAATCATATTTAGACCGTATCATAACCCTTTCTCCTTCAGGTGGGCTGGAATAAGCCTGCATCACCTGGCTGTTGAAAATATCATTAGCAAATATGGAAACTGTAAGGCGCTTGTCCAAAAACTTTTTAGTCAGCGTGATATTAAGGGAGTTATTAAACGGCTTATCTGCTGTAAAATAGAAATATCCTCCTTTTGGTGTTAAATAGCTGTAATTAACATTCATATTGATTTCCTTAGGAAGGATAATTTGAGTCATCACATTAAAAATCCAGAACCCTTTATTGTTGAGGTTATCAATGTCATGTTTCTGATATCCTGCATACAGATACATGAAGTTGATTTTATCAGGATTAAAATTAAACTTCATAATTTCACTCATCGGTTTGCTGAATATCATAAACGGAATAGGGAGACCCACGTTGAAATTGTGGATTTTCATAGTAGAAATATTGATCTGCTCATTGTACAGATTTTTACCGTCTTTTCTGATGATCTGTGCTACCTGGTTGCTTGCTGAGCTTACGCTGTATCCGATAAATGCATAATCAAATGCAGAAACCTTAAGCTCATAATTATCAAAAATGGTAGGCTGAAGATTCGGATTACCGGTTATTTGAGTATTGGGACCTGCAAACGTAGTGTTGTTTGGGTTAAGAGCAGAAATACTCGGTAAACTGATTTTCCTGTTATAATTTGCCGCAACATACACCTGATTCATCATGCTGTACTGAATGCTGGCATTCGGGAAAAGCTTAAACTTATTAAAAGGAATTAAATCATCCTGAACCAGCTTTTTATCTTTGTTAATGTATCTTGTTACTCCGGAAATATCATAGTTTTCAGCACGCGCACCTAATGTAAAGTCAAACTTCTTAAGTTTTGCCTGAAATTCCATATAGGTAGATGCCGTTTGTCTTTGATACTCTAAATTGGTCAATCCAAAACTTTTAGTATCATAATCCTGTCTTTCATACAACCCTCCTGCGCTTAGCTTTCCGCCATCAAGAAGTTTAATGGGTTGTGAGTAATCAACCTTGAAGTTGGCTATTCTCATATCCGATTTGTTATTGAGAATATCATTACCTCCTGCATGGGTAAAAGTTGTACCATTTTCTGTATAAAAACCTTCCCGAAAGAAATTATCCTGAGAAAACCTGGTATCAGACTTTGTATAGCCAAACTGAAAATCCAGTTTTTGAGACTTATCTGCGAAACGCTTTTGATAGGTTACTACAGCTTCCTGCCTCAGGCTGTTGGTACGTGCTGCATCAAAAGCCTCGAACCGGGCTTCTTTATAAACATCAGGATCCTGACTGACAAGGAGATCAGCAAGACCATTACTTAGAGTAAAGTTATCATTATTATTGTGGTAAATGTCGTAGTTAAGCAATAATCTGTCCTGGCCAAGCTCAAAGGTTACTCCTGATTTTGCAAAATACCCGCGGGCATATCGGTCTGTATTTCCAGACAGAAGGTTGTCTTGTTGAGTATTGAGCATACTTTCACGATAGTTTTGCCCAATATTAAGCTGCCATCCGAAGAGTTTATTTCTGGCGTTGAGGTTAAGAGAGTTGGTTACTCTGTTTCTGTACTTATTATAGTTTGTGAACGTATAATTCCCGGAATAAGTAGCCGTTAAATATTTATTGGCATTTTTATTCGTAACAATATTCATGATGGCTCCTCCGGAGGTTGCCGGAAATTCTGCGCCAGGTTGGGTAATCACTTCAATTTTCTCTACAGAATTGGCGGGCATGCCCTCAAGAAATGAGTTTAATTCATTAGAAGTAATATTTAAAGGTCTTCCGTTAAGATAAACATCCAGCATTTTTCCCTGGTACATCATTCCTGCGATGTCTGTGGCTACAAGCCCCGGAAGCTTTTTAATCCCCTCCAAAACATTCCCGTTGTTGAGCTGAGGCTGTTCAGAGAAATCAAAAACAGTACGGTCAGCTTTTTGTTCAACGGCTTTTTTAGTTTTGGTGATCACTACACCGTCGATTTGTTTTTCTTTAGGCTGGTTATTATTTTTTTCCTGCGAAAAAATAATAACTGAGCTTATAAGTGATAAAGCGAATACAGTTTTTTTCATAATGTTTTTTACTACTATTCCGTTAGACGCTCAAAAGGAGAATTTGTTACGATAAAATGGCGAAAATTAATTTTTTATATCAAATATTTTTTTTCATATATCCTTCCAAAAGCCCTAATATCAGGCATATTTCATTATTGCGCCCGGTTTTTTTCTTCAAAATTAATTTTTCTTTCATCGTTTTTCAGCTTCTGGTTTCCGAAATTATAGGTGATGCTTAAGGTCAGTCTTCTGGCGTCCCAATAATTATTGAAAGACTGTGTATTATCAGCGAAATACATAGTTGCTTTATATCCGGATTGTTTAAAGATATCACTTACCGAAAGGTTAATTTGCAAAGCTTTTTCTGCAAAGCTCATTTTTATTCCGGCATCAGCACTGGCCCTGTTTCTGACGGACATATACCCATCCCTTGATGGAAGATTATGCCAGTAATTTAAAAACAGAAAAAATGTTTTGGCCTTATTGAGCCTGAAAGTATTGTTGGTAGAATAGTAGAAGGCTTGCCCACTTTTAGGGACGGCATTGAATTGGGTAATCTGGGTTTCATTACAGCTGAAGGATGCAGAAAGATTGCTTTCCCAGATTTTGAAAAAAGTATCTGTATAGTTAAGATTGATCCCATAATTGTTTTGATTGTAATAATTTTGATAGGTACTGGTTAGCTGGATTCCATCTAGAAATGTGATCTGGTCAAAATTATTCAGGGTTCGCTGGTAGTAGAGATTAGCTGAGAATTTATTTTTAAAGATATAATTGAATTCAATATTATGGTTGAATGAAGGCTGCAGGCTCGGATTTCCGGTATAATAAGTAGTTGGATTGGAATACCAGCGGAAAGGATCTAAAGCCCGGAAATAAGGGCGGTTAATCCTTCTGGAATAGGTAAGACTGAATTGATGGTTAGCATCAGCCTTATAAGAAATATAGGCAGTAGGAAATAGTTTTCCATACCTATTGTCAGACTGAGACTCTGTGGTGGGTGAAAATCCTTTTGTATCGGTATATTCATAACGCAGGCCTATTTTTGCAGACCATTTTTCACCAAAATCTTTACTGGCACTGAAGTAACCAGCATAATTTTTTTCATTATAATTAAAAAGATTGCTTTTTTTCGGGTCAATGGTATAATTTCCACTGATCATATTATAATACTCAATAGCTGAATTGTTCGAAAACTGGCTGTACTTGGTACCGGCTTCAACTTGAATATTTTTAAGATTTAAAGTCAAATCAGCCTGTCCAGAATAGATTTTATAGTCCACTGAAGATAGATTTCTGACCATTTGTTCTGAATGATCTGTCCTATTTATGGTTTTAAAATTGACCTGAGTATCCGGAAGGTTTCCATAATAATTAGCTCCAAAACTCAGCTTATGACCTCCTAGCTTTTGATCAAAATAAAGGTTCAGCATTTGGGAAGTATAATCAGAGCGGTGTTTAGAATCAGTTTGGGTCTGGAAGTTTAGAGTTTCACCGGTAACGTAGTTTTGCCCCGAATGAATATCCATATTGGAGTGTCCTTTCATCATATCATAAACCATTCCTATATTGGATTTTTCGGATAATGAGTAATCCAGTGTCACATTAAACCCAAGCCCATCATTCATATCTCTCCTGTCATCTCTGCTAACCGAAGAACTTTTTCCTATGACCTGATAATTTTCTACAGAACGTTTTTCTTCATCAAATCCCTGTAGTTTTATTGCTGCTTTTAATTTTTCATTCTGATAATTAATTCCTGCCATACTCCCAAATCCGGCATAGGTTTTTTGTTTATAATACGTGGTAAGATAACCGTTCCAACCAATAAGTTGATTTTTTTTTAAAACAATATTAATAATCCCGCTGTTTCCCTGGGCTTCATACTTTGAAGGTGGAGTAGTGATGACTTCAATTTTCAGGATGTTCTCAGAACGTAGGTTTCTTAAATAATTGATGAGCTCAGTGCCAGAAAGGGTAAGCATTCGGTCATTAACCATAACAGAGACTCCATTTTTGCCGGCAATAGAAAGAAGACCTTTATCTTCATCCACTTTAAGAAAAGGAGTTCCTGCTAATACTTCTGTTCCTGAGCTTCCCTGGGATAGCATAGAGTTCTGAACATTATAGACAAGACGATCTACTTTACGTTCTACCAAATTTTTTTTAGCGTTCACCGTAACTGTTTCGATCTTTTTTACCAGTGCCGAGTCTTTAGTCTGCCCTACCGCAAAAGAATAAAATAACACTGAGATATAGAAAATATTTCTTTTCATTGTATGTAATAGAGGTTTTATTACAGCTCTGGGACAAAGGTATAAGGTGGGTATTCTTGTAAAAACAGGAATTAGACGAAGGCTTGTTTCATGGGTGTGAAAATAGTTTTATCGGAAAAAAAGAGCCTTTCATCGAAAACTGTAGATAAATTCCTTGGCGGAGCTTTATATTTGAGTATGAAAAAACAGCAAATTATCTGGCTTCAGATTATCTATTGGAGTTTTGATTTTTTTGGAACGGTTATTACTCCTAATTTCTTTTTTCCGGAGAGAAGCAGTTATGAAGTAAGTATCCTCAGGATTACTTTTTTTATGGTAAAGATTCTTAGTTTCTATATTTCATATATATTTATTTTCCCAAAGTTCTTCAAGCTGGATAAGCTTTACTCAGCTGTTATAGTTTTTGTATTGACTCTTCTTTGCTTTGCAGGACTGCGTTATATTCTTGAAGAAATAATTTTGCAGGAGATCGTAGGATTCCGAAACTATGGTGAAGGGACAGGACTTACATACTATTTTTTTGATAATATTTATAGCAGCTCTCTCACCACTTTCATAGCAGGGATTTTATGGATATTAGAGAAATACGGGGTGGCTGAAAATGATAAAAAACGACTCCTAATAGAGAAGAAACAGGCAGAACTTCAGGCATTGAAAACACAGATCAATCCCCACTTTATTTTTAATTCTTTAAATAATATTTACTCCCTTGTTTATCAGAATTCGGATAAATCATTACCCGCAATTGAAAAGCTGAGTGAGCTGCTCAGATACAGTACGAAAGATCTTGAAAAAGATGTGATCAGCCTGGATAAAGAAATTGGATATATTGAGAGCTTGATCGGGCTCGAAAAACTGAGAATTAAAAACGCTGAAATGCTGGTTTTTGAAAAAAATATCACCCATCCGAAACTCAATATTTCTCCTATGCTCTTGGTTCCATTTGCCGAAAATGCTTTTAAACATGGTGATTTCAGGGATAAAGGTTTTGTTCTGAAAGTTTCCGATAAAAACAGGACCCTGCACTTTTCTCTTCACAATTTTAAAAATCAAAGGATGAAAGATACAGCCTCCGGAATAGGTATTGAGAATGTGAAAAAAAGACTGGAAATTCTTTATCCTCAAAGATATGAACTGAATATAAAAGATTCAGAAACAGAATTTATGGTAGATTTAAAGATTGATTTACGAGATGAATACAATTAAATGCGTCGTTGTAGATGATGAGCCTCTGGCTATATCTCTCCTTGAAAATTATATCCGGAAGACCCCTTTTTTGGAACTGGTATTTTCTACAGAGAATCCTATACTGGCTTTGGAATATAGTAAAGATAATGATTCGGACCTTATATTTTTAGATATTCAGATGCCGGAGCTTACAGGGATTAATTTCATGAAAATTGTGGGAGCCAGGCAAAAGTATATCTTAACTACTGCTTATTCAGAATATGCACTGGAAGGATACGAACATAACATCATTGATTATTTGCTGAAACCTGTTTCTTTTGACCGGTTTCAAAAAAGTGCTCTAAAAGCCAGAGAGCGTTTCTCCGTTAATGAGAAAAAAGATTCCCATTTCTTTGTCAAATCTTCCGGACAGCAGCATCGTTTGCTCTTTAATGATATTCTTTATATTGAAAGCATTAAAGACTATGTAAATATCAGGACGGCTGATGAGGAGTATATTGTGCTGGATACCCTCAAGTCGATGGAAAATCAGCTTCCTGATCAATTTATACGCATTCACAAATCCTTTATCATAAATCTGGATAAAATAAAAAGCATAGGAGTAAAAAAGGTGATGCTTTCTCAACAGGAAATTCCAATTGGAGATAATTACAGAGTAAACCTTCTGGAAAAGCTGAAATAAAAAGACGGCTTCAACAGAAGCCGTCTTTTATAGTAATCTAACAAGTAATCTTAATTTTCCTGTTGTTTAATCAGGTTCAGTGCAGAACCAGCCTTAAACCACTCGATTTGTTGGTCGTTATAAGTATGGTTGGCCATGATAATGTCTTTAGTTCCGTTAGCATGAACGAATTCTAATGTCAATTGTTTCCCTGGAGCAAACTGATCAAGATCTAAGAAATTAACTGTATCATCTTCTAAGATTTTGTCATAATCAGCCTCATTAGCGAAAGTTAATCCAAGCATACCTTGTTTTTTAAGGTTGGTCTCATGAATTCTTGCAAATGATTTTACCAGTACGGCTTTTACACCAAGGTGTCTGGGCTCCATGGCAGCATGTTCTCTTGAAGAGCCTTCACCATAGTTTTGATCCCCTACAACAATAGTTGGAATACCTGCCGCTTTATAAGCTCTTTGTACAGCAGGAACTTCACCATATTCACCTGTAAGTTCGTTTTTAACGTGGTTCGTTTCCATGTTGTAGGCATTTACAGCTCCAATCAACATGTTATTTGAAATATTGTCAAGATGACCTCTGTATTTCAACCATGGCCCAGCCATAGAAATATGGTCGGTAGTACATTTTCCGAAAGCTTTGATCAATACCTTGGCCCCTTCAATATTTTTACCGTCCCAGGCAGGGAATTCTTCCAATAGCTGAAGTCTGTCTGAAGTAGGACTTACATTTACCACAATACCAGATCCATCTGCTGATGGAGCCTGATAGCCATTGTCGTCTACTGCAAATCCTCTTGCAGGAAGCTCAGAACCTTTAGGTTCATCAAGTTTTACCTGCTCACCAGCTTCATTGGTTAATGTGTCAGAAATTGGGTTGAAGTCTAATCTACCGGATATTGCCACGGCAGCTACCATTTCCGGAGAAGCTACAAAAGCGTGAGTATTTGGGTTACCGTCAGCTCTCTTTGCAAAGTTTCTGTTGAAAGAATGGATGATAGAATTTTTCTCACCTTTATCAGCTCCTTCTCTGTCCCATTGTCCGATACATGGTCCACAAGCGTTCGTGAAAATTCTTGCGTTTTCAAATTTTCTGAAAGAATCTAAGAAACCGTCTCTTTCAGCGGTAAATTTCACCTGCTCAGAACCTGGATTGATCCCTAAAATAGCTTTAGGTTTTACACCTTTTGCTACTGCATCTTCAACGATAGAGGCTGCCCTTGATAAATCTTCGTAAGAAGAGTTGGTACAAGAACCGATAAGAGCCCATTCCACTTCTATTGGCCATCCGTTTGCTTCAGCTTTCGCTCTGAATTCAGCAACAGGAGTTGCCAGGTCCGGAGTAAAAGGTCCGTTTAAATGGGGTGTTAATTCAGAAAGGTTGATTTCGATTAATTGATCAAAATAGTGTTCAGGGTTTGCATATACTTCAGCATCACCTGTTAAATGTTCAGCAATTTTGTCAGCTGCATCTACAACATCCTGTCTTCCTGTTGCAGCTAAATATCTTCTCATGGAATCATCATACCCGAAAGTGGAAGTCGTAGCCCCGATTTCAGCACCCATGTTACAGATAGTACCTTTACCTGTTGCAGAAAGAGATTCTGCACCTTCACCGAAGTACTCTACAATACATCCTGTTCCTCCTTTTACAGTAAGGATTCCCGCTACTTTCAGGATTACATCTTTTGCAGAAGTCCAGCCGGACATTTTACCGGTCAGTTTTACGCCGATAAGCTTGGGCATTTTAAGTTCCCATGCCATTCCCGCCATTACATCTACTGCATCAGCACCACCTACACCGATAGCAACCATTCCCAGACCTCCTGCATTTACTGTATGAGAGTCTGTACCGATCATCATCCCTCCAGGGAATGCATAGTTTTCTAATACTACCTGGTGAATAATACCTGCGCCGGGCTTCCAGAAACCTATTCCGTATTTATCACATACAGAACTTAGAAAGTTGAATACCTCGGAGTTTTTGTTGATACCTTCCTGCAAATCTTTATCAGCACCTACTTTCGCCTGGATCAGGTGATCTGCATGAGCAGTTGACGGGACAGCTACTTTCGCTTTTCCTGCCTGCATGAATTGCAAAAGTGCCATCTGTGCAGTTGCATCCTGCATGGCTACTCTATCTGGTGCAAAGTCTACATAAGAGTTTCCTCTTTCATGTGCCTGTGTAGCATTTCCTTCCCAAAGGTGGGTGTAAAGGATTTTTTCTGAAAGGGTAAGAGGTTTTCCCACGATCTGTCTTGCTGCTGCAATTCTTTCAGGGTAACGCTCGTACACTTTTTTGATCATATCAATATCAAAAGTCATATCTAAATTTAGTTTTTGTTCTTTTCCGTTAATGCTTCTTCCTCTGATTTTGAGAGAAAACTGCTTGCAAATACATCAAAAAATGTTCCTATAATTTATAAATGAGGACATTTCTGATGCTAAATCAAGAGATTTTATAACTTTCAATTTAAGAAAAAATAGAATTTATTTTATCGGTTTTCTTGAAAAAAAATTGTATTACTCTTAAAATAGAAGTATTCTAAACAAAAAAATGAGAGATTTTAATCCTGGCAGGACTAAAATCTCTCAATTCTATACTTTTTAAAACTGTTGTCAAGCCTGTTAATGACCCACCTGAACCAATTCCTTAATAGGTGGAGCAAACTTAGTAAGGTCAATACCTTCAACTGCAGTTTTATATTCATCGATATTAGGAATACGTCCGAATATAGCTGAAAGAACAACTACCGGTGTAGAAGCTAATAAAGATTCTCCTTTTTTACGTTCAGAATCTTCAACCACTCTTCCCTGGAAAAGACGGGTTGACGTTGCCAACACGGTATCTCCTTTAGCCGCCTTTTCCTGGTTACCCATACAAAGGTTACATCCGGGACGCTCAAGGTACATTACATTTTTATATTCTGTACGGGCCTCGCCTTTAGGAGCCTTATCATCAAATTCAAAGGCTGAATATTTTTCTAACAGTTCCCAGTCTCCTTCTGCTTTTAATTCATCAATGATGTTATAGGTGGGTGCTGCCACTACAAGAGGAGCATTAAATTCTACTTTACCTTGTTGCTTTTCAATATTTCTAAGCATTTGAGAAACAATTTTCAAATCTCCCTTGTGAACCATACATGATCCTACGAAACCAAGATCTACTTTTTTCTCTCCTCCATAATAAGAAAGGTCCCTGATGGTATCGTGAGTATATCTTTTAGAAACATCATCATTGTTCACATCCGGGTCAGCAATCATTGGTTCAACGATGATATCAAGATCAACCACCACTTCAGCATAATATTTAGCATTAGCATCAGGGGTTAAAGCTGGTTTTTCACCAGATCTGATCTCTGCAATTCTTTTATCAGCTTTATTAATTAATCCCTGAAGAACCTGATTGTGATTATCCATACCTTTATCAATCATGATCTGGATTCTGCCTTTTGCAATTTCCAATGATTCAATTAAAGTATTGTCTTCAGAAATGTTGATCGAAGCTTTTGCCTTCATCTCTGCAGTCCAGTCTGTAAATGTAAATGCCTGGTCAGCAGGAAGTGTTCCGATATGAACCTCAATGATTCTACCCTGGAATACATTTTCACCTCCGAATTGTTTTAGCATTTGAGCCTGTGTTGCATGAACAACATCACGGAAATCCATGTGTTCTTTCATATTTCCTTTGAAAGTTACTTTCACAGACTCTGGAATTGGCATAGATGCTTCTCCGGTAGCCAGTGCAAGGGCTACTGTTCCTGAATCAGCTCCAAAAGCCACCCCTTTAGACATTCTTGTGTGGGAGTCTCCACCAATAATGATGGCCCATTCGTCTACGGTAATATCATTAAGAACTTTGTGAATTACGTCGGTCATAGCATGGTATTCCCCTTTAGGGTCACGAGCTGTGATCAAACCGAATTCGTTCATGAATTTCATTAATTTCGGGATATTTGCCTGCGCTTTTTTATCCCATACTGAAGCGGTATGACAGCCTGATTGGTAGGCACCGTCAACAATTGGAGAAATTACTGTGGCAGCCATAGATTCAAGCTCCTGAGAAGTCATAAGACCTGTTGTATCCTGAGACCCAACGATATTAACTTCTACACGAACGTCTGAACCTGCGTGTAACACTTTTCCAGGTGTTATTCCCACAGCATTTCTGTTAAAGATCTTTTCTACAGCTGTAAGACCTTGCCCTTCATGAGAAATTTCTTTTGATGGTGCAAAAACAGCCGGAGCTTCAACTCCCAGAAGCTGAGCTGCAAATGTCTGTAATTTTTTACCAAATACGATAGCGTAAGATCCACCAGCCTTAATGAATTCCATTTTCTGAGGGGTCAATGCCTTAGAAATGTCAATAAGCTCCTGATCTCCGTTATATAATTTTTTCTCTTTTATATTAATAGTAAGAATTGTACCTGTGGCAACAGAATAAGCCTGTTCCAGAATAGGTTCTCCATTTTCATTACGAACCGGATTTCCATCTGCATCCAGCTTTTTTACCCAGTTCTTAAGGTCGATACCGATACCACCTGTAACATCAACAGTGGTAAGGAAAATTGGAGAAATACCGTTTGTTCCCCCTACAATGGGAGCAATATTTACAAATGGCACATATGGACTTGCTTGTTTACCTGTCCAAAGAGCAACATTGTTTACTCCTGACATTCTTGATGAGCCTACACCCATTGTCCCTTTTTCAGCAATAAGCATAACGCTTGCGTCAGGATGTTTAGCCTGTAAAGCCTTGATCTCTTCCTGAGCCTGAGGCGTGATCATACACTTACCATGAAGTTCACGGTCTGATCTTGAGTGAGCCTGATTTCCCGGAGATAGTAAATCCGTTGAAATGTCTCCTTCACCAGCGATGAAGGTCACCACTTTAATTTCTTCAGCTATTTCCGGAAGTTTAGTAAAGAACTCAGCCTGTGCATAGCTTTCCAGGATTTCTTTTGCGATTTCGTTACCACTAGTAAATGCTTCCTTTAGACGGTTAGTATCTGCTTCATAAAGGTAGACTTGCGTCTTAAGAACTTTTGCTGCTTCTTTTGCAATAGCTGCATCATTACCTAAAGCGAGATCTAACAATACTTCAATAGAAGGACCTCCTTTCATGTGAGATAACAATTCAAAGGCATAAGCAGGTGATATTTCTTCTACTACGGATTCACCCAGAATGATCTCCTTTAAAAATTTAGCTTTAACACCCGCTGCGCTTGTTGTTCCCGGCAAAGTGTTGTAAATGAAAAATTTAAGAGAATCTGTTCGATCTGCATTACCTGAATCTTTAATTTGTGCAATGATTTCGCTTAGTAATTCAGCACCATCAATTGGCTTTGGATGAAGCCCCTGGTTTTTTCTTTCTTCAATCTCTTTGATGTAATCCTTATAAATATTCATAATAGAAGTCTTTCTCTTTTAAAGGTAGATAAATGAAACAGCTGTTAATACTGTCACTCCTTTTTACCGGTCTGTATAATAACATTTTGAGTTTCCGCATTTTGGATATGCGATATAGTCCGGAGAAAAGCAAGTGTAATCTACAATTTTTTTAAAGTTTTAAAATTATCAAACAATTCAAAATGTTCCCAAAATTACGAAATTTTACTATTTTATGGGAATGAATTTATTTAGATTCTTTATAAATATGAATTTGATAAATTCTATATTTGGCCGTAATTTTGCAGACAAATGACGAGTATGAAAAATATCCTGAATGTTTTGTGCATTTTTATTTCGATTTCCATTTTCTCACAGACCAAATCTGTGAAGAAATTGGCTGTTAAAAATGTTGCAAAAACCACGGTGAAGAAAGGAAGTACAGTGACAAAGCCTAATCCTGATCTGGTAGTTATTAATAAGGATCTTCCTCTTCTTATTCCTAAAAAGAAAGAAGATAAATTTGGATATGTCAACCAAAACGGGAAATTTATTATCCAGCCGGAATATCATATTGCTGTGTTTTTTTATGAAGATTGTAATCTTTTAAATTCTCCGAATGAAAAAATCAGAAAATTTGGGACGAAAAACTATGCAACAGTAGAGAAAGATATGATTTCTTACCGAATTGATGCCAAAGGAAAAAAAGTATATCAGTTCAAAGACTCAGATCTTGGAAAATGTAAGTTTGGAGACTACAAACAGCAGTTATTTCAGGCTTACGTTCTGAATGGATTTTACGGAATCATCGAAAAATCAAAATTCGTCAATGCCGCGGACTATAGAGATTATCAAATTTACCCTCAATATCAATACCTGTACATCATGGAAGGTGATGATGTGGCAGATCCCATGATCGTGGCTTCCCAGAATGATAAATTTGGGGTAATAGATGTGAATAATAAAGTGATTGTTCCTTTCGAATATTCCAATATAAAAAGAAATTTCAGCTGGAAACTGGGCAAAATGTTTGAAGTAACCAAGGACGGCAAAGAATATTATTATATTGACGCAAATAATAAAACCTACTAGTGATGAGCTATGAGTCGTAATCTGATAATCTACCATATTTTCTAAAACAAAAAACTTTCTATCTTAAGTCACCTACCCACATCCCGTACCTGATTCTCACATCTCGTATATTTTTTGTAATTTTGCAGCTGAAATAAAGGGGTGCTTTAACAGGCTGAGATTATACCCAATGAACCTGGAACAGGTAATGCTGTTTAGGGACACACCGACTGTTATAAGTCGAAATGTATAATATCTTATCGATCCCCTTTTATTCATTAAATGTTAAAGATTTATAGAATGAAAGGATTATTTTTTTTAGGGCTTACCGTAGGCTCAGCAGCCTTTATGCAGGCTCAACATAAGGACTCTCTGAAGATAAGAGAGATTGAAGGGGTAAATTTCACCAAGAGACTTCCGGTTGCGAAGGAGATTATTAATGTTCAGAAAGACTTAGACGGAAAAAACCTCGGTCAGGACCTTCCTATTCTTTTAAAAAATCAAACCTCGGTTATTGCTACTTCAGATGCTGGTAATGGCGTGGGGTATACCGGTTTTAGAATTCGTGGGGTATCAGGATCAGCAATTAATGTAATGATGAACGGGGTTCCTTACAATGATTCTGAAAGCCAGGGTACATTTTTCGTAAATGTTCCGGATCTTACAAGTTCTGCTTCACAGATTGTCATTCAAAGAGGTGTGGGAACTTCCAATAATGGAGTTTCTGCTTTTGGGGCAAGTATCAATGTGATCTCAAAGGAGCCGGAAGAAAAGTTTTATTTTAAAACAGATGATAGCTACGGTTCTTTTAATACCTATAAATATTCAGCTGAAATAGGTTCCGGAAAGTTCTGGAAAAATCGTCTTTCCGTGATGGGAAGATACACCCGTATTCATTCTGATGGATATATAGACCGGGCTTCATCAGACTTACATTCTTACAATTTTACGGCCTTATTTGAAGAAGGGAAAACAAAAATACGTTTAATGGCTTTTGGTGGAAAAGAAAAAACCTATCAGGCCTGGGGCGGGATTAGCCGGCAAATGTGGGAAACAAATCCCAAATTTAATGGTTCAGGGGCTATCTATGATGCCGGCTGGGAGAATGTTGTAGGATTCTATGATAATGAGACAGATAATTACAGACAGAACCATTATCAGTTGCTTTGGGAACAAAAGCTAAATGATCGCTGGAATCTGGAAACAACTTTTCATTATACCAAAGGGAAAGGGTACTATGAAAATTATAAACAGGAAAATACTTTTTCAAGATATAATCTGCCTGATATTATTGAAAACGGGCAAACCATTAAATATTCAGATTTTATCAGGAAAAAATGGCTGAATAATGACTTTTACGGAGTGGTTTCAACGCTTTACGGGAAGTTTGAAAATCTTGATTTAAATTTTGGAGCAGTGGCCAACCAGTATTACGGAAGACATTTTGGAAATGTTACCGGCGTATTTTATCCGCAGATTGATGAAAGCGAATATTACAGAAACCGTTCTGTAAAGAATGAAGTCTCAGGATTTGCAAAGGCTTTGTTTACAATGGATGATTTTGAATTTTTCGGTGATTTACAGCTTAGAAATATCAGTTACAATACCAAGATTTTAATGGCTGGGGACAAAGAAGGTGCAGATCTTGATAAAAACTGGCTGTTTTTTAATCCAAAAGCTGGGGTAAATTACAGAATCAGCGGAGGCAAGGTATTTTTATCATATGCCCATGCCCATCGTGAGCCAAACAGGGAAGATATAATGTCTAACCATGATATTAAACCTGAAAAGCTTCATGACTTTGAAGCCGGTCTGGAAAAGCAATTTGGGTTTTTATCCCTTACAGCAAACATTTATTATATGTACTATGTCAATCAGTTAGTGTTGAATGGAGAGCTTAGTAATGTGGGGGCATTTATCAGAACCAACTCAGGAAAGAGCTACAGAAGAGGGATGGAAATCGGAGCATTGGCAAAATTATCAAAACAATGGGAAGTTTCAGGAAATGTAAGCTTAAGCCAGAACAGAAATCAGGATTTCAATGTCAAGAATGGAGAGGTGCCTGTAAACCTGGGAAATACTCAGATTTCATTCTCTCCGGATGTAGTTGCCAATCTAGGGTTAAAATTTAATCCAACTCAAAATTTCCAGTTTGCCCTGATGAATCAGTATGTTGGAAAACAGTATCTTGATAATACAGGAGATAAAAATTTCGAGCTTAAAGATTATTTCCTGACAGATTTTAATGCACAGTATCAATTTAAAATTGCTAACAATGATATTGCATTGAAGTTATTGGTCAATAATCTGTTCAATAAAAAATATGTTAACAATGGTTCCGTATATGAGGGAGCGCCTTATTATTTTTCGCAGGCAGGAACAAACTTTATGTTTGGAATCAGCTGGAAAATTCAATAATGTGTAATGAGTTGTGATAAAGAATTATAGAATTGTATAGTGAGTTATGTTTACAGCCTAATCTGATTTTGAATTTTATACAATAGCTTTTGTAGTTAAAAGGTATTATAGGTAACGTTATCCCTATTTTAATAGATAATAGACAAAAGACTGTTCCGGCGGTCTTTTTTTATATAGGATTAAATGTCTTAAAAAGTCATGAAAAAGTTATAAATTTGCTGCCAAATGAATATTTCAGCATATATTTTAGAATACTTGAAACAATTTGGAACTGCTACAGTTCCAGGCTTTGGCGTGTTTTCCCTGAAAAATTCTAAGGCCATTATTAATTCTGAAAATGGGAGTATACTTCCGCCAGCCAGTCAGATTGATTTTACCATAGATTATGAAGTACAGTCTGAAGAGCTGATTGCTTTTATAGCCGGACAAAAACAGATGTCTTTGGAGGCTTCCAGAAGCGATCTTAAGATCCAGACTGATTTTTGGAAGAAAAAACTTCAGGCAGAACAGATTCTTGAAATTCAAAATCTTGGAAACATTTTCATTGAAGAAGGGCATACCCATTTCAAGGGAAAAAGAATAGAATCAGGACATCCCGATTTTTATGGATTAGAAGAAATCAGGTTTTCAGATATCAATAATGGAGAGAAAGTACAAGCTTCAGAAAGCAGGGAAAAGGACTATAAATTCAAGAAAACAATCCTCTGGATTTTCCTGCTGATTATTCCGGTGGCGGGAATCCTTTACCTGGCCTATGCTAAACAGGAGTTTATTTTTGGAAAGAAATCCTTTAATAATGTTTCTGTACAGACTTCTACCCATAGAATTGTGAAAGATACAGTAAAAGTGGTAGCCCATATCCCGGAAATGGCTGTTTCAGATTCCCTGAAAAAAGATTCATTAGTAAAACCTGCCGTAAAAGGAACAAAACCTGCTCCGGCTGCCCGAAACAACACTAAGACTAGATGGCAAAAATAAAAAAAGCGTCAGAATCTCTGACCATTATGACTAACATTGTTCTTCCGAACGAAACAAATTCTTTAAGAAACCTTTTTGGTGGTGAGCTTTTAGCAAAAATGGACCGTTGCGCGTCTATTTCTGCAGCAAGACACTGTGAAAGAAGAGTGGTAACAGCTTCTGTAAATCACGTTTCCTTTAATCATCCCATTCCGGAAGGTGGAGTGGTAGTCCTGGAATCTAAAGTTTCCAGAGCATTTTCCACTTCTATGGAAGTTTATGTGGATGTATGGCTGGATGATCCGATCAATCAGAAGAAAATTCACACCAATGCGGGTATTTATACTTTCGTTGCAGTAGATGAATTTAACCGTCCTATTCCTATCCCGGAAATGGTTCCGGAAACAGAAGAGGAAAAAGAAAGATTTGCTGCGGCATTCCGTAGAAAAGAACTTTCTTTAATTCTTTCCGGAAGAATGAAACCGCTGGAGTCTGTAGAGCTTAAAAAATTATTTCAGGAGCCACAAGAGCCAAAGAAGGATAAAAAATAAAAATAAATATTTTATAGGAATAGATGCTTTTAAACTTTGCTGAGTGCTAACGCCTTTGCGAGCTTAAGAGCATTTGTTTTTTCTAAATCTTAGCGGAATTTGCGTTAAAATAAAATAGCTAATCATTCAGAAATAAGGATTGTTATTTTCTGAATTCCTAAATTTTATATTAAAATGAGAATACTTCTTTTAGATAAAAATCACCCTCTTATTACCGAACAGCTTCTGGCCAGGAGCTTTATTTTGGAAGAAGATTTTACTTCTTCTTATGATGAGGTTTGCCATAAAATCGAACATTATGATGGTATTATCATCAGAAGCAGAATTCCACTGGATAAAAATTTCCTTGAAAAAGGCAGGAACCTGAAGTTTATAGCAAGAGTAGGAGCGGGAATGGAGAATATCGATATTCCTGTTGCTGAAGAATTGGGAATTCAGCTGATCAACTCTCCTGAAGGCAACAGAGATTCTGTTGCAGAACATGTAGTAGGAATGCTGCTGGTGATAATGAACAGGTTGTTTATTGCTTCTCAGGAAGTAAAAAACGGTATCTGGAAACGCGAAGAAAACAGAGGTGATGAACTGTTGGGAAAAACAGTAGGCCTTATAGGATACGGAAATATGGGAAAAGCTACCGCCAAAAGATTCTCAGGCTTTGGATGTAAAGTGATTTTTCATGATATCCTTCCGGGACTTTCCGATGAATTTGCCACACAGGTTAGTATAGAAGAACTGAAGCAGTCTGCAGATATTGTAAGCCTTCATATTCCTCTTACTTCAGAAACTCATTACCTGATTGATGAAAGCTTTATTGCTGAGATGGAGAATGACTTTTATTTTGTGAATACAGCAAGAGGAAAGAATGTAAAGACTAAAAGTTTAGTAGAGGCTTTAAAATCAGGAAAAGTAAAAGGAACCTGCCTGGATGTTCTGGAATATGAAAAATCTTCTTTTGAAAATATAGAAACGGAAAATGAAGATTTAAAATTTCTTCTAGAATCAGAAAAGGCTATTGTAACACCTCATATTGCCGGCTGGACTCATCAGAGTAAAGAAAAACTGGCACAATTCATTGTAGATAAAATAATAGCCTCTTTTGGCTAACACAATAAAGAATCAGTAAATTTTCCTATTGCTGATTCTTTCGTTTATGTTAAATAATTCATAATATCACTCTATATTTATTATTTATTTTCGAGTTTTATTAAATTGCCGCTCATTTTTGAATCTCATGAAGACGCGTAATTTTGTATTTATTTTAACTGTTCTTTTATCCCTATTTTCCTGTAAAAAAAAGTCTGAGGCCAAAGAAGTTTCAGCGGAAAATGATACCAATCTCCCTAACTACGGAAATGTAGATCTTGGAAAGGTTTTTACCCAATCAGATAACCAGGTTTTAGACAAACCAACAATGGTAAATTATATAGATCAGTATTACAAAAAGATCTGGGATGGAGGAGATCTTAGTGGCGGAATACTTGTTGCGAAAGGGGATGAGATTTTATACGAAAATTACAGAGGTTTCGGAAGAGAAGGAAACCAGATGCCTATAGATAAAAATATACCTTTGCATGTTGCATCGGTATCAAAAACATTAACGGCGATGGCGATGATGAAGCTGGTGGAAGCAGGGAAAATAAAGCTTTCAGACCATCTTAGCCAATATTTTCCAGGGTTTCCATACCCGAATGTTACTATTCAGACCTTATTGGATCAAAGAAGCGGACTTCCGAAGTACGAATATTTTATCACCAAAATACAGCCTGCGCCAGCAGAACTTTCCAAACCTTTTATTACCAACCAGGATGTCCTGAATATGATTATCAAATACAAGCCGGATCTGGCTAGAGATACAGATACAGGATTCATGTACTGTAATACCAACTTTGCTTTATTGGCTTTATTGATTGAAAAAGTGACCAAAACTCCGTTTCCTCAGGCCATGAAAGAAATGGTTTTTACACCACTAAAAATGACTAATTCTTATATTTTTCAGGAAAAAGATATTCCTACAGCGGCACAGTCTTTCTACTATGGAGGAAGTAAATTATATCCTTTAGACAGATTGGATCTTATTTATGGGGACAAAAACGTATACACTACACCAAGAGATTTATACAACTTCTCAAAAGCAATGTTCTCAAAAGATTTCCTGAAGCCTGAGCTGATGCAAATGGTATTTACACCTTACAGCAATGAAAAGTCCGGAATGAATAACTATGGATTAGGGTTTAGGATGAAAATTTTTGACAATGGGGAAAAACTAACTTACCATAATGGATGGTGGCACGGTAGTAATTCTGTATTTGCCCATCTTCTGAAGTCCAAGGTTACTATTGTAGCCATTGGCAATAAATATTCAAGCAAAGTATATACGGCGCTTGCATTGTCCGGGTTATTTGAAGATTTCCCTTTACAGAAGGATAAGCTTCATTCGGTAATGAACGACAATAAGGATACTTTGAATTCAGGACATGAAGTTTTTGGAGAATAATGTTTACTTTTGCCTAAACATTTTCATGAAAAGGTTTCTTTTATTATTCGTTATCAGTTTTCTTGTTCATTCATGTGCAAGAGTAGGTTCTCCTGTAGGGGGACCGAAAGATACTTTGGCTCCAAGATTTTTAAGTTCAAATATTGATACCACAAGAATCAATGTAAAAAGAGATATTCACGAACTCCGCCTGGATTTTGATGAGTATGTAACATTGAAAGATATCAATAAGAATCTGA
Source organism: Chryseobacterium sp. WG23 (assembly GCF_024586575.1). Taxonomy (NCBI): domain Bacteria; kingdom Pseudomonadati; phylum Bacteroidota; class Flavobacteriia; order Flavobacteriales; family Weeksellaceae; genus Chryseobacterium; species Chryseobacterium sp. WG23. Next base: position 315,591 of record NZ_JALCZE010000003.1, read on the forward strand.
TCATTTCACCGCCTATCAAGAATATAAAGCGAATTCTTCCTTCCAATATTGCCAATAAATATGTTCTGATCCAATGGACGGATACTTTACAGGCCAATACCACTTATAATTTCAATTTTGGAAATTCAATTGTGGATAATAATGAATCCAACCCACTGCGGTATTTTAATTTTGCTTTTTCTACAGGCGACAAATTGGATGACTTGTATGTAAGTGGTGAAATAAAAGACGCTTTAGACATCAAAAAGAAAACAGGAAGTACTGAAAATAAATTGGTGGTAGGGCTTTATCAGGTTAAAGATACCATGAATTATAAGCAGAAGCCTTATTATATTACGAAGGTAGACGATGATGGATATTATGAGATGAATTACCTTTCTCCGGGAAAATATAAAATTATAGCATTTGCTGATGAGAATGGAAATTCCGTTTACGATCCCGGAAAAGAGAAAATAGGTTTTCAAAAAGAAGCGGTAGAGGTGGAGAAGTCTGTTTCAGGACTAAACTTAAAGGTATATCCTTCTAAAAAGCCTTTGAAATATTCTGAAATGAAAGAGGTGCCGGGAGGAATTCTTATGACATTTGAAGGCCATCCGGATGATGTAAAAGTAGAATCACTGAATGACAAACTTAAAGATATAAAGGTAACACACAGCCCAAAATCAGATTCTGTGAAAATCTGGTTTGATGCCGTGAAAAATAATGTAGGGCAAGAGACCACAGAAAAACTGGTGTTCACGCATGATAAGGGTCCGAAAAAAGACAGCGCCTATACTGTTTCCTTATTTTACAAATACAATAAGAAAAATGTGATGGATCTTAACAGTGACAACGGAGGAGGTTCACTAGCTCCGAAAACTGATTTTAAGATCTCTTCCAATTATTTCATTGATAAGATCGACCCTGCAAAATGGGTATTGAAAAGTGACAGTTTAACCACGCAGGAATTTACAGCCAAAATCTCTGAAACCAACCCGTATCAGATATTGATTCAGTCAGACTTTGTCAGCGGGAAGAAATATCAGCTTACCGTTCCAAAAGAAACAGTATCCTCTTTCTATGCTAAAAATACACAATCAAAACGTTTTGATTTTGACGTCGCTAAAGTAGACCAGTTTGGTAGCCTTGAATTTACCCTTCTGAATGCACCGTCTTCCAGCTATTGGATCCAGCTTCTTGACTCTTCTGAAAAAGCAATTTACCAGAGATATACAAAAGGGGATAAAGTGAAATTTGATATACTGAAACCTGAAGAGTATATTGTCAGAATATTGGTAGACAACAATGAAAATAAATATTGGGATGAGGCTGATTTTGCTACTGAAACTTTTGCCGAAGATGCCTATATTTTCTATAAAAAAGTTGTTATAAGAGGATTGTGGGAAACAAGAGAAGAATGGGACCTGAAAGATACCAGAACGCTTGATAATCCTAAAGCAGAGGTAGCTCCTGCTGATGACAAGAAGGAAGCCGTAGATCAGAACGTAAAAAAGGAGATTAAATCTGATAATGCCGTTCTAACTCCGGTAAAGTAAACGTATGAAAATCGCAAAAAAAATAGTCTTTTGGAGTTTGGTAGCTTTTGCTCTCATTCAGTTTATTCCTATTGACAGAGTAAACAAACCGGTAGATTCAAAAGTAAACTTTGTAGATTCCAGGAAAGCTCCGGAAAAGATTAGAATATTACTTAAAGGAGCATGCTATGATTGTCATTCCAATGAAACGGTTTATCCCAAATATGCTTTTATTGCTCCTGTTTCATGGTCTGTGAAAAGCCATGTAAATGAAGGTCGTCAGCATCTTAATTTTTCTGTTTGGGGTACCTATAATAAGGAATTAAAAGAGAATATGCTTGACAGGTCTATTGAGGCTCTTAAACATAAAACAATGCCGATGCCTGGTTATATTGTTTACCATAAAGAAGCAAATCTTTCGGAAGCAGAAAGATCACTGCTGATCCAATATTTTGAAGAAATGCTGAAGGCTAAAACGTATTGATTTTAATAGGATAGAGCGGATCAGTCTCAAAAGTCGTGGACTAAGCAAATTGGATTAAACTAAAACTTCTTGTTTGGATGACATTAAAATATGTGATTTTTATATTTTGACTTGAAAACAGGATGGAAATAACCTTTTATTCACGCAAAGGAAAAATAATTCGGATATTCTATTTTAAGAAAGCAAAGAAAGGCGACTTTATCGCTGAATAAGCATTAGCTTCATTAAAATAGATTTCTAATCGATTTATTCTTGGCTCACTTAAAATCAAGCGTAATAAAAATAGAACTTTGCGTCAAAGAGAAGGTTATTGATGTTAGTTTATATTACCCCCCAACTTTTGCACCTGATCCGAGAGCGCACAGCGCCTATCTGTTTTTTTCTGTTAAAATAAATTAGAATGCCTTCACAGCTGAAGCAGACTTCAAAAAGTAATTATCTGCCTGATCCTTAAAATTAGGGAAAAAAAACTCCCACAGATTTTAAATCTGCAGGAGAATATGTTACAAAAATTATTTCCTTACATAATTCTCAAAAAACCTCTTCTGAGAATCAAAAGCTATATCATCAAGGTTAAGTTCCCTTAAAGGAATCCATACCGCTTCTGATATTTCTGAAAGCTCAAGGTTTACCTCAAATTTTTCCGAAACAGTATACTCATAAAAAAGATCAATCGTATTATAATCAATTTCTTTATATTGATAGATGTTAGGAAGACTGGTAAGGTATTTTAAGTTTGAAATATTGATACTAAGCTGAAGCTCTTCAAAAAGCTCTCTTTTGCAGGTTTCTTCTGCGCTTTCTTTAGGATCGACAAATCCTCCCGCAAGATCGAGTTTTCCCTTTTTAGGATCTCTGTTTCTCCTGGTAAGATAAATTTCGTCACCACATCTGATCACCACAGCTACAGCGCCTGCTACATTATTATACAACCTGAAGTCACATTCAGGACAGTTCCATTTCTTTTCACCATCCCAGTGTAAAGATTCTTTGCCACAGCTTGGGCAATATTTCAATAATTTCATCTGTTTATAATTACTTTTTTAAAGTTCAGATGGAACTTTATTTCATTGAGTAATATTAATATTTCTCGGGTGATAACTCAAAATAACATCCCGCAATTCTTCAGTTTTTAAATGAGTGTAGATTTCCGTTGTTGTAATACTGGAATGTCCCAGCATTTCCTGAATATAACGCAAATCTGCTCCATTCTGAAGCAAATGTGTTGCAAAAGAATGCCTGAAGGTGTGTGGAGATATCTTTTTGTTAACCCCTGCTTTATCCGTAAGTTCTTTGATGATAAGAAATACAATAACCCTTGACATCGAGGTGCCACGGCTGTTCAGGAACAGTGTATCTTCATATTTCTTATTGATTTTACCTTTAGAACGTACTTCCTTGATATAATTTTCCAGTAATTCAGCTGTATAGTCAGCCAACGGAACGAAACGCGTTTTGTTTCCTTTTCCATTGACTTTAATATACTGCTCTTTGAAATTGATATTGGATATTTTCAAATCAATAAGTTCAGAAACACGGAGTCCGCAACCATACAGTACCTCAATGATACAGTTGTTCCTTTTCCCCAGATCTGTATTGATTTCAATAGCAGCAATAATTTTGTTGATATCAAGCAGGCTTAAAGTGTCTGGTAGATAGAGTCCTAATTTAGGACCTTCGAGTAACGCTGCAGGGTTGTCTTCCCGGAATTCATCCTCAAGCAGAAATTTAAAGAAAGCTTTAATGGAAGAGATCCATCTCGCTTGAGATCTCTCACTGAATTTCTGTTTAGAAAGATTGAAAATGTATTCCTGCAGGTTTTCGTAACCGATAGAATCTGGACCGACGTTTGCCAGATCTTCTTCTGCGTAATCTTTTAATTTTTTAATGTCCCGAACATAGGCGTCGAGTGTGTTGTCTGAAAAATTTCTTTCGAAGCGAAGAAATATTTCAAAATCTTTGATCTTTTCATCCCAAGTCATTTGTGCTTATTTTTTTAGTTCACAGTCCGATATTTGTTCTATTTCAATACCATGGTTTTTCAGGAACGAAATGCCGTCTTCATCCGAGTATTCATTAATATACACCAGTCTTGTAATTCCTGCCTGCAGGATTAGTTTACTGCATTCTTTACAAGGCGACAGCGTTAGATATAGCGTTGCCCCTTTTGCAGACTGAGTAGAAGCTGCCAGCTTTAATATAGCATTAGCCTCCGCATGCAGTACATACCAGTGCGTTTTTCCCTCTTCATTTTCACAGCAGTTCTCAAACCCCGAAGGAGTTCCGTTATAACCGTCTGAAATAATCATCCTATCTTTTACGATAAGAGCTCCCACCTGTTTTCTCTTACAGTAGGAGAGTTTTGCCCATTCCTGAGCCATTTTTAGATAAGCCTTGTCAAACTTATTCATACCGCAGCATTAGTTTTTTCGAAATAATTGGATTAAAAGCTTGAAAGTTTAGAAGTTCGGCTTTCTTTTCTCTAGGAAAGCAGTCACTCCTTCTTTCTTATCGTCCATTTCAAAAAGTTCCCCGAAATACTTGATTTCAGTTTCAAAACCTTTCTCCGTGTCAGATAAATTCACGGCGTGGATAGCCTTAGATATTGCCATTGGTGAATTGTGGGCAATAGTGTTCGCTAATTCTTTCGTTTTGGTTAATAATTCTTCAATAGGGTATACTTCATTTACCAATCCGATTTCTTTTGCTTTTTGAGCAGGAATCATTTTGGCTGAGAAGATCATTTCGTTGGCAATACCTTTTCCCACAAGCTTAGGAAGCCTTTGAGTCCCTCCGTATCCCGGGATTAATCCCAGCGTTACTTCAGGAAGACCCAATCTGGCGTTTTCCGATGCATATCTGATATGGCATGCCATAGCAAGCTCTAAACCTCCTCCCAATGCAAAACCGTTTACGGCTGCAATGACAGGTTTAGACATATTTTCAATTTTATTAAACAGTGAATTTTGTCCGTTTCGGGCAAGCTCTTCAGCTTTTTCTTGCCCAAACTCGCTGAATTCTTTGATGTCAGCACCAGCTACAAAAGACTTTTCACCACTTCCCGTAAGGATAATAACCCTGCAGGAATGGTCGGAATTAAGCTCGTCCATTGCTGTACTGATCTCCTGAATAGTTTTTGCATTTAACGCATTTAAACTCTCAGGTCTGTTTATGATAATGATAGATACTTTATCTTCTTTTTTTAATAATATATTTTCGTAACTCATTTTTCCACTTTGAAATATCATCCTCTGCAAATTATGAATTTTTTGCAAAAAAAAGGAAAAAATATTATTTTTTTTTCCTTTTTTTTAATTTATTGTTCAATATGATTATTTGGAATGATTCATCATATTTGCATCGATATTGACATTTAATTGGGAAGCCACTCTCATGCCAAGTTCGATATTAGCCCTAAAAAAGTGACATAATTGCCTGTTGATGATCTCTTCTCTCTTGGGTCCGGAGATCCCTTTCATACTTCCTACGATGTTGTTAATCAGGTGTTCCCTGTCTTCAGTATTCATTGCTTTTGAGTAAAGAAGGCCCGGTTGAGTATAATGATCACTGTCGTTTTCATTTCTGTTATAGTTGGCGACATGAGCGCTGTCCAGTTCATACTCATAGTTTTTATAAGACGGATCAGGCGTGATATCATCAAAGCTGTTGGGGTGATAATTGGGTTTATCCTGATATTGGCTTGAATCTGCCATATAGCCGTCTCTTTGATAATTATTAACAGCAAAAGGACATCTGTTCACCTCCAGCTGATGGGCATTTACCCCAACCCTGTATCGGTGAGCATCAGGATAAGAAAACAGTCTTCCCTGAAGCATTTTGTCCGGTGAAAAGCTGATCCCGTTAATCAGGCTGCTGGGAGAAAACGTAGACTGCTCAACATGGGCAAAATAATTGACAGGAACTTCATTGAGCTCCATTTCACCTACCTCAATAAGAGGGAAGTCATCATGGAACCATACTTTGGTAACATCAAAAGGATTCCATCTGAAATCTTTTGCCTGGTCTTCTGTCATCACCTGGATATACATAGTCCATTTTGGGAAATCTCCATTTTCAATAGAATTGCAGAGATCTTCCTGGGCAAAGTCAGGATTTTCTCCAGCCATTTTTACGGCTTCTTCATCCGTAAAGTTTTTTACCCCCTGTTTTGTTTTGAAGTGAAACTTTACCCATACTCTTTCGTTCTGCTCATTGATCATGGAAAAAGTGTGAGATCCAAAACCATGCATATGTCTGAAACCATAAGGTGTTCCTCTGTCTGACATTAAAATAAGAACCTGGTGAAGAGACTCCGGATTGAAACTCCAGAAATCCCACATCATAGTGGCACTCTTTAGATTGGTTTTAGGAAGTCTTTTTTGAGTATGTATAAAATCCGGAAATTTTTTAGCATCTTTAATAAAGAAAACAGGAGTGTTATTCCCTACAAGATCCCAGTTTCCATCTTCTGTATAAAATTTTAAAGCAAATCCCCTTGGATCTCTTGCCGTATCTGCACTTCCTTTTTCTCCTCCTACGGTAGAAAATCTTGCAAACATTCTGCATGAATTACCTACTTTTGAAAATAGCTTTGCTTTTGTATATTTACTGATATCATGGGTTACGGTAAAGGTTCCGTACGCTCCACTCCCCTTAGCATGTACAATTCTTTCAGGAATCCTCTCCCTAACGAAATGGGCAAGGTTCTCCTGAAGAACAAAGTCTTGCAGCAATACCGGGCCTCTTGGTCCTACCGTCTGGGAATCCTGATGCTCAAAATAAGGCGTGCCGTTACTTAACGTTAATTTTTTAGAATCCATATATCGATGATTTGAATAATTGTTTTCTTTATTTCTAAATACCTCTGTAAAGGTAGTGAATATCAAATTTACTTGAATTTTTAATTGCTAATAGCAAAAACATTATATCTTTGTAATAGATAATATTAATCAAATGAACATTCAGCAACTGGAGTATCTTATCGCTGTTGATAAGTATAAACATTTTGGAAAAGCAGCCCAGGCATGCTTCATTACCCAACCTACCTTAAGTGCAATGATACAGAAGTTTGAGGACGAACTGGATGTGAAGGTTTTTGACAGAACTACACACCCTATCCGTACCACAGATGTAGGTCTTCAGATCATTGATCAGGCTAAGGTTATTATAGAATCTGTCAATGAACTGAAAAATAAGGCCAATCTTTTGAATAATATTTTAGGAGGAACTATTAATCTGGGTATTATTCCAACTGTTTCTTCTTTTATTCTGCCTACAGAAATTTTTAAATTCCTGGAAGATAATCCTAAGATTCAGATGAATGTAAAGGAAATGACAACCGATAATATTATCAAAGCGTTAAAAGCAGGAGAACTGGATGCGGGCATTATTTCCACTCCTTATGATACGGCTGATGAGTTTTATCAGGATTTCCTATTCAATGAAGAGCTGATGATCTACAGTTCCAATACTGAAGCTAATAAAAAGAACTCTTATATTATTCCTGAAGACCTGAATGTAGAAAAGGTATGGCTGCTTGAAGAAGGAAACTGTCTTAGAAACCAGTTCGAAAATATCTGTCATCTGAAAGAAAATACATTAAAGCCTAAAAACTTAGATTTCTTGGCTTCCAATATTCAGACGTTGGTACATATGGTAGATAAAGTAGGAGGAATTAGTATTTTACCGGAACTTGCCTTAAGCCAGCTTTCAGAAGAGCAGAAAAAAAATGTCTTCAGATTTAAGAAGCCGTTCCCATACAGAGAAATCAGTATTATATATTATAAGCCGACCTTTAAACAGAAAATTATTGACGAATTATCACATTCTATCAAAACTTCTTTAGAGCTTAAATTGAACTATCATGAAAGCCCTAAAGAATTTGTAAGCATAAAGCCACAATAGTCAGGATGCTCTAAAATGATATAAGTCATTAATTTAAACAAAATTATAATTAGTAAACAAAATTTTTGAGTATTAGAAAAATAGTACTTAAATTTGCTGACGTTTACGACGAGGAAAAATTTGACCTGATTGCAACCTCTATAAAAAAATGCTAAAACAGTATTCTTTTTGGGCAATTTTATTCTTATTTTTCTTCAAATTTTTTTAATCTAAAAAACAAAGAATAATATGTCTTATTTATTTACATCTGAATCTGTTTCAGAAGGACATCCGGATAAAATCGCCGATCAGATCTCCGACGCATTAATCGACCACTTTTTAGCATACGATAAAAGTTCTAAAGTTGCCTGTGAGACTCTTGTGACTACAGGGCAGGTAGTATTGGCAGGAGAAGTAAAATCTGATGCTTACCTTGATGTTCAGACAATTGCCAGAGAAGTAATCAATGGAATTGGATATACAAAAGGGGAATATATGTTCAATGGAGATTCTTGTGGAGTAATCTCCGCCATCCATGAGCAGTCTCCCGATATCAATCAGGGTGTGGACAGAGCGGTAACAGATGAATCTTTTGAAGCCAAAGCCAACGCACAGGGAGCAGGTGACCAGGGGATGATGTTCGGTTATGCAACTAATGAAACGGCTAATTACATGCCTCTTGCTTTAGATTTAGCCCATACAATCCTTAAAGAACTTTCCAATATCAGAAGGGAAAATAAAGAAATCCCTTATCTTCGTCCGGATGCAAAAAGCCAGGTAACTATTGAATATTCTGATGATCACAAACCAATCAGGATTGATTCTATTGTCGTTTCTACGCAGCATGATGATTTCGGAACTGAAGAAGAAATGCTGAATAAGATCCGTGAAGATATCAAGAATATCTTAGTGCCTAGAGTGGTGGCACAGCAGACTGAAGAAATCAAAGCTTTATTCAATGATCAGATCAAATACCATATCAACCCGACAGGTAAATTCGTAATCGGAGGACCTCACGGAGATACCGGTCTTACAGGTAGAAAAATCATTGTTGATACTTATGGAGGAAAAGGAGCTCACGGTGGTGGTGCTTTCTCAGGAAAAGATCCTTCAAAAGTAGACAGAAGTGCGGCCTATGCAACAAGACATATTGCTAAAAACTTAGTGGCTGCAGGTATTGCTGACGAAGTTTTGGTACAGGTTTCTTATGCCATCGGTGTAGCAGAACCTTGTGGATTATATATTAATACCTATGGAACGGCAAAAGTAGATCTTCATGACGGTGAAATTGCTAAAAAAGTTTCAGGGATCTTTGATCTGAGACCTTATGCTATTGAGCAGAATCTAAAATTAAGAAATCCTATCTATTTGGAAACGGCTTCTTACGGTCACATGGGTAAAGATCATTATGTAGCTGATAAAACGTTCAATAAAGGACATAAAAATGAACTTACGCTGAAAGATCTTGAGTTTTTCACGTGGGAGAAATTAGACAAAGTAGGGGAAATTAAAGCCGCTTTCGGAATTTAATTTTTTCTTTACCATAATAAATGACTGCTTTATCTTCTGATAAGGCAGTTTTTTTTAATTTTACACTTTAATTAATTGAAAGATGATGAATTTTCGAACTGCAGTTGCTGTACTCTCCCTGTTTTTTCTAAGCACATTAGTAAAAGCCCAATATACCATGCATAAAATGATCAGTGTGGGATATGCCTACCAGAATCAGAGTTTTGGGGAATTAGGGGGGAAACTGCTTTTCCTGAAAAATGATGATGTCATTTACAGATTGGGGGGGGCTGCCTTAATGGGAGTTGCAGACTCCAAGTTTGCCATTATGCCAAAACTGCAGGCTGATGTACTGCTTAATTTTCAAAAAAATGTAGACTTCTACCATTCTTATTATTTTTTAATGGGCGCAGAGGGAACAAATAAATATATTGCTCCGAAAATTGGGGTTACCTTATTTGGGATGCTGGACCTTACCGGAGGATATGCTTTTCCTATCGGAGATGCCCGTTTAAACGGAAAAGAAATGAAAGGTCTAAATATTAATTTTACATTAAATATCCCAACTGTATTTATTCATGACATGTTTAAGTAACTTTTTTTAAATTTTTCTTGTGAAAAATTAATAATAAGTTAACAGTTATTAAAAAATGATTATATTTACATCATAATATAATTGTGCCGCCTATTGAAGAGACTCTACTCTAAAAAACTGTTTTGTATATACAGCAAAAGCCAGATGAAATATCTGGAGGAAGCCTTGTCTACAAATATTTATATTGAGAAGAGTTATGAAATCAAATTCGGATAGTTTACTAATTTCATTGTACCAAAAAGGAGATGAGGAAGCGTTATCGGCTCTCATTCATCGCCATCAGAGAGAACTGTTTACATTCATTTTTTACAAAATTAATGATGAAGATTTAGCCAACGATATTTTTCAGGATACATTCATGAAAATTATTGTCATGCTGAAAGAAGGACGCTATAACGAAGAAGGGAAATTTATTCTTTGGGCAAAAAGAATCTCTCACAACTTAATCATAGATCATTTCAGATCTAAAGCAAAAAATATCAAAGTTTCAGAAACTACTTTTGAAACTGATGAATATTCTATTTTTGATTTAATACGTGAACCCTCGGAAAATATTGAAGATCAGCTTGTAACCAATCAGATCCAGGAAGATTTGTTGAGAATGCTGCAATTCCTTCCTCCCAACCAACAGGAAGTGATCAAACTGAGGTTTTTTGACGGACTAAGCTTTAAAGAAATTGCAGATCATACTGATATGAGCATTAATACGACCTTAGGAAGGGTAAGATATGCATTGATTAACCTGAGAAAAATCATGGACGAAAATAATATAATCTTAACCAGATAGATAATATTTTGTAAAAATTCACGTTTTAAGGAAAACATACTTCGCCTATGAAAAAAAATGATTCCTTAAAAGTGAAAACTTTGAAACCTAAAAAGCAAACCATTGATCTTTTACTCAATTTTTCTAAAAGCCTTGAGGTGGTGAAAAGCACGAGTAAAAATTATACGATCTTAAAAAATTAAAATCACTAACTTTGTGCTGTATGAAAATGCAGCACGTTTTTTTTGATCTGGACAATACGCTCTGGGATCACCGCAGAAATGCCTACCTTACCATCAAAGATCTTTTTGATAACCAGGAGATTAACCCGAAGTATAATATTGACTTTGAGGAGTTTCACTCTGTTTACCATGATATTAATGAAGACCTTTGGGAAAAAATCAGAGATGGAATTATAGGCAAAGAATATTTAAGAGAACATCGTTTCTATGATACATTCAAATATTTTGGAGTAGAAAACAAAGAACTTTCCAATTATTTTGAAGAAAATTTCCTGGATAATATTGTTGGATATAATGAATTGGTAGATGGAGCTGAAGACATCCTCGTCTATCTGAAGGCAAAGAATTATAAGCTGCATATTATTTCTAATGGTTTTCAGGATGTAACAGAGAGGAAATGTACTTTATCGGGGATCGCTCCTTTTTTTGAAACGATTACCAGTGCAGATTCTATAGGGGTAAGAAAGCCTGATCCTAAGATTTTTGAATACTCCCTGGGGCTTTCGGAAGCTAAAAAAGAGGAAAGTATCCTGATTGGTGATGACTGGATTGCTGATGCCATGGGAGCAAAAAATTTCGGTATGGATTCTATTTTCTTTGATGTTTATAAAGAAGATAAGAAAGAAGCCGGATTAAAAGCTATTACCCACCTTCAGCAAATTAAAGAGTATTTATAAAGATTACCGGACTCTAAAGTCTACAACAAGCATATGTAAACCATTAAGAAATCATTTCTTAATGGTTTTTTTATCTCCATTTTTTTTCTGTATTCCATTTTTCCCAATTCTTTCCTAAATTGATTTGGACCTTTGCTTCATAATAATAACGAAAAACGTAATGTTATGAAAAATGTAAAGAAAATCACAGGAGTATTTATTTTAATCTTCATGTTGGCGGGAGGCTTCATTTCTGCACAGGATAGAGCGATTCAGGCCAACCAGTTACCTAAAGCGGCAAAAACCTTTCTTGCTGTCCATTTTAAAGGGATACCTGTAAGTTCGGCCATTGAAGACAGGGAGATCTACGGAGTGGATGATTACAAGGTATACCTGAACAATGGAATGAAAATGGAATTTGACAGTAATGGAAACTGGAAAGAAGTAGATGGTAAGCACCAGAAGCTGCCTTACGGATTTATTCCTTTATCTATCAGGAACTATACAACCCGTAATTTCCCGAATACGTCCATCGTTAAGGTAGAAAAAAAGAGATGGTCTTATAAAGCGGAGCTTTCCAACGGACTGGAGCTGGAATTTGATAAAAACGGGAATTTTAAAAGAATTGATGACTAATTTGCCATTATAAATAACACCAAAATTTAAAAATATGATCAATTGGAATATCATAAGAAATACCGGAAGAGAGGTTTCTTCCAACAAGATTAGGAAGAGTATTGTATCTTTTATAACAAGGCACCATCCGTGCAGTGTGGTGAGTTCTATTGAAAAAAAATATGATGCCTATAAAATTCACCTGATGAGTGGGATCTGCCTTTTTTTTGATGCAGACGGGCGTTTTATAAAAATGAGCTAGTTGGTAAGATTCAGGAGGCTGGAAGAAAAATTTTGGGGAACCCCGAATGAAGTTTCTCTCCGGCTTCCCTCCTTATAATTTCATATATTTGATATAAGTTTTAACTGTTCAGCAGAGCGTAAACCATAGCAGAATGAAGATTTTAATAGTAGAAGATGAACCGGCTTTAAGAGATACCGTTCAGAAATTTCTGGAAGCAGAGCATTTTATTGTAGAATACGCAGATACCTACAGTTCTGGCCTTGAAAAGGTTATTTCCTACGAATATGACTGTATTTTACTGGATATTATGCTGCCGGACGGAAGTGGGATAGATCTGCTGAGAGAAATTAAAAAAATGCATAAAAAAGATCCTGTCATTATCCTTTCGGCTAAAGATTCTGTAGATGATAAGGTAACAGGTCTGGAGATAGGGGCAGATGATTATCTTGCCAAACCTTTTCATCTGGCTGAGCTGATGGCGAGGGTGAAATCTGTGATCAGAAGAAATAACCAGGATGGCGAAAATAGTATTACCTATAAGAACATAAGTATTGATCCCGACCTTAGAAAGGTTATGGTAGGAAAGGAAGAGCTTGTACTGAACCGTAAAGAATATGACCTCCTGTATTATTTTGTCATTCATCCGGAAAAAACCTTACAGAAAACTACATTAGCCGAAGCGATCTGGGGAGATTATATAGATCAGGCAGATAGTCTTGATTTTATATATTCGCAAATTAAAAACCTTCGTAAAAAACTGAAAACCGTCAATGCTGAAGCTGATTTTCAGGCAGTATATGGGATCGGCTATAAATTTATCTGATGCAAGTTTCATTAAAATATTATACCATAAAATACCTTATTATGATCCTTCTGCTGATTATTGCAGTTTGGGCCGGGTTATTTTATGCCTATATCCTGGATGAAGTTCATGATAATGTGGATGATGGGCTTAGGGACAGAAAAATACAGATTATTAAAGCAGTATACCTGAATCCTCAGTTATTGAAGAATAACGATTTTGGATTTAATGAATTCAAAATTAATCCTATTACTGCCGGAGAATATAAAAATAAAAGCCGGCTCTATAATAAGATGTATTATATGGAGTATGACGATAAAGATCAACCCTATCGTGTACTTGAAGCAGATTTTATCGATCAGTATAAGATGAACCAGAGGCTTGTTATAAGAACTTCTACAGTAGAAGAGGATGAGCTGGTCTATGACCTCACAACAGCCTTAATTGTCCTCTATATTGTTTTGGTCATAAGTATAGTGGCTGTCAATGGATATCTGCTGAATAAAGCCATGCGTCCATTCTATTTAATTTTAGATAAACTTAAAAAATACCAGTTTGGGATTCCTGCTGATCCGCAGAATGAGGAATATATAATTAAAGAGTTTGAAGAGCTGAATGTTGAAATTAATGAAATGATTGACCGCAATGAGCTTGTTTTCTATCAGCAGAAGCAGTTTATTGAAAATGCTTCCCATGAACTTCAGACTCCTCTTGCCATTGTTATCAATAAGATAGATCTTCTGATTCAGAATGATGATCTTGATGAAAAGAATCTGAATTTTCTTACCGGGGTAAAAAATGACCTGCGAAGAATGGTAGGCTTGAATAAATCTTTATTGATGCTTTCCAAAATTGAGAACAGCCAGTTTAACAAAACATCAGGAGTAGATTTTAATGCTTTGATCAGTAAGTTGGTTCAAAATTATGAAGATTTTATAGCGTTTAAAAAAGTAGATGTCAATATCATAGAAAAAGGAAGTTTTGAAGCTGATTTCAATCGCGACCTTGCGGATATTCTGCTTTCTAATCTTCTTAAGAACGCCATTAAATATAATAATGAAGAAGGCACATTGAATATTATGATTGAGGATGACAGGATTACATTTCAAAACAGTGGAGCAGCCGTGGGATTAGATCCATCCAGGATTTTTGACCGTTTCTATAAACAGAGTTCCGATCACACTTCTACCGGGCTGGGGCTGTCAATCATTAAAACCATCATCAAACAGTATCCCGGTTGGGAAATTACCTATAAGTTTGAAGATAGAATGCATTATTTTATACTTGTAAAGAATGGTACCTAAGGATAGAATACCCACCGTGATAAAAGAAAGAAGCCCTTCGAAAATGAAGGGCTTCCATATGTTTTGAAAGTCAGAATTAAAATCCTAAGCTTGCTCTTACTCTTTTAAGCGTTTCCAGCGCTACAGGTCTTGTTTTTTCCGCACCCTGCTGTAATTTTTCTTCCAGTTCATCCAGGTTATTCATATAATAAGTGAATGTTTCTCTTTCTTGGGCAAAACGAACTAAGATAAGATCTAGCAGTTCCTTTTTAGCATGTCCGTATCCGAAATTTCCGGCCAGGTACTTAGCTCTTAATTCCTCAGTTTGTTCAGGAGTAGCAATAAGCTCATAGATCTGGAATGTTTTATCCGTTTCAGGATCCTTAGGCTCTTCCAACGATTTGGAATCCGATTCAATACTCATCACCTGTTTCTTAAGTTCCTTTTCAGGGAGAAAAACATTGATAATGTTTCCCATAGATTTAGACATTTTACGGCCATCAGTTCCGGGAACATATTTTGTGTCTTCCTGAAGCTCAGATTGAGGTAAAACAAAAACTTCACCCATCTGGCTATTAAATCTTGAAGCTACATCTCTGGTAATCTCCAAATGCTGAAGCTGATCCTTCCCTACAGGAACAATCTCTGCATCGTATAATAAGATATCTGCAGCCATCAGAATAGGATAGGTAAATAATCCTGCGTTCACATCCTGGAGGCGGTCCGCCTTATCTTTAAATGAATGGGCCAGTGTTAATCTTTGATAAGGAAAAAAACATGATAAATGCCAAGATAATTCACAGGTTTCAGCGATATCACTTTGTCTGTAGAAGAATGTTTTTTCAGTATCTAATCCACAAGCAAGCCAAGCCGCAGCAATCTCGTAGGTATTTTGTCTTAACGTCTGCGCATCTTTAATCTGGGTAAGCGTATGAAGATTCGCGATAAATAAAAATGATTCATTTCCTTCCTGCTTAGAAAGTTCAATAGCAGGAATAATTGCCCCAAGCAGGTTTCCAAGATGGGGGGTTCCGGTGGCTTGAATGCCGGTAAGAATTCTTGACATTTGTTTACAATATTTTAAAATTAATGAATTGCAAATTTACAAGGTTTGGTGGGATAATGGGTAAAAAAGATTAAAAGAATCAAGAATCAAGAATCAAGAACCAAGAACCAAGAATCAAGAACCAAGAATCAAGACTTATTATTAAAATTCAATAGGAGCGGACTTTAGTCCGCTTTCATAATAAACCTACCAAATCTGGCTTTAGCCGAAACTTAAATCTAGCCTATAATCTCTAGCCCTATAAAAATTTGAAAACCTTTACGGGATTATAATCTTCTCTCCTCCAAATTTCGGTTCTACTCCGAAAATCAAATCCCAATATACTTTAGCTTTAGCAAGATACTCCCGCATATTGGTTTTTAAACCTGCATATTTGTTTACATCTGCAGCATTGTATCCAAATGCTTCCATTCCATTTTTTCTGGCCAGGAAAACAGCTCTTTCATTATGAAATTTTTGGGAAATAATAACCAGCTTTGTCTGTCCGAAGATCTCTTTTGCCCTTACTACAGAATCTAAAGTTCTGAATCCGGCGTGATCCATAATGATCTTATCCTGTGGGATTCCTTGCTGCATTAAAGTAAGCAGCATGTCTTCCGGTTCATTATAATCTTTGGTGCTGTTGTCTCCACTTACGATGATGTACTGTATTTTTCCGCTTTTATAAAGATCTGTGGCTGCTTTGATTCTATTGTAGAAATAGGCGTTTGGCATTCCATTGCTTAGTGTTTTGCCGGTTCCCAAAAGCAAAGCTGTTTTTGCCTGGGGAACATCCTTTGTGCTATAAAATAGAAATGCTTCATTTTCTTTTTTTATACTATAATTTGCCCAGGCAATAAAAATAATTCCTGCCACAAAAAGAAGCAGGAAAATTTTAAAAATATTTTTGATTATTTTTTGCATCCGAAATATATCTTTTTAAAACTCAAGTCCATTCGGGAAAGCTTTCTTTCTGAAGATTAACAGCAACGCAGCTCCTACAGTAATAGCAGAATCGGCAATATTGAAAATATACTTGAAGAATTCAATATGTTTTCCACCAATCAAAGGGATATTTTCAGGAACATACCAATCTACCAGCGGGAAGTGAAGCATATCAACCACACAGCCTTTCATAAAGGTAGAATACCCCTGACCAAAAGGAACAAACTTAGAAATGCCACCATATCCTATCCATCGGTCAATGCTTTGATCATAAATCGTTCCACTGTCGAAGATCATTCCGTAAAACATACCATCAATAATATTTCCGATAGCTCCGGCAAATATAATAGACATAGGAATCAAAAGATAGTTTGAGGCCCCTTCTTTCAGCCATTTTTTAAACATATATACCATTCCTCCAATTAGGAAAAGTCTTAGGATAACCAAAAAGTATTTTCCGATGATCCCTCCAAAATGAAACCCATAGGCCATCCCGGGATTTTCCACAAAGGTCAGTTTAAATCCGGGAAGAACAGTCACGCTGTCGTCCAGATTAAAATGGGTTTTAATATAAATTTTAGAAGCCTGGTCAATTAACAATACCAAAAATGTGATAGCTACTATCTTTTTCATTACAGTCCTTTAGGTTTTGGCGGTTTTGAAGCTGTTTTTGCATTTTTATTATCGCTCGCTTTCTTAATCACTTTCTGTCCATTAAATGAACTTTTCACATGAGCCTTTTCAAATTTAATGTTCATTTCTTTCAAAACGCCTTTCAGAGCACTAAGCTCCATTGCATTTTTTGGGTGTACGATGATAGATTCCATTTCTTATATTTAAATGTTACATTTTGGACAATTCGTCAAGTCTTTTTCTTTCTTTTGCAGAAAGATCATTAATTCCGTTTTTGCCCATCTTACTCAAAAGCCTGTCGACTTCTTTTTCCCTTTCACGCTTATCAGAATTAAACTGATCATCTATCGTATAGTTTCTATGTTTATTGGGAAAGATCCTTTTTTTGATCCATTTTCTATTAAAAAACAATAAAACTCCTACGACGATAATTACTAAAATTAATAATTCGTTCATGGGTATACATTAAAAATTAGGTTTATAAAGTATCCGTGAATACGATATAAACCCAATATTATTTACAAACCTTACGGTTATTTTTGCATGTTTTTCGCTTCGATGCTCAAGGTAGCATGGGGAACGGCCAATAGCCTTTCCTTAGGAATAAGCTTCCCTGTTACTCTACAAACACCATACGTTTTATTTTCGATTCTGATTAAAGCATTTTTAAGATCACGCACGAATTTTTCCTGTCTTCCTGCCAAAATAGAATTCTGCTCTTTGCTCAACGTTTCGGCACCTTCTTCAAAAGCTTTGAAGGTAGGTGAAGTGTCATCTGTTCCATTATTCTGGTCATTGATGAAACTCTCTCTGATCAGCTGAAGATCTTTTTCTGCTTTTTCTATTTTTTCTTTTATGATTGCCTTAAATTCCTGTAAATCAGCATCGCTGTATCTTACTCTTTCGTCTGACATATTCTTTCTCTTTTTTAATAAAATTATGAAATGGATTTTGAAATACAATAACTACATGTTAATTTTTTTCAATATTTATCTTAAAACTAACCTCATCTATTTCGATTTCGTTAAAATTTGAAAGTGAAGATACAATTTCTATTTTATTTGACAAGACTTCAGAAGAAATATATTCCTCATTTTTCTTAACATTTTCAATGAAAGGAGAATTCTCCTCAATGAAGATATTAATTCTGTCTGTCAGATCAAAATTCTTATCTTTTCGCAGGTTCTGAATTCTATTGATGAACTCTCTTGCGATCCCTTCAGATTTTAACTCATCTGTTAATGTCAAATCTAATGCCACAGTTGTTTTTCCATCAGAAGTTACAGTCCATCCCGGGATATCTTTTGTTGAGATTTCCACATCATCTAAAGTGATCTCATATCCCTGAATATCAAGTTTTCCTTCTCTCTCAAGATCTGAAATTTGTTCTGTACTAAGAGCACTGATCTCAGCCCCAACCACCTTCATGTCTTTTCCTAATTTAGGACCCAATGCTTTGAAGTTGGGTTTGATCTGTTTTACAATTAAATGAGATGCTTCTTCAGCATTGATTAACTGTAATTCTTTCACATTTACTTCCTGCTTGATCAGATCGGCAACAGCCAAAATCTGTTCCTCTGTTTTAGAGTCCAATACAGGAATTAATACTTTTTGTAATGGCTGGCGTACTTTTACGTTCTCTTTCTTTCTTAAAGAGAAAACCATACTGGTAATATTCTGAGCCAAATGGGTTTTTTCAACCAAATCCTGGTCTATTAAACTTTCATCAGCAACCGGGAAGTCCGTTAAATGCACAGACTCACAGTTTTCTTTACCTGTTACTTTATTCAGGTCCTGATACAGCTGATCCATAAAGAATGGAGCAATAGGTGCAGATAATTTGGTTACCACTTCGAGGCAGGTATATAAAGTCTGGTATGCAGAGATTTTATCATCAGAATATTCCCCCTTCCAGAAACGTCTTCTGCATAACCTTACGTACCAGTTGCTTAAATTATCATTCACAAATGTGCTGATCGCTCTTGCTACTCTGGTAGGTTCATAATCTTCATAGAATGCTTTCACTTCTTTGATCAGAAGGTTCAGCTCAGAAAGGATCCATCTGTCTATTTCAGGACGGCTTTCCACTTCTTTCTCTGAATAGTTGAATCCGTCAACATTCGCATAGAGTGCAAAGAATGAATACGTATTGTACAGGGTTCCAAAGAACTTTCTTCTTACCTCATCAATTCCTTCAATGTCAAACTTCAGGTTTTCCCAGGGATTGGCATTGGAGATCATATACCAACGGGTAGCATCAGGTCCATATACAGAAAGTGTTTCAAACGGATCCACTGCATTTCCTAAACGTTTTGACATCTTCTGCCCGTTTTTATCCAGAACAAGACCATTACTCATCACGTTTTTATAGGCTACAGAATCAAAAACAGCTGTTCCGATAGCATGAAGGGTATAGAACCATCCACGGGTCTGATCAACACCTTCAGCAATAAAGTCTGCAGGGAAAGCTTTATGGCTGTCTATTAATTCTTTATTTTCAAAAGGATAATGCAGCTGCGCATATGGCATCGAACCAGAATCAAACCAAACGTCGATCAGGTCACTTTCACGCTTCATGGCTCTTCCCGAATCAGAAACCAACACTACTTTGTCAACCACGTTTTTATGAAGATCTACCAGTTCATAGTTTGATTCAGACATATTTCCAATAACAAAACCTTTGAACGGGTTTTCAGTCATGAATCCTGCCTCAATAGACTTTTCGATTTCGTTGTAAAGCTCTTCTACAGAACCTATTATTTTTTCTTCTTTCAGATCCTCCGTTCTCCAGATCGGTAATGGAATACCCCAATACCGTGAACGGGAAAGGTTCCAGTCATTTACATTTTCAAGCCAGTTGGCAAAACGTCCTTCTCCGGTAGCTTTTGGCTTCCAGTTGATCTCTTTGTTCAGGTTTACCAATCTGTCTTTTACAGCGGTCATTTTTACAAACCATGAATCTAACGGATAGTATAATACCGGTTTGTCTGTTCTCCAGCAATGAGGATAAGAGTGGACATATTTCTCTACTTTGAAGGCTTTGTTTTCTGTTTTCAACAAGATTGCAAGCTCTACATCCCAGGATTTTTCAGGTGCAGTCCCTTCATCGTAATATTCGTTTTTGATATACTTTCCGGCATATACTTCAGGAACATTTTCTCCTTTGATGAATCTTCCCTGTAAATCTACCAACGGTACAAGGTTGTCATTTTCATCCTTTACCAACATCGGTGGAATTTCAGGCTGAGCCATTTTAGCAACTCTCGCATCATCAGCACCAAAAGTAGGTGCCGTGTGAACGATACCTGTACCATCTTCTGTTGTTACAAAATCTCCCAGGATTACTCTGAAAGCGTTTTCAGGGCTGTCATTGGGTGTAAACCAAGGAACTAATTGCTCATACCTTGTCCCAACAAGCTGTTCTCCCGTAAATTCTTTTAAAACTTTAAAAGGAATGACTTTGTTTTCCGAAGTATAGTTCGCGAAATCCTCATCCGTTCCTTCTGTATATTTTTTACCGAAAACCTTAGGTAATAAAACTCTTGATAAAACTACTGTTACAGGTTCAAAGGTATACTGATTGAAAGTTTTCACTACAACATATTCTATATCTCTGCCTACTGTAAGCGCTGTGTTGGATGGCAATGTCCATGGAGTAGTTGTCCATGCCAGGATATGCACATCTCCGTCAACATCACTGAATAAAGCAGACGAATCTTTCTTTACTTTAAACTGAGCTACGATCGTGGTATCTGAAACATCACGGTATGTTCCCGGCTGGTTCAGCTCGTGTGATGAAAGTCCTGTTCCTGCTTTTGGAGAGTAAGGCTGGATGGTATACCCTTTATACAACAAGCTTTTGTCATATAACTGTTTCAGTAACCACCAAACGGTTTCCATATATTTTGACTTGTACGTGATGTACGGATCCTCAAGATCTACCCAATATCCGATTTTCTCAGTAAGGTTATTCCACACATCGGTATAGCGCATTACCGCTTCACGACATGCTTTATTGTAGTCTTCAATAGAGATTTTTTTGCCAATATCTTCTTTCGTAATTCCTAATTCTTTTTCTACACCCAGTTCCACAGGAAGACCATGCGTATCCCAACCCGCTTTACGGAAAACCTGTTTCCCGTTTTGCGTTTGGTAACGGCAGAAAATATCTTTCAATGCTCTTGCCATTACGTGGTGAATTCCAGGCATACCGTTTGCTGAAGGCGGACCTTCATAAAAAACAAACTCAGGATTGCCCTGACGAATCTCAACACTTTTACTGAACGTATTATTCTGTTTCCAAAATTCCGCTACATTGTCGGCTATGTCAATAAGGTTGAGGTTTTTGTATTCTTTAAATTGGCTCATTGTAAATATCTCAATATCGTTGATTAATTAAGTCTGCAAATTTACTAAATTTTGTCGGTTTATAATATATGTTTTATTTTGATATCATCTATTAAAAAGTTCAATTTCAGAAATATAAATGAAGGCCAAGCATAAAAGTGAATGATGAATGGTGAATTAGTCAGTTTTCAGTCTGTTTTTACAATAAAATTTAACAGCCTTTATTCGATAGAAGTGGGCTTTGGTTAATCTAAAATGTAAATTTACTTCGTCCATCGGATTTAGCCCAAATGTAAATATGGTCTATTGCAGATCGCTCAGATTTTTATTCACATCTTTGAAAATCTGGGTGCATCTGGGGTTAAAAATACAATCTACAAGAGGAAAATAGCACAATCATTGCTTGAAATTCTGTATATTTAAGTAAATCTAAACCCAAATGCTGTATGAAAATCTTTTATAAACTGATGTTGATTGTTTGTTTTATCAACAGCTTCTCTACCCAGGCTCAACATAATTATCCACAAAACTACTTCCGCAATCCCTTAAATATTCCCATGCAGCTGGCTGCCAATTTTGGGGCAGTCCGGGCTAACCATTTTCATATGGGATTGGATTTACGGACGAACAGTAAAGAAAACCTGCCGGTAGTGGCAGCAGCAGACGGGTATGTAAGCAGGATAAAAGTGGAGCGGTATGGTTTTGGGAATGCAGTCTATATTACGCATCCCAATGGCTATACCACAGTGTATGCTCATTTAAATAAATATTTTGACAGGCTTGAGGAGTATGTAAAAGAAAGACAATATAAAGATGAAAAGTGGGAGCAGGATATTACATTTCAACCCGGGCAGTTTCCTGTAACGAAAGGACAGCTTATTGCTTTGAGTGGGAATACAGGAGGTTCCGCAGGGCCCCACTTACATTTTGAAATAAGAGATACCAAAACGGAAGAATGTCTTAACCCTCTGCTCTTTGGTTTTGCCATTCCGGACTCTGTAGCTCCCATTATTAGTGGGCTGTACTGGTATGACAGAAGTTTCAGTACGTATGAACCGGGAGCAAATGGTGTGGCTGTAAAAAAAGCAGGAAACATGTATACAACGGACCTGGTCACGGTAAATTCGCCGGTGATAAGCTTCGCTGTTAAAGCGGTGGATAAAGCCAATCAGGGATTTAACCTTGGCGTTTACCATGCAGAATTATTAATGGATGGTAAGCTCATCTATAGTTTTTCCATTGATAAAGTAAGCTATGATGACACCCGCTATCAGAATGGCTGTATAGATTACACCAAATTCATCAGGGATAAAATGAATATCCAGCATTTATCTGTTTTACCGGGAATGAAACTACAGAACTACAGCCTTCCCAATGTATCGGGAGTTATTAATCTTCAGGACAAAGAGGTCCATCATATTGAAATTGTTTTAAAAGACGTGAACGGAAATACAAGCCGGTTGGCAACAAAAATGCAGCTGAATACTACCGGAAATAATATTCCGTCTACTCATAAAACGGTAAAGCCGGATGAAGGAAAAACGATTGCCACAGAAAATGCTGAAATAGTTTTGAGTAAAAATGCAGTGTATGATGCTGTGAATTTTAGCATGTACGAAAAACCCGATGCTGAAGAAAATGTAATTTCCAATGCCATTGTGCTGCACAATCCATATGTTCCCATTCATGATCGATACACTGTAAAAATAAAACCTAACCGGAAATTGACCAAAGAGGAAAAAGATAAAGTAGTGATATTGCTGGATTATGGAAGTGATAAAGATGCTGTAAAAGGAAACTGGACCGGAGACTGGGTACAGGGGGAATTCAACAGATTGGGCTCGGTGAAATTGATCTTAGACAAAAGTTCTCCATTTATTACTACGGAATGGAAAGATGGAGCGCTTATAAATAGCGGGACTTTACGTTTGAAAGGAAATACAAGTGTGGGTGACATCGTTTCATTTAGGGCAGAACTGGATGGGAAATGGCTTCGCTTTGCAAGAGTAAAAGATTATTTTATCTATACTTTTGATGAAAAGTGCCCCAAAGGATCCGGTAAGCATACTTTAGAGATAACGACAGTCAATACTGCAGGAAATGCCAATACCCAAACTTTAACGTTTCAGAGATAAATCAATGGAGGGTAGTAATCTTTTAACCTTTTCATGTTTCAGTCTTTTATTTTTAAATAAATTTGTCTTCTAAAAATTAAAATCATTGGAATTTCATCCATCCATCGAAAGATCATCCATTCAGGAAATTAAAAAGTTTCAGGAGAGAAAACTTCAGGAGCTATTGGCTTATCTTGAAACTCATTCACCTTTTTATAAAAAACTATTCACAGAAAATGATATCCATATAAAGAATATCATCACCCTGGAAGATCTGCAGAAAATCCCTACGACAACAAAAAATGATTTACAACAGCATAATCATGACTTTTTCTGCATTCCTCCGGATAAAATTGTTGATTATAGCACAACTTCAGGAACACTGGGAGATCCGGTGACATTTGGATTGTCTGACAGTGATCTTGAGAGACTGGCTTATAATGAAGCCATCTCTTTTGCCTGTGCAGGAATTCAGAAAGGAGATGTGGTACAGATGATTACAACCATTGATAAACGCTTTATGGCTGGCCTTGCCTACTTTTTGGGTTTAAGAAAAATGGGGGCAAGCGTTGTGAGAATGGGACCGGGAATTCCGGAACTTCAATGGGATTCTATTTTTAGGTATCAGCCTAAATACCTGATTACTGTGCCTTCTTTTTTGCTGAAAATGATTGATTATGCCGAAAAACACGGCCTTGATTATAAAAACTCCAGTGTTTACGGTGCCGTCTGTATTGGAGAAAGCATCAAAAATCAGGATTTTACAGATAATATTCTTTCGCAGAAGATCAAAGAAAAATGGAATATCAATCTTTTTTCAACCTATGCATCTACCGAGATGAGCACCGCATTCACGGAATGTGAGTTCCAGGTGGGTGGGCATCATCATCCTGAACTTATTATTACAGAAATCCTGGATGATCACGGAGATCCTGTGCAAGAAGGAGAAAGCGGTGAGCTTACGATTACAACGTTGGGAGTGGAAGCAATTCCTCTGTTGAGATTTAAAACAGGAGATATTGTAAAAGCTCATTATAAGCCTTGTCAGTGTGGAAGAAATACCATGAGATTGGGTCCTGTAGTCGGCAGAAAGCAACAGATGATTAAATATAAAGGAACAACATTATATCCTCCGGCCATGAATGATATCCTGAATGATTTTAATGGTATTCTCTGTTATCAGATCGTTATTCAGGCTAATGAAATAGGCCTTGATGAAATTATAATCAGGATAAGTACAGAAGAAAACAATGAAAACTTTGTACATGAAGTAAGGGATCACTTTCGGGCAAAACTCAGGGTAAGTCCTAAGATTGAAATGGTAGATTTTGAGATTTTGTCTAAAACTGTTTACCATCCAAATAGCAGGAAACCAATCACTTTTATTGATTTAAGATAAAAATAAATATAAAGAGAGAGTAGGACTTTCTTTATAATATCTTTGAGAGCTTAGCTAGTAAAACTAATATATATGAAAAAAATATTGTTACTGTCCTTGCTGACCATGATAGTAATGGCTTTCGGACAGGAAAAAATGGAACTCATTTCTGGAAACTTTCAAGCCTTAAAAGATCAGACTGAAGTAAATGTAGAACTTCAATTTGAGAATGTATTATTTATGAAAGAAAATATTACAGAAGCTCAATATCTTGAAAACAGGAAGAAACAAGTGTTGGAAAATCCTAAAAGAGGAGCAGATGCGTGGAAGAAATGGATAGGAGAATGGGAAAAATATAAAAAAGAAGACTATGTAGATCATTTTGCAAAAGGACTTAATAAATCCTACAAAAATATTTCATTTAAAAAAGACAGCTCGGCAAAGTATACGTTGTTAGTAGAAACCAAATGGCTTTTTCCGGGCTGGCATGGCGGACTGGTAGTGATGGAGGCGCAAATAAGTGGAACAATAAAACTGGTGGAAACCGGTAAGCCTTCAGTGGTTTTAGCTGAGGTAGCTTTGAACAAATTTGATAAATTTATTCAGAGTAAAGAAGAGGTCATGGAGTATGAGAGAATTGCTACAGTATATGAATCAACTGGAAGGTATCTGGCAAAAGAGATTAAAAAAACTTTAAAATAAAACAAAAACAGTCTGAATTTCAGACCGATTTTTTATTGTTGATTTTGCTTTTCCTGTTTGATGAGGTTGGCAAGATTCTTAATTACTGTATCATGCTTTTTTACAAAAGGATTGTCTTTATTCCACACATATCCAGCCAATACTGCACATATCTTTTTCTTGACATCAGGGTTTTCCGGCTGGTGGAAGAATAATTCCTGAAGATTACCCGTATACCATTCCTTTACATAGGTGGTGAAAACATCTACACCATATAAGATATAATCTGTGTATTCTGTTTGCCAGTCAATTTTTTCTCCGTTGAGCTGTCTAAACGCTAATTTTGCAGCAAGCATTCCCGATTCTGTGGCAAAAGCCATTCCCGATGAGAAAACCGGGTCAAGAAACTCAGATGCATTACCCGTTAAAGCAAACCCATCTCCAAATAAACTTTTTACCGAACATGAATAATCTTTCAGATGTTTGGGCTCAAAGAGAAAATCTACTTTTCCAAAACGTTTTACGTAATAGTCAGATAGAGAAATTGCTTTTCTTAACGCCTCAGCAGGATCTCCGTTTTCAGACAACTTATCAATATATTCTGTAGGACCTACAATTCCTACACTTGTATTTCCGTTAGAAAAAGGAATGACCCAAAGCCATACCTCTGTTTCAATGATGTCGAAAGATATTAATGTTCCCTCTTCGCCCTCTTCTCTGTTGATATCCTTTACATGAGAAAAAATAGCAGAGTGGGGAGATAATTTTGAAGGCTTTTCAAGATCTAGTAAACGAGGTAAAACTCTTCCGTAACCACTTGAGTCAATAACAAACTTGGCGTGGATCTCTTTTGTCTTTCCATCCTTGGTTCTTACCGTTGTGATAGAATCCGTACCGTCAAATCTGATGGCTGTAACCTCGGTTTCAAACTCAAGGTCAATCCCTTTATTAATGACTTCCTGGGCCAGTGTATGATCAAAATCAGCTCTCGGAACCTGCCAGGTCCAATCCCAGCCTTCTCCGAATTTATCACTAAAATCAAAAATGCAGACCTCATCCCCACGCAGGAAACGTGCACCCAGTTTTTTTTCAAAACCCATTTTGTCTAATGCAGGGAAAAGTCCGGCTTCATCAAAGTGGTCCATTACCCTTGGAATTAGGCTTTCTCCTACTACCAATCTTGGGAATTTTGTCTTTTCAACCACCTTTACGTTGACATTATTCTTCTTAAGGTATGAAGAAGATACGCATCCGGAAGGTCCAGCTCCGATTACAAGAACGTCAACAAATTCTTTGCTCATCTTGATTTTTTATTTTAATAATAACTTCTATCTTTGCCGCAAAATTAGTGACAAATAATTAATATTTTACAAAATTATCAACTATTACTTTTGATTAATGAAAATAAATAACTTTTTAGGACTGAAAGATTTTCAAAAGATTATCATTGAAAATGAGAAAATTGAACTGGATGAATCACTTTTATCAAGAGTCGATACAAGCTTTCAGTTTTTAAAGGAATTTTCAAAAAATAAAGTAATATATGGAGTAAATACGGGGTTTGGTCCGATGGCTCAGTTTAAAATCAGTGATGAGGATACCCACCAGCTTCAGTATAATTTAATTAGAAGTCATTCTTCTGGATTAGGAAACCCTTTACCTGCACAGGAAGTGAAAGCCTGTATGCTGGCAAGGCTGAATACCTTATCTTTAGGGAATTCTGGAGTACATCAGTCTGTTATTTATCTTCTTCAGGAATTGATCAACAGAGATATTACCCCTTTGATTTTTGAACACGGTGGAGTAGGAGCAAGTGGCGATCTTGTTCAGCTGGCACACCTGGCTTTGGTACTTATTGGAGAAGGAGAAGTTTTTTACAAAGGAGAAAGAAAATCTACAAAGGATGTTTTTGCAATTGAAGGACTTGAGTCTATAAAAGTGGAGATCCGTGAAGGGCTTGCTTTAATGAACGGAACTTCTGTAATGTCCGGAATAGGGATTGTGAATGCCTATAAAGCAAATCAGCTGACCGATATTTCCATAAGGCTTTCCTGTGCAATTAATGAGATTGTTCAGGCTTATGACGATCATCTTTCGGAAGCTTTAAACGGTACAAAAAGACATTATGGTCAGCAGAAAGTGGCAGAAAGAATGCGTACACATCTTGCAGACAGTAAGCTGATCAGAAAAAGAGCAGACCATCTTTATACTCACTTTGAAGAACAGGAAAAAGTATTTAAGGAAAAAGTTCAGGAATATTATTCTTTAAGATGTGTTCCCCAGATATTAGGCCCAGTGCTGGATACATTGGAATATACAGAAAAAGTGCTTGAAAATGAGATCAATTCTGCCAATGATAACCCGATTATCAATGTTGAAGACCAGCATGTTTACCACGGTGGAAATTTTCATGGAGATTATATCTCTTTAGAAATGGATAAGCTTAAAATTGTGGTTACCAAGTTAACCATGCTTGCAGAAAGACAGCTGAACTATCTTTTAAATGCTAAGATCAACGAAATTTTGCCTCCTTTTGTAAATTTAGGTAAATTAGGTTTCAATTTCGGAATGCAGGGTGTACAGTTTACGGCAACCTCTACTACGGCAGAAAGTCAGATGCTGTCAAACCCTATGTATGTTCACAGTATTCCCAATAATAATGATAATCAGGATATTGTAAGTATGGGAACCAATGCAGCTGTGATCTGCAGAAAAGTAATTGAAAATGCATTTGAAGTTTTGGCGATAGAAGCAATTACTGTCGTTCAGGCAATTGAATACCTGGGCTTCCCGGATGAGGTTTCATCATCTACAAGAGTGCTTTATGATGAGATCAGAAAAATTATTCCTGCGTTCTCAGATGATATGGTGATGTATCCTTATTTAGAGAAAGTAAAGATGTATTTAAAAGCAATGTAATTATTAACGGTAATAAATTGTCTTTACATTTAGGAGTACAAACTAACTAAAAAAACTAAAACGAAATAAACACTAACGCATGAAATGTGCAATTGTAACAGGAGGCTCCAGAGGAATCGGGAGGGCAATCTGTATAAAACTGGCTGAAGAAAAAAAATATCATATACTGATCAACTATACCTCTAATGAGGCTGCAGCTAAGGAAACATTGGCCAAAGTGAAAGAGCTTGGTTCTACAGGAGAAATTCTTAAATTTGATGTAGGAAATGCGGAGGAAACACAGAGTGTCCTTACAGAATGGCAGGTAACAAATCCTTCTGCCATAGTAGAAGTGATTGTAAATAATGCAGGAATCACCAGAGACGGTCTGTTTATGTGGATGCCTAAAGAAGACTGGAACAGTGTAATCAATACAAGCTTAAACGGTTTCTTCCATGTGACGAACTTTTTTATCCAAAAACTGCTTCGTAACAAATACGGGAGAATCATTAATATGGTTTCGGTTTCCGGGGTAAAAGGAACAGCCGGACAGACCAATTATTCGGCAGCAAAAGGAGCTCTGGTAGGAGCTACAAAAGCGCTTGCCCAGGAAGTGGCGAAAAGAAATATTACAGTAAATGCTGTGGCTCCGGGTTTCATCAAAACAGATATGACTCAGGATTTTAATGAAGATGAGCTTAAAGCGATGATTCCTGCAAACAGATTCGGAGAAGCAGAAGAAGTAGCTGATTTAGTAGCGTTTTTAGCTTCCCGAAAAGCTTCCTACATTACAGGAGAGATAATTAATATTAACGGAGGAATTTATTCATAAGATGGAAAATAGGGTTGTGATTACCGGAATGGGAATTTATTCCTGCATCGGGACGTCTTTAGAAGAGGTCAGGGAATCCCTATATCAAGGAAAATCCGGTATTGTTTTAGATGAAGACAGAAAAAATTTCGGTTTCAGATCAGGTCTTACGGGGGTGGTTCCAAAGCCAGATTTAAAGAATCTTCTTAACAGACGCCAGCGTGTAAGCATGGGAGAAGAAAGCGAATATGCTTATCTTGCAACCATTGATGCTTTGAAGCAGGCGAATCTTGACGAAGCTTTTTTAGATACCCATGAAGTTGGAATTTTATACGGAAATGACAGTGTATCCAAGGCGGTCGTTGATTCTATCGATATTGCCCGGGAAAAAAAAGATACCACATTGATGGGATCCGGAGCGATCTTTAAATCAATGAATTCAACAGTGACCATGAACCTTTCTACGATTTTCAAGTTGAAAGGAATTAATCTTACCATCAGCGCAGCCTGTGCAAGTGGGTCGCATTCTCTGGGATTGGCTTTTATGATGATCAGGAACGGTTTTCAGGATATGATCATCTGCGGGGGAGCGCAGGAAACCAATAAATATTCAATGGCAAGTTTTGACGGATTAGGAGTTTTCTCAACAAGAGAAGACGAGCCGGCAAAAGCCTCAAGACCTTTTGATACAGCGAGAGACGGTTTGATACCAAGTGGAGGTGCGGCTACTTTAATTGTAGAAAGCTTAGAATCAGCACAAAGAAGAGGTGCTCCTATCCTTGCTGAAATTATAGGCTACGGCTTTTCTTCAAATGGAGGGCATATCTCAACTCCTAATATTGACGGGCCGGCTTTAGCAATGGGACGGGCTTTACAACAGTCCGGATTAACGGCTTCAGATATTGATTATATTAATGCTCATGCTACCTCCACGCCTATTGGAGATGCTAACGAAGCAAAGGCTATCTATGAGATTTTCGGAAGTGAAGTTCCCGTAAGCTCTACGAAATCTATGACAGGGCATGAATGCTGGATGGCAGGGGCAAGTGAAGTTATTTACTCTATTCTGATGATGCAGAATGATTTTGTAGCTCCCAATATTAACCTTGAAAATCCTGATAATGAAGCTCAAAAGATAAATTTAGTCTCCAAAACAAAAAATCAAAAAATTGATGTATTTTTGTCGAATTCTTTTGGGTTTGGGGGAACCAATTCTGCATTAATAGTTAAAAAATTTGATTAAAAACATGGAAAGGGAAAAAATAGTGGCCATCGTTAACGATTTTCTGGTAAATGAATTCGAGGTAGACGGAGACGAAATCAGTAATGAGGCCAATCTTAAAACTACATTAGGCTTAGACAGTTTAGATTATATCGATATGGTTGTTGTGATTGAATCCAATTTCGGAGTGAAATTAGGAGAAGCCG
Source organism: Chryseobacterium sp. WG23 (assembly GCF_024586575.1). Classification (NCBI taxonomy): domain Bacteria; kingdom Pseudomonadati; phylum Bacteroidota; class Flavobacteriia; order Flavobacteriales; family Weeksellaceae; genus Chryseobacterium; species Chryseobacterium sp. WG23. Next base: position 346,464 of record NZ_JALCZE010000003.1, read on the forward strand.
ACTTCAAGAAAATGGTGACATTTGATGATTTTTATGCAACCATTGAACATAAAATTACTGAAAAAAACGCTTAATTATTGAATAAATATTTATTAATTGAATGTATCAATGTACGCATACTGTGCATTTTTTAAATTAAAATAATTGTTACATTGGTATACCGTTACACCGGTAAATTGTATATATGAACAAGTGGAAAGGTAAATCTAAAGGAACGGTATCAGGATACAGAATATTCGTTTGGTGTATTAGAAATATCGGAATCAGGAGTTCATATGTTGTTCTTTATTTTGTGGCTGCTTATTACTTTCTGTTCCAGAAAAAAAGCAACCGATACATCCTTTATTATTTTCAAAAAAGATTAAACTACGGATATGGTAAGGCTTTACGCTCCATATTTCACAGCTATTTCACTTTCGGAAAAGTACTGATTGACAAAACAGCTATTTCTGCCGGATTAAGAGAAAAATACACCTATGAATTTGATGGGATTGAAAATCTCAGAAACCTTTTAGCCGCGAAAAAAGGAGGTGTTCTGATCAGTGCCCATATCGGTAATTTTGAAATTGCAGAACATTTTTTTGCAGATATAGATTTTGACTGCCAGATCAATCTGGTGACTACAGATCAGGAGGTTACCGTGATCAAAGAGTATCTGGAAAGTGTTGCCGTAAAAGAGAGTTCCATTAAATTTATTTATGTCAGAGAAGATATGTCGCATATCTTTGAGATTAATCAGGCATTATCAAATAATGAACTGATCTGCTTTACCGGCGACCGTTATTTTGAAGGATCCAAATACCTGGAAGCCGAATTGCTGGGGAAAAGTGCAAAATTTCCGGCAGGCCCTTTTCTTATTGCTTCCAGATTGGGAGTTCCTGTAGTATATGTGTATGTAATGAAAGAAAATAACCTTCATTATCATCTCTATGCAAGAACTGCCCAGAATATTAAAAACAGGGATTCTCAGGGGCTTTTACAATCTTATGTTCAAAATCTGGAGACCATGGTTAGAAAATATCCGCTCCAATGGTTTAATTATTTTGATTTTTGGGATGATGTTGATTAATTTTTCTATTTTTATCCCTGAAAACTAACAAAAACTGAAACCATTTAGATTAAAATCAGGATTAGCCTGTCTATTGATCTTTAAAGGACCGGAGGCAGATCATCTTTTGATGAACATTCTTAATTTCTAAATTAAAATACATTCTCCTTGAAGAAAGAATATGACATACTTGTAATCGGCAGCGGATTGGGAGGTCTTGTTTCGGCTCTTATTTTGGCGAAAGAAGGGCTTAAAGTATGTGTATTGGAGAAAAACAATCAGTATGGAGGCAATTTACAGACTTTTTCCAGGGATAAACTCATCTTTGATACGGGAGTTCACTATTTGGGTGGGCTGTCAAAGGGACAAAATCTAAACACTTTTTTTTCCTATCTGGAAATTATGGATGATCTGGATCTCCAGCAAATGGATGAAGACGGATATGACAGAATCTCCTTTGGTGATGATCCTATTGAATATCCACATGCCCAAGGATATCAGAACTTTGTTGAGCAGTTATCAGTCTATTTTCCGAACGAAAGAGAAAATCTTGAAAATTACTGTGAAGAAATTCAATATGTGTGCAGCCAGTTCCCAAGATATAATGTAGTGGGGAAAGATAGTTACAATGAAGAAATTCTGCATCTGAATACCCGAAGATTTATAGAATCAGTGACCTCAGATAAAAAACTGCAATCGGTTTTATTAGGCTCTAATTTCCTTTATGCCGGAGATTCTGACAATATTCCTTTTTATGTTCATGCTTTAACGGTAAACTCTTATATCCAGAGTGCTTACAAATGTGTAAAAGGGGGAAGTCAGATTTCAAAATTATTGATCAGGAAGCTTCGTCAGTATGGGGCGGAAGTTCATAAACATACCGAAGTAACCGGGTTTATTTTTGATGAGAATAATGTACTGACCTCAGTGAAAACAGCTTCAAGTAAAGAATACACAGCAAAAAAAATAATTTCAAATATTGAAATCCGCTCAACCATTAAATTAATTGGAGAAGAGCGGTTAAAAAAATCCTTTCTCAACAGGGTTTTAAGCTGGCAGCCTGTTCCATCATGCTTCAGTGTATATCTGGTCTTAAAGCCACATACTCTTCCGGATTTTAATTATAATATATACCATTATTCCTCAGGGGAACAAGTTTGGAGTGCCTTCCGTTACAGGAAAGAAGCATGGCCGGAAACCTATATGCTTTCGGCATCACCGTCCAAAAATTATCCTGGGTTTGCAGAAAGCCTGACGGCTATTTCCTATATGGACTTTGATGAGGTTAAAGACTGGGAACACACATTCAATACAGTAGCTGATGATCACGAAAGAGGAGAACAGTATGAAAGGTTTAAACTGGCAAAAGCAGAGAAAATGCTTGATGCCCTGGAAAAGAAAATTCCCAACCTTAAACAGGCTGTCAAAAAAATATATACTTCTTCACCGTTGTCTTATCGTGATTATATCGGTAGTTTTGAAGGAAACATGTATGGTTACATGAAAAACTCAGAAAACCCGCTTAAAACGATGGTTTCTCCACGCACTAAAATAGATAATCTGTTTCTTACAGGTCAGTCTGTAAATATGCACGGGATTTTAGGGGTAACCATCGGAGCTTTCAATACCTGCTCTGAAATTGTAGGCAAAGAAACGATAGACAGACATTTAAGTCAAATGATGTAATAAGAAACCAACGTGAAAAAAGCTGATACCAACCCTCTGTTCTATAAAAGATTTTTTCTGTATGCTCTTTTTTGTTGCATTCTGATCTCATGCGGGGTATCAAAATCTGTTCATCATCTTCCCGATGTGAAACAATATTCACTGGAAATTCCAAAAGTGAATATAATAAATGATACGACCTTTAGCTTTAAGCACAATTATCTGACTAAAAATAAGCAGCAGCTCTGGGAGCTTTATATAACAGGAAATCCGCTTCAGTTAGGGTATAATAATGGGGCTTTAACACAAAATCTTATGCAGAAGCAGGAGGCAATTTTCTTTTCGAAGGTGGAAGGATTTGTCCCTTCAAAATTCAGACAGAAGTTGTTGAGAGGCTTTTTAAAATGGTACAACAGAAAAATGTATCTTAATGTAAGAGAAGATTACCAGGCCGAATTGTATGGATTATCACAGTATTCCTCAGATCAATATGACTTTATTGCCCCAAAATATTTACGGAATCTTTACCTGCATGGAGCGCATGATATTGGACATGCTATGCAGGATCTGGCCATGGTTGGCTGCTCTTCACTGGCTGTCTGGAATGAAAATACAGAAGATGGAGATCTTCTGATAGGACGGAATTTTGATTTTTATGTAGGTGATGATTTTGCGAAAAATAAGCTGGTGGAATTTGTAGAACCGGAAGATGGAATTCCTTATATGTCAGTAAGCTGGCCGGGGATGATAGGAGTAGTCTCGGGGATGAATAAAGAAGGAATTACGGTGACCATCAATGCCGGGAAATCAAAAATTCCTTTAACAGCCAAAACCCCTATTTCTTTGGTAACAAGAGAGATCTTACAGTATGCAAAAAATATAGACGAAGCCGTTGATATTGCAAAAAAAAGAAAGGTTTTCGTTTCAGAATCCATTTTGGTAGGAAGTGCTCATGATAAAAAAGCAGTAATCATTGAAGTATCTCCCAAAAACTTTGGAGTTTACAGCGTACAAAATACAAGCAGGGTTCTTTGTACTAATCATTTTCAGTCTGAGGCTTATAAAGATGATACAAAGAATCAGAAACATATTGAAGAAAGCCATTCAGAATATAGGTATGAAAAACTGCAGGAGCTTCTTCAGGAGGAAAAAAAACTTACTCCACAGAAAATGGCTTCCATTTTAAGAAACAGATCAGGGTTACATGGTGAAAGTATTGGCTATGGAAACGAAAAATCTCTGAATCAGTTGTTGGCGCATCATGCAGTTATATTTTCTCCTCAGAAGAAATTGGTCTGGGTATCTTCAAATCCTTATCAGCTGGGAGAATTCGTATGTTATGATCTGAATACCATATTTTCAGATAAAGGATTACAGCATAGCGATTTTTCAACATCACAGCTCAATATTGGGAAGGATCCCTTTGTAGAATCTCAGGAGTTTAAAAACTATGAGGAATACAGAGTGGTGAATACAAAAATAAGTGATGCAATTCAAAATCGTGAACTTCTTACAGATAGCTATATTACCCGCTATCATTCTTTAAATCCCGATTTTTGGAAAGTATATTATATGGCTGGAAAATATTATTTTTACAGGAAAGAGTATGCAAAAGCAAAGACGGAATTTGAAAAAGCCCTGACAAAAGAAATTACAACAGTACCTGATAGGAAGGACACTGAGAAATTTCTGAAAAAAACTTTAAAGAAACTGAAATGATCCCTAAATATATAAAAGTCTTGTTCTGCATTCCCATTGTCATTATTCTGTGTTATTCTGTTTATCTTCTCTCAGTATATAGCTCAGTTCCGGAAATTATACCGATTCACAGCTATGGAGGAAGAAAAGATGAGTACGGGAGCAAAGTATTTCTGTTTTTACCGGTAGTATTAAATTTGATCATTCTTATCTTTACCTGGTTGATTATCAGAAGACCGGATAAGATTAAATTTACCTTTGAGATCAATGAAAATGACCGTGAAAAAACCTATCATACCATCCAGATGATTTTAGTAATTCTTTCCATATTTGTCACAATCATGATGAGCCCTTTATCATTTTTCGATGTTGTTTATAAATAATTTATTTTGACTTAAATCATTATTATTTTATAAAAAATAGGATTTAAATACATTTTAATTAAGCTATTTACCTATTCTTTTGAAAACTATGTAACATTTTTATGGTTTTCTCTACTAACTGGTGAAATAATTATAATAATACCAGTTAAAAGTAAAATCAATGAAAAAAATTCGACTTAGTGTTAAGTTTTTATTGCTTTGTTCTTTTTTTGGCTTTGGAGCACTTTCCGCTCAGAAGTATGAACAAGTAATAAAAGATTATGTTAATTCTGAAAAAGGCTCTTTCCAGAGAGTTGATGAAAAACTTAAAGTTTTTAAGATCATCAATGTAGATCCCTCTACAAGTTTGAAAGGTGATGTTGTAGGAATACAGCAGACCGTGAATGGGATTCCCGTATTTGGAAGCTCGGCAAACGTTTTGGTAAGAGAAGGAAAGGTATTGAGCTTTGCAGATACTTTTGTTAAAACAATTGCAGGGATCAGAGGAAGTGAAAGTTCTAAAAAAGATACTTTTATTGCGGAAACAGCTAAAAAGTTTAAAGGACTTGCTACTGTGAAAAATAGCGAAGGAAAAGAAGAGCCAATAAAGGCTAATGCGGTTTATTTTGCAAAAGGAGGGGATTTATTACTTGGGTATCAGTTTTATATTGAAGAAAAAGCGACAAGCAACGTATGGAATGTTGTTGTAAGCACAGAAGACGGTTCTGTTCTATACCAGGAGAATACAACCCTTTCCTGTGATTTCCATACAGATGCTTTTGAACAGCTTCCACAAAGCTTGTCTCAGACAGATTGGGCTACTCAGCCTGCAGGCGTTTCATTTAATAATGCAGTCGTTCAGCAACAACAAACCAATTTTGTGCTGGCTCCTGATAATGCGTCCTATAACGTATTTGCATTTCCTGTTGAGGCGCCTACTTTTGGAAGCAGAACACTGCTTACCAACCCTTGGGATCTGACAGCATCCCCTGAAGGATGGCATTCTGACGGAACCAATCATTATACCATTACAAGAGGTAATAATGCTTTTGCCTATACTGATGAATTACATCTCAATACACCACAGTTTTCACCTGACGGAGGAGCTGCAAGAGCTTTTGATTTCCCGGTGGATGTTACGTTAATGCAACAAAATTATACCTCTGCAGCGGTTACAAACCTGTTTTACGTTAACAATAAAATGCATGATGTATTTTATAAGTTCGGATTTACAGAAACCGCAAGAAACTATCAAAAAAATAACTTTGGAAAAGGAGGTGCCGGAAATGATCCTGTCTTGGCTGAATCAAGAGATGGCAGTGGTCTGAATAATGCTAACTTTAATCCGGGAGTTGACGGAACCAGCGGAAGGATGCAGATGTATCTTTTTGTTCCCAATGGAGCAAGATATCTTTATTATAATGCCCCTACAAATTATGTAGCAAGAACACCGGCAGCTGGAACAGCTAATTTCGGTCCACAGCTTATCGGTGGAGCACCGGTAACCGGTGATTTAGCTCTTTCCGTACCGGCTGATGCCTGTACTGCTGTAACACCAGGAAGTCTTACTGGCAAAATAGCTGTAGTAAGTGCCGCAGGATGTAATTTTTCCAATAAAACAAAAAATCTTCAAGATGCGGGAGCAATAGGAGTTATACAGTATCATCCAAGCAGTGACCAGCCAATAGGTTTGGGAGGTGATGATAGTACCATTACAATTCCTACCATTATGGTTGGAAAATCAGAAGGACAGTTTTTAGTCAATGATTTGAATAATGGCATTGTAAGTAACGCTACATTGAAGACCGAGGCAGTCTATAAAGATGCAAGTTTAGATAATGGTATTATCAGTCATGAATATGGACATGGAATTTCTAACCGCCTTACAGGAACAGGAAGCTCTTGTTTATCTTATCCCACCTCCAATGAGCAAATGGGAGAGGGATGGTCTGATTTCTTTGCCTTGATGTTAACTACAAAGCCGGGGGATAATGCTTCTATAGCAAGAGGAGTGGGAACATTCTCTTCAGGAGAAACAACAACCGGAGCGGGGATAAGACCTGCCAAATATTCTCCGGATTTTGCAGTTAATAACTATACCTACGGGCGTACCAATGGGATGAAGACTAATGGTAGTATCAATGGAACTGCTGTTACCGTACCGGATGTTCATAGTATTGGATTTATCTGGGCTTCCATGCTATGGGATCTTAACTGGAAATATGTTGAGAAATATGGATACAGCAGTGATGTTTTAGCGAATCCTAACAGTGGAAGTGCAAAAGTTCTTCAGCTGGTAATGGATGCCCTTAAATTACAGCAGTGTAATCCCACCTTTGCACAGGGAAGGGATGCTATTCTGGCAGCCGATCAGGCAACAACAAATGGGGAGAATAAATGTATGATCTGGAGTGTGTTTGCAAAAAGAGGACTAGGTGTTAATGCATCGGCGGGCAACCTTAACGGCTTGGTGATCGGTGCCAACCAGCCTTTACCGGATATCAATGATCAGGTAGAAGATTTTACAGTACCTGCAGAATGTGCCAACCTTGCGGTAAAAGAAGCTTCTGCTTCTAAGGGGATTTCTATTTATCCTAACCCGGTAAAAAGCGAATTTACCATACAGGTACCTGACGGAATGAATGCCTCAGGAATCACTACAGTGTCTATTTATGATTTTACAGGAAAATTGATGACTACGGAAAATATTAATCTTAATAAGCAGACTAAAATTAGTGCTGATAAGTTGATCAACGGAGTATATATTGTAAAAATCAAAAATAACACAATTGATTACTCGCAAAAGATTATTGTTTCAAAATAGAACATTAAAATATTATATGAATAGCCCTGAAATACTTTATTTCGGGGTTATTTCTTTTTAAGGCTCGGGATTCAGTTTGCTCAGAAAAAGAAAAGTGGTTATTCCTGTAATTACAGATAAGGTGGTGCTTAGGATAAGGCTCCCAATTACATACTGAAGGAGATTATTCCTGATCAGCTCAAAATTAAAGTCCTGGCTCAGGATATTACTGTCACCTTCCACAAATGGAGCGCCCAGAAATAAAGAGGCAGCAATGATAAAAGGAATAAAGGGAGGAAGACTTACATTGGAAGCGATGAATGCAAGAACCTTATTCAATTTGAAAAGAACCGATACACTAATCACAAGAAGAGTCTGAAATCCCCAGAAAGGAGAAAGCCCTATAAAAACCCCAAGTGCAATGGAAAAAGCTTTGGTACGGTTGCTTCCGTCGCTTTCTAAGACATCTTCCTGGATGAACCTTTTAAAACTTTTTTTTTTGAAATTATTGATGAAGTTCCTCGGAATGATATAAAATAAAGTAATCGTTACCAGAATTGTATTCAGGATGCTGATTCTTGTGAAATCCCTGAAAGGCCTGAAATGGGAAACCCGCTCTGCAGGATCGTACAAAACTTTTATAGGGACATTCTTTACCGGAATATGTCTCCATGCGGTTCTTACAATGATCTCAATCTCAAATTCAAATTTAGGAGTAAAATATTTCTTTGGAATTTTGTGCAAAGGATAAAGCCTGTAGCCGGATTGGGTGTCTTCCAGCTTAATTCCGGTCTCAAACCAAAACCAAAAATTGGAAAAACGGTTTCCAAAACTGCTTTTCTTCGGAATACCGTCCTGAGACATATTTCGGTTTCCAATAAGAAGGACATCTTCCTTTTCCTGAAGAAGCGCTTCTACAAACACCGGAATATCATCCGGATAGTGCTGCCCATCCGAGTCGATGGTGATAGCATAATGATAGCCTGATTCCTTAGCATTTCTAAAGCCTGTTTTTAGGGCGTTTCCCTTTCCTTTGTTCTCAGGTAAGGTAATCACAGTTATTTCAGGATATTGAGAAAGGATAAGTGGCGTAGAGTCGGTAGAGCCGTCATTGACAATAATGATACTTCCGGTGTAGCTGAGAACGCCGTCAATTACCCTTTTCAGGGTTTTTTCATTATTGTAGGTGGGTATTAAAATGCAGATCTTCTTTTCGGAAATTGCATTTTGTACTTCAGCAACGGACATGGTTTTATTTTAAAGTGGCTCTTTCGGCTCCGGTAATGGTTTTAGACTGCATCGCAAACCTTTTGATATAGTTTTTCAGGGCTGTATTCTGTTTGCTGTAATTATTCAGAAGGAAGGTTTTATCTTCTTTAAGACTTCCCCGGTATCCTACTATTTTTGGAATGTTTTCCTGAACGCTTAATCTGATCAGACGCAGTTCTGCATTATTAGGATTGCTTTTTATGATACTTTCAAGACTTGTAGCGCCTGTTTTTACCATAGATTTTCTGTTTCCTTTGGCCACCTTGGCTTCCATGATCTTAGCTGCTGCTTTATATCCTAAAGTTACCGCATCAGAGCCGGATTGCTTTACTGCAGTATCAATAAAAATTTGTGTATTGGCATTAGATTCGTTGGCTTTGGCATAGCTGTTTCTCACCGTTTCCAAATCAGACTGAAAGAAAAAAATAAATGCCGCTAAGAAAGATAAAATAAGTTTCATGATGGTATTTTTTTATAGCTTACAGACATTTTTAATGCAATAGTCTCGCCAAAAGAAGTGATGTTTTTTACTTTAACATCTTCTCCGTTTACATCAATATCCAGCTGAAGTTTCAGATCAGGCGTCTCAAAAGGATTGATAATTGCCATGAATTTAACGTTGGATGCTGTTTTTAAAAATAATTTTGAACCCACAAATTCTTCAGTAAGTTCTTTTACAATCTGCATCATACATACTCCTGGTGTAACCGGGTTTCCCGGAAAATGCCCCTTGAAAATATCATGATCTTTGTTTAAGCTGATATCAGCAATAAAACTTCCGTTTTCTGATTTTTCGTATGACTCTAATGTATAAAAATCTGTAAGAATGCTCTGCATGATCTTATTTTTTAAGATTAAAAGTATAACAAACTCCAGCCTGGAAAACAACATTAGCGTGTTTACCCTGGTAGTTGTTGATTGTGTGTAAAAAACCGTGTTTTACCCTGGCTTCCACTCCGAAATTTTTGGTGATATCATAGCCTGCTCCTGCTGTAATCCCTAGGTCGAAATCATAGGAAGCATCAAAATCTTTCTCTACAGCAATATCAATTGTAGGGCCAACCAATATATTGAAGTTTTTAAAATAAAATTTATTTATCAGCTGAGTTCCAAAATAGGAAATTTTATATTCACTTCTGTCATTTCTACCGGAACTTTCCACTTTTGCTCCCTGTCTTGAATAATTAAATTCAGGCTGCAGAGCATAAAATTTTGTTAATCTCACGTTTCCAAAGAATCCAATATAAAAATCGGTGCGGTTACTGAATTGATAAGAAGCCTGTACTTCTTCATAAGAATGGGTATCTTCATTATAATACAGGTAATCCTGAACACCCTTACCCTTGGTGAAATGTGAAAAATTAGCACCTCCTCTTACTCCCAGGCTAAATGTTACCTGTGCAGATGAAAAGGCAGCCCAAAAAATAAGAGCCAGGAAATATAGTTTTTTCATGTTTTAATTTGCTTCCGTATCGGTTATCTGTACCAGTTTTATATTGATCTTAAAATCTTTGTGCTGCAGATTTAAGCTGTCCGCGAAGATATGCTTTTTTGCCTCAAAAGTAAAATCGATTTTTTCCTTATTATTCCTGGTATAAATGATTCTTTTCAGTAAGCCGCTTTCTTTATTAAAAAATAAATAATAGCCTTTATGATCGGTTTTTGATAGATAAATTTTGGCATTTTCATTCTCAAAAGTTTCACTGATAGGATATTGCTTTTTTAAAAGTTCCCGAAAGTCGTTTTTAAGAAAATTGATGACCATCTTTTTGTCGAGATCAGGAAGAACATAATTCAGTTTAAAATCATGTTGCGAAATCTCAAAATCAATAAGCTTATTTCCAAAATCTGAAGTTAATGCGACCCGGTGTGTCGTTTCATTGATTTTTTTGATGATCAGAATACCACTTACATGATTCTTATAAATGTCTATCTGACACTTGTATACATAATCTTGAGGAGAAGAAAAGTAAAGATTTTCAACCGTTTTCTTTGATTCACTAACAGGTTTTACATCCGTAAGCTGATAAGGCTTACAGGAAATAACCCCTATTGACATCAGGCTATAAACTAAACTCAGACGCAGGAATTGAAGCATTGATCTTGGTATTTTTGAAAACAATATGGGTAGTATCTCCTGAGGCTTCCGTCATATTAACTTGTGAAACTGTTGACTGGTTCTTCGGGAAATACAGTTCAATCTGCTTGATATACTTCAGAAGCTGGGATGTTTTCGGAATGAATTTCGCCATATTGTAGTTTCCGCTCTTAAAATAAGTTACGGTGAATTCAGGATCACTGAACATCGTTCCATTAGAGCTTCCTACAATAAGTTTATTGATCTTTTCAAACGTTTTGCTCTTTGCATCTACCGAAGACTTTTTCCCCTGATCATTGATAAATATCTTATTATTTTTAAAAACAATGCTGTATTGATAAGGTTTTGTATATTTCCAGCTCAGCATATTCGGGGCCTGTAATGACATTTTTCCGTTCGTCACGATGTTCTTATCCAAAAAGTCCATTTTTTTGGTTTGGGTAAAATCGCTTTGCAGCGTTCTGATCTCTTTGGTTTCAGAAGAAACTTTAGAGACAAAAGCTTTTGCTTCAGCTCCGGACATTGCTGTATTTTGAGCCGAGAAAAGACCTGATATTAATAAAAATGCTCCGAAAGCAATGTTTTTAATCATTTTTCTTTGAATTTGTAATTGAATCAATGGTAAAAGCAGCATACTTTTTATCTTCCAAAAATACTAATAAATTAACCAGTACACGGTAAGTCTTCTCCGATGTATCATGGAGAAGGATGATACTTCCTTTTTTTAAGCCTTTCGTTATTCTTCTGTAAATTTTCTTTTCATTATCAATAACGGTATCTAAAGAGCGGACATTCCATCCTATACTTTTTTTATGGGTTCTTTTAATTGCTTTTGCAATATTTGGATTGGTAACCCCGAACGGTGGTCTGTACAGCTGCGTTTTTATATTCCCGACTCTGTATATCACTTCATCACATTTTTCAATCTCTTCAATCATTTTAGAGGCAGATAAAAAACCTGTTGTGCTAGAGTGAGTCAGCGTATGATTTCCAATGGTATGGCCTTCTTCAATAATTCTCTGAAAAGTTTCCGGGTATTTTTCAATCTGTTTTCCGATACAGAAAAAAGTAGCCTTTATCTGATGCTCCTTTAGTAAATCTAAAAATTGGGGTGTAAATTCCGTTGGCCCATCATCAAAAGTTAAAGCCACTTCCTGAGCTCTTGTCCGCTTATGGGTGATACTGTTGACGAAATATCCCAGCTCAATATGGAAAGAACCCCAAACAACTACTGCAGAAAAAGCCAGAAAACATGCTATATATACCCAAAAGCCTCCATGAAACGCATAAATAAAAACGTTACAGAAAAGGTAAAATAGAATGAAGAAATAGTGTTTCATCGTTCGTTGTTTAATAGTTTATTCGTTGTATGATAAGCAAATTTACGAATAACCTTTTGCTTTCACTTCAGTTAAGCTTTTTCCAGTAATACGAGACTATGATCAGAACCTGCCAGATGATTATATAAAAGTATGTTTTTTACTTCACTTTTTGTATTTCCGTTGATCATCATTACCTCCGGAATCTGCTGTTCTTTAAGAATATGACAGGCCAGAAAAGTTGAAAAACCACTGGCTGTATTGAATTCTCCACTCAGATGTTTGTAATATAGCAAAGCTGAATCCGGAAATACATCCATTGCTTGTTTATAATAAGTATCTGAAGCTTCATCTCCACTAAAGCCTAAAATGACCACATCAATATGATTACCGGATAGATTGTTTTTAGCTAAAAAATCCTGAATAAAACCCTGAGTCTCATTCAATTCTAATGTATTGATGATCTGAATGTCGGTAAGCTTTGCATAAGAACTCTCTGTCTTATTTTTTCCTACCACAAAAAAACTGGCTCCTTCGCCCCAGATCACTCCATCCGTTGTAGAATGTAAATAATCAGCAGGAAGGTCTTTTTCTTTTTTAATGATATTGTGCAGACAGTAGAGTTCCATAGTTCTGCCGGTCTGTTCATCGGTAGAGCCCACCAGGATATTTTCAGCTTCTCCATCTTTGATCTGAAGCTGAGCATCCAGTAATGAAAACTCCAGTGATGAAGAGGTATTTACATAGGTGAAATTATAAGCGTGACACTGCAGTGCCAGAGCAATTTGCCCTGAAACGGTATTGTGAGTAGACTGGATAAAAAATGTAGGTGTTAAAAACTCCTCATGGTTATCAATCACATTTTTCAAAAACTTTTCAGAATCCTGGGAGCATCCCATTCCGGTTCCTACAATAATGGCGTCAGGCATCGTAATTCCTGCCTCCTGTAAAGCATAATGTGAAGCTGCGGAACTCATTTTTACGGTTTTAGACATTCTCCTGATCATAGCAGGCGGAATGAATTCCTTGTAATTAGGTTCTATCGCTTTGAGCATTTGTACCGAACTTTCCGGGGCAAGATTCTGTAGGATATTTTCGTTTAAAGTGTCCTGAACAGATATGCAGGATGCACTGTTGATGTAAACGGAACTCATGATTTTGAGAATATTAAAGTGGAACAGTTTCCTCCAAATCCAAATGAATTGGAAAGCACATGATTGATATCCTTCTTTTTAAGTTCAGTGACAGGCGTTAAATCAAATTCTGCCATTTTCGTCGTAAAGTTCAGATTTGGAAAAATAAGACTGTTTTGCATGGCTAAGATTGAAAAAACAGCTTCAATCCCGGCTGCTGCTGCCAGGGTATGTCCTGTAAATGCTTTCGTGGAACTGAATTCAGGAACCTTGTTTTCGCCAAAGATTCTGATCATAGCAATTCCTTCCGATAAATCATTATTAGGAGTGGCGGTTCCATGAACGTTGATATAGTTTATATCTTCTTTGGCTAATCCTGAAACCTTAAGGGCCTGCTGCATGGCTAAAAATGCGCCCTGTCCGTTTTCTGAAGAAGCCGTCTGATGATGGGCATCATTAGCATTTCCATAACCGGAAAGGTAAGCAAGAACTTTCTTGTTTTCTTTTTTTACAATTTCCTCAGATTCAAGCACCAAAAAAGCGGCTGCCTCTCCTAAGTTTAACCCTTTTCTATCATTGTCAAAAGGAGTATTATAAGAATCTGTAAGAATCATCAGCGTATTGAATCCATTCAAAGTAAATTTTGAAAGAGAATCAGTGCCTCCAACAATAACGCGGTCTAAAACTCCGTTTTTAATCAGCTTTGCCCCCATCATAATGGCATTGGCTGCAGATGAACAGGCGGTACTAATAGTAGAAACCATGCCTTTCAATCCCAGATAACCCGCGATCGCCAATGAGGAATTTCCGGCATCATGAGCGTCAATATATTTTTGCTTTTCAGGGAAGCTTTCATAAGAATAGAAATACTTTTCAGTGATATCCATCCCTCCTACACTGGTAGAAGAAATCAATCCGGTTCTGTATCCGTTGATCTCTGAAATTCCGGCACTTTCTACTGCTTCTTTTGCGGCAACCATTCCTAATAAAGAAGTTCTTGTTACATTATTGTCTTCATCAAGCTGAAGCTTTTGTATAAGTTCTTCATTAGATAATTTTACTTCACCCGTTTTAATGGCTCCGGCATGGCGGGTTTCAAACATCTGGATATCTGAAATTCCGTGTTTCCCGGATTGTAGTGAAATAAAATTTTCCTCCACATTGTTTCCAATAGAGGAAATGATGCCCATTCCTGTTATGGCAATTTTTTGGCTCATTTTATTAGGTAATGTAACAATGTATCAATGTAAGAGTTTCCCAATTATTGGTACATTGTTACACCATTAGATTGTTATATTAATTTATTTTGTTCTGTTGTTTTCGATGAATTGAGCCATGATTTCGATAGATTGGAAAATTTCCTTTCCTTTTTTAGGATCAGCTAATTTTATTCCGTAATCTTTATCGAGAAGGACGATGAGTTCCAAAGCATCGATAGAATCAAGTCCCAGCCCGCCTCCGAATAATGGATCTGTATCTTTGATTTCCTCTACAGAAACATCTTCAAGGTTAAGAACTTCAATAATTTTGTGCTTCAATTCGGTTTTTAAGTTTTCCATAAAAAGTTTTAATTTAACAATGTACCAATATAACAGTTTACCAATGCATTAATGACTTATCATTACTACATTTTCAGATTGCCAGATGGTTACATTTTTTATAAGGTTAGCAAATATACAAAAGCTTTATAATTTTCCTGAAACAATTCCGCCCAGCCACATAATACTTTGTTTGCTTTTCCGGACCGGAGAATCTGTTCCGAATAATTGTTTAAAAAATTTTCATCAAATTCATCCAAAACAAAAAAAGCATTCTCCGTCTGCATTTTGTGTTTGATGCTGATTTCACCTACGCAAATATTGGGCAAGGTGTAAACAAATACAGCAGGACTTGGAAAATAGTTTTCCTGAGAATTAATGCTTTCCTGATATTTGAAATCAGTATCAAGACTGGATGATGTGTTGGCAAGAACCAAAGCGGTCCGGCTATGATCTCCGTCTTGCAATATCATTTCAGCAGCAAGGAAGGCCAGTTTGCTTAAACTGTCCATTTTGTGGAACTTGGGATAGTTCAGCTCCAAACTTTTATAAGCTTCTTTGGCAAATTCAGGAAAAGAATGTGTTTCACTTTCAAAAACAACGTTTCCATCAATGGCTATTTTTGAATTTTCCAGGGTACAGGTGGTTATTTTCTTCATCATATTCATTTTAACATTTTTCCAATACCACTGCTGCATTACATCCTCCAAATCCTGAAGCAGTTTTCAAAATATATTGAATGGTTGCAGTCTTATTTTCTCTGATAATATTAAGGAGTTGGGATACGCCCATTTCTTCAAAATTCTTAGACGGAAGCAATGTATTGTGGCGGGCACTCTCCATTGAAATAATGCTTTCCAGCAATCCGGAAGCTCCAAGACAATGTCCGTAAAAACCTTTCATGCTGTTTAACGGAGCATTTTGAAGTTCCATTCTGTTGAATGCAATAGCTTCCATTTCATCATTGTACAGGGTGGCCGTTCCATGAGCCGAGATAAAATCAATTTGCTCTGAAGAAACCTTTGCTTCTGTCATGGCATTTCTGATGCTGGCATATAGGCCGTCTCCGGTTCTTGAAGGTCCGGAAATATGATTGGCATCATTAACCGCGGAGTCACCTAAAACTTTAAATCTGAATTTCTCATTTTCAGAAGGAGAGAAGGTGATATATACCGCTGCCCCAGCTTCTCCGATATTTATTCCGTTCCGGTTTTTGTCATAAGGCTTACAGGGCTCTGTACCAAGGGCCTGGAAAGAATTAAAGCCCGAAATCACAAATTCTGTAATTTCATCTCCTGCGATCACAAAAGCGTCTTTATAGTATCCTGCCTGAATCATATTTTTGGCAACAGCAATAGCCATTACTCCGGAAACACAGGCATTGGAAACAACAATGGGTTTAGTTTTAAACCCAAAGAAATCTGCAATTTTCTGTGCTAACACAGCAAGGTAAGCACCTTCGGGTAAAACAGTCTGATTTTTTAATAAACTCACATTTCCTTTTGTGGTGGAAAGGATAAGTGCCGTGTTTGCTGTGACAGGATGGTTCTCTATCAAAGGTTTCAGGCTTAGAAGGATCATCTTCTCCAGCCTTGTGAAACTTTGATTTTCAAAGTTTTTACTGAATTCTTCGTTCAGCTTTTCAGAATCAATCATAGAGGCGTAAACAGCTTCCTGATTTTCTGTAATTTTATGCAGTGCTACTCCTGATTTCCCTTCTAACAGTGAACTCCAGTTGGAATTTACATTAAATCCAAGAGGAGTAACACAATTGTAATCTGTAATAAAAATTTCCTTCATCATGATAATCCCATTTTATCTTTCCAGCTTTGAAAAAACTCCGGATTGTAAAGACATAAATTTCCTTCGCTGTCCAGGAATACCTGGATGGTTTCTCCACTGCAAACCAGTTTGTCCTCCTGGTTGAAAAGCTCATATTTGTAGATCAGCTTGGCTGAAACTGTATTAATAAATGTAGTGACAATTCTGAAGGTCTCACCATATTTTAAAGGAAGAAAATGCTCACAGGTACTTTTTACAATAGGCGTTACAAATCCTGCCTTCTGAATATCAAGATATGTAAGGCCATGCTGACGGCCAAAGGCCTCTCTGCCATCTTCAAAATAAACAATATAATGACCATGCCAGACAATTCCCAGCGGATCTGTCTCATTGAACCGTACCCTTACTTCTTCGGTACAGGTTAATATGTTTTCTTTAGACTGCATTTTTTCTTTTCTTCCTATATTTTTTTCTTTCTGTGAGGTTCAGGAAACTCCTGATTTAAACATTATGGAGTTTTCTTTCGTAAAAAATCGATATGGATATGGTGGCAAGGTAAAATACAAATAAAAATACTAATTCTTTAGCAATTCCACCAATTCCGCTGTTCCTTAAGATAATGTCGTAATAAGCATTCAGCCCCCAGTTCATAGGAGAAAATTTGGCTACAGTCTGCATGAATTCAGGCATTAAAAATACAGGAACCCATATCCCTCCTATAGCGGCCAACACAACAACGGAAGTGGCTCCAAAAGGTGCCGACTGTTCCTGGGTATCCGCTATAGTACCCAGCAAAACACCAAATCCAATGGCTGCAAGCCCCGAAAACAAGGTTACTGTAATAAGCTGAAACATTTTTCCGGAAACATCAAATGCCGGAAGATCCATATAAGGGAAAAGATAGATTCCTACTGCTACCATCAATAAAAACTGAATGATACAAATGATAAGGTATGTAAATGTTTTTCCTAAAATATGAACAAAATAAGGAGTAGGACTTATTCTTGCCCGTACATTGGTTCCCTGACTTTTTTCTTTTACCAGATTGATAGATAGCGGAACAACGATGAAAAAGATAGCAAAAAGAGCCCATGCAGGAACGTTATGCTGAACGGAATTCGGCATCACATCCATTTTTCCTTTCTTAGGGGTGATCTCTTTAAAGCTGATCAGATTTTTATTCTCGCTGAGGTTCTCTGTTGTTCCCAGCTGTTCCTGGAATGCTTTATAAATCTTTTTATTCTCGATTTCAAAAACCATCTTATTGACAGAATTCATGACAGAATTTTTGAACCCGGCATTGGTAGCTGGATCAAAGTATAAGTGAATTTCTTTTGTTTTTGAATCCGGTTTTCTGACTGCTGCAGAATCTGTTTCCAATCCAAATGAACTTACTATCGTCTGAACTTTTGAATCAATATTGGAATTGAGATCTTTCGTCAGATTTTCAGGAATGATAATGGCCATCTGATAATCTCCTGAGAAAACTGCTTTCTGAGCAGACTTTTCGTTGAAATTGGTCAGCAGCTGAAATGTTTTGCTGTTTTCCAGCTCACCTTTTATACTCTTGGAAACCTCTGACTGATCATTGTCAATAAAAATAATAGGGATTTTTGAGCCTTCAAGATTTTTAAAGGTGGAATCCTGAATCAGGGTAATGGTAACAATTAAAAGCAAAGGCATCACAAAAATGATGACTATTCCTCCGATATCTCTTTTCAGGAGAAGAATTTCCTTAATAAAGCTTCTCCACAGTTTATACAACAACATCTCTTAATTCTTTTCCGGTTAATGAAATGAAAACATCCTCCAGGTTTTCGGCGTGAGCAATCTGAGAAACCAGCTCTTCAGGGGTTCCTACAGCATGAATCTTTCCTTTATCAATGATGGCAATTTTTGTACAGAATTCTTCGGCCTCGGAAAGGTGATGTGAAGTATAAATGATACAAGTCCCGTTTTTATTCAGTTCCTGAAGAAAATCAATAATCACTTTTTTGGATTGAACATCAACTCCTACCGTGGGTTCATCCAAAAATAAAACTTTCGGGTTATGAAGTGTTCCTGCGATGAGGTTACAACGGCGCTTCATTCCTCCGGAAAATTGTCCCACCTGTTTATCGGCAAACTTTGAAAGCCCCATCATTTCCAGGGATTCATCAATAGTTTTGAGGAGCTGTTTATGTTTTAATCCATACAGGCTTCCGAAAAACATGAGATTTTCTCTTGCCGTAAGTGTAGGATAAAGTGCATATTCCTGAGGGACAATACCAATGATCTGTCTGATTTTAAAATTATCCTTCTGGGGAGACATCCCATTGATCAGGAATTTCCCGGAAGTGGGCTTGATAAGTCCAGAGAGCATGGAAATAAGGGTGGTTTTACCGGCTCCGTTAGGTCCAAGAATTCCGTAGATTTCATTTTTGTCAATATTCAACGTGATATCATTGACAGAAAATTCATCAGAATTTTTGTATTTTTTATATAGATTTTTAACCTCAATCATATTTTCTGCCATATCAGATTGCTTTTCTCAGTTTTTTATAGAAAGCTTCTTCGAGATCTGCAATATGAAGCATTGTTTTTGAAAGTTCATTGTAGATATTGCTTTTTGAATTTCTGTTTTTATACACTCTGGCAATGTCTACAGCAAAATCTCTCCAAAGGTCACCAATAGCTGTAATTTCCTGTGACAGTTCTTTTAACTGTTCATTTTTGAGGATTACTGCCGCTTCCTGAAGAAAGGCTCCGTAAATAAATCTGAAGCCACCTCCGCCGGTCCCTATTTCTTCCTGCATTCTGATCAGCTGCCCCAGATAGTGGTTGGTTACCTTTGTGCCTTTCTTTTCTGCCCATTTAGGGATGCTTTTGGCTACCCATCTCATGGCTCTCACACCAATAAGCGGTACCGGTGCCAGCATATTTTTACAGGTATCTTTGATTCCTTTCTTTATAGCTTCTTCAAGATTGATATTTTGAGGAACATAGACAGGATAATACATATGTCCTTTTGGGGGAAGGGCTCCCTTTGCATATCTTACTTTTTCCAGTTCGGCTTCCGAAAGTGAGGTGACATAATCCATGACAGGATCACTGATCAGGAATTTTCCGTCTTCTTTACCATATACCACAAGGTTGTGGGCATTGAAGTGAAATTTATATTCTTCAGGGAAATATGTAAGGTTGAAAACTCCTACCTGTAGCCCTGTAGGGATATTTTGCTCAAGATTTCTTTCCAGTGCTTTTTGAGCGTCCTGAGGATTGGAAAATTTCTCTCTCTTTATTTTAATTCCCAATCTTTTGGCTGCTTTGCTAAAAATAGCACCGGGCATCGGACGATAGCTGAAGCCAGGCGCAAAATTCACCTTTAAAAAGGGAAGATAGACGAAAAATAATCCGGAACCTATTCCGAAGATCATAGGCTCACTTAGTTTCAGTCCTTTATTAAGCAGTAGATTAGAAGCAACACCGTTTTCGCAATGCGCAGTCTGATGGTGTTCAAAGTTTAATTTCATTTGCAGCTTTTATCTTTTTCATTGGTTCAATGGAATTTTGCATAGAATGCTTCCATTTATTTCCCATCGAAGTTTTTTAATTCATCCACTGAAATTCCAAATGCATCAGCATATTTTTTCAGTGCAGTTTCGCTTAGTGTTGTAAATATTCTGGGCTTAAAATGTCTTTTCACCCTCCATTGCCACATTCCTACATAAGAGGCAAGTACTCCAAGATCCATTTTATTCAGTTCCATAAAATAAACGATAGGACTTACAGTTTTATTGGCAACGTTTTGCTTGGCTTCCTCAATTCTTTCATAAATGAGCTCCATGGATTCATCCAAAGCAGCTTTCTTTGCATCCCAGCCTGTGCTGTTTGCTGTAGTATAGTTGTTATTTTCGTCCGTTACATACAGTACTTCTGTCATGTTGGCGGATTTCAGGTTGCTTTCGTCTTGAGGTAGGTCTTGTTTTTTCATCTAAATAATACTATTTTTTAGATTCCAGATGAAAAATAGTTCACCTGTTTTGATTTTTTTAATCAGTTGGCTAAAATAGTGAAAATACATTATATGTAAATCATATTAAATTTTGAGGAGTTATTGTCGTGGAGTATAGTTATATGGAAGGATAATTTTGAGTTTTTATCAAGTTTGATCGAATATGTTTTTAGCTTTTACTATTATTTTAATTTAAGCATAACTCATCGGAAAGAATATCATCCTAACCTTCAATAGGCTTTTATTATTTGTCTTGTAATGGATTTGCTGTAACAAGTGTATTGTATTGTGAGACTAATGTTTTTGAGAAATCTGATTATAAAAATTAATTGTTAACTACCAACTATGAAGAAATTTTTTATTTCTGTTTCGCTTTTCTGCATGTTAAGTGCAATGGCACAGAAATTCGAGACACAAAAACTTACGGATGCCCAAGGGTATACCTATGAAACGGTAAAGAATGATCAGGCCGGTGTAAGAGTATATACTTTGAAAAACGGACTGAAGGTTTATCTTGCAAAAAATGAAGATGCTCCGAGAATTCAAACCTATATTCCTGTAAGAACAGGATCTAATAATGACCCAGGTGATAATACAGGATTAGCCCACTACCTTGAACATATGGTCTTCAAGGGTACATCCAATCTGGGAACTCAGGACTGGGCAAAGGAAAAGGCTTTGCTACAGCAAATTTCCGATCTTTATGAGCAGCATAAAGCTGAAAAAGATCCTGCAAAGAAGAAAGAACTTTACAAAAAGATAGATGAGGTATCTCAGGAGGCTTCAAAATATGCCATTGCCAATGAATATGACAAGGCAATCTCTTCACTGGGAGCAACAGGAACCAATGCCCATACGTGGCTGGATGAAACGGTTTATAAAAACAATATCCCATCCAACGAACTTGAAAAATGGCTGAGAGTAGAAAAAGAGCGTTTTTCAGAATTGGTACTGCGTCTTTTCCATACAGAGCTTGAAGCGGTGTATGAAGAGTACAACAGAGCTCAGGATAATGACGGACGTCTTGTAAACTATGCTTTAATGGAAGCTCTTTTCCCTAAACACCCGAACGGGCAGCAGACAACGATTGGAACTTCAGAACACTTAAAGAGCCCTTCAATGGTAGCAATTCATAAGTATTTTGATACCTATTATGTTCCTAATAATATGGCTGTCGTATTGGTGGGAGATATTGACTTTGACAAAACTATAAAATTAGTTGATCAATATTTTGGTGCTTTCAAATACAAAGACCTTCCGATGAAAAAGATGGTAACAGAAGAGCCTATGACAAAAGTGGTTTCCAGAACTGTAAAAAGTCCGTCTACACAAAGAATGACCATGGCATGGAGAACAGATTCTTATGGAAGCCAGGAAGCAAGATTGGCAGATGTTGTTGCAGAGATCTTAAGTAATAATGGTGATGCCGGATTAATTGACCTTAATATTAATCAAAAGCAAAAGACCCTTGGAGCAGGTGCCTACGAATCACCGTTCAAAATGTATGGTCTGTTTGCGTTGACCGTAACTCCTAAAGAAGGGCAAAGTTTTGACGAAGCTAAAAAGTTATTGCTTGATCAGCTGGATCTTGTGAAAAAGGGACAGTTTCCGGACTGGATATTCAAAGCTATTATAAATGATAAGAAAGTTCAGCGTATGAAAGGCTGGGAAACGGCTGACGGGTTAGCTACAGAACTTTACGATTCTTACATTAAGGGAAGAACATGGGAGCAGGAACTTGATGAGATCAATCAGTATGAGAAGATCACAAAAGCTGATGTGGTAAAGTTTGCCAATGAATTCTTTAAAGATAATTACGTAGTCGTTTATAAAGAAAAAGGAGTCAATGATAAGCTTGTAAGGGTAGAAAACCCGGGAATTACTCCCATTAAACTGAACAGAGACGTTCAGTCTCCTTTTCTTAAAGGTATTTTAAGCACAAAAGTAGCTGAAATCAAGCCTGAGTTTATTGATTATAAAACAGCGATTCAAAACTCACAAGTGAAAGATAAGACGGTAAGTTTTGTAAAAAATAAGTATAATGAAATTGCCCAGGTAAGTTATGTTTTTCCTTTCGGAACGGATAATGATAAAGAACTTTCTATTGCAGGATCTGTTTTTGGATATCTGGGTACAGACAAATATACTCCCGAGCAGTTAAAAGAAGAATTCTATAAATTGGGAATCAGCAACAGCATCAGAACTTCCAACGATCAAATGATCGTTACCCTGACCGGTCTTGAGAGCAATATGAAGAAAGGGGTAGAGCTGATGAATCACTGGATGACGAATGTAAAAGCAGATAAAGCAATATACAGTCAAACCGTAAAAACGATCCTGGAGGCCAGAGCTGCAGGGAAGAAAGATAAAGGGAGAATCATGGCTGCTCTTTCGAATTATGCCAAGTATGGTAAGGATTCAAGAATGACGGATATTGTGTCTAAAGAGCGTCTTGAGAGCATAGATGTTACGGAGCTTATCAAAAAGATTAAAACACTGAACCAGTATCCTTATCAGATATTCCTTTACGGACAGGATCAGTCGGGGATGGAGAAAGCGGTTAAGCCTTATGTTGTGAATGCAAGCCTTCAGCCTGCAAAAGCTAAAGAATATGCAGAACCTGCCACAACGGGAAAGGTGTATTTTACCAATTATGATATGGTGCAGATGGAGATGGCGAAAGTGGCAAAAGGAAGTACGGTAAACCTTAGCAATTTTGGAAAATCAAATGTTTTCAACGAATACTTCGGAAGAGGCCTTTCCTCAATTGTTTTCCAGGAGATCAGAGAAAGTAAGTCTTTAGCCTATTCAGCCTATGTTTCTTATGGTAATGCATCAGAAAAAGGACATGCAAATTATGTTACCAATTATATAGGAACACAGTCTAATAAGCTTCCTTTGGCGGTAAGTGCAATGAACGATCTGATGGTAGAATTACCACAAATCCCAACACAGTTTGATAATGCAAGAGGTTCCGCACTGAAGCAGATTGCTTCCAACAGAGTAAACAGAACGAATATCTTCTTTAGCCAGCTTGCACTGAAAAAACTGGGTATTGATTATGATATCAGAAAAGATACTTATGCAGAAATCCAGGGGCTTACATTGCCTCAGCTTACAGGATTCTACAATACAGAAGTGAAACCTGTACAATACAATACGGCAATCATCGGTAAGAAAGAAAACCTGAATATGGAATCGATCAACAAAATGGGTGAATTCCAGGAAGTGTCTCTTGAAGAGATCTTCGGATATTAATCTTTTGGATCATATAGTCAAAGGTGAGGCAGGAATGTCTCACTTTTTTATTGTTCATATGAGCTTGTTTGTGATGATGCATGTTCCACGGATTTGTATAATGTTTCACGTGAAATACATCCGTATGATATTTTTTTTATCAAAGCCTGGAGTGACTTTTTTATCATGTAATTATTTGAAATGTAGTGTTTTGTGATTTTGTTCAGGAAGGGCTGTTGCCTTTATAACTCCGTATTTTTCAGATTTTAATGACAATTTTATTAGATTGTAACAAAATATATTACCGCTGAATTATAAGTCTGACTGTTATGAAAGAGATTAAGCATTGTGCTGTTAATAAAAAACAAAAGCTGTAACGTTGAGGTACAGCTTTTCCTATTGTATTTGGAATTAATATTACGATTTTACTTCCTGGATAAAAAGGTTGATATCAGCTCTGATTAATAATTCATCATGATTGAACGTTTCGCAGAAGATGTGGCAAATGTTTTCAAACTGGGAAACAAGCGAAGCTTTTGAAATGATTTTATCTCCCACTTTCGGAAGGGCAAAAACCTCAATTTTTTTGATATTGGTAATAAAACCGATCACTTTCGTATCTGCTTCAGGATTTTCGAAAAAACTCTGTCCAAGAATGGAAGAACAGGTTTGTGCCAGATTTTCAATCAGCCCGGCTTCAACGAATTCATTGTTATGAACAAAGATATTCTCTTCTTTTATTTCAAAGGAAGTCACAACTTTTTCTTTGGTTAATTCCAAGATATGGTCAGCCATCAACATCGGTTCACGATGAGGCAGAAAGTTGTGTATATTGATCATTTGGTCTTCCCTGATTTCCATTAGAATTATTTTACAGCAGTTTTCATTTGAGATTTTGCAATCACATCACCATTTAATCTGGTGACGATATCTACAAGTGTTACTCCCATTACTTCATTAAGAATGGTAACTTCTGAGATAAGACGATCTCCGGTTTTAGGAAGTACCTCCGCTTCAAAAGATTTTATAGCTCCAATATATCCTGTAGGAGCTTCTTTCCCCAGCAGGAAATATTTATAACCTGTGTGTAATGCAACACTTTGTGCCTGATGTTCTATCATACCTGAAGCCTGAAAAATTCCGTTCTGAACAAAGAGGTTGTCTTCTTTTATTTCAAATCCGGAAATCAGATGCTTTTCAGAGTATTCTGTAAGCTCATGTACCATTACAAAAGGAAATCTTTGAGGAATAAGGCTTTCTACAAAATCTTTATCGGATGTTGGCAGTCTGTTCTCCATTAGCAAACAGTTAATAAGGCGCAAGAATAAGCAAATCTTCCACTTTCAGGAACACAAAGAAGTACTTTCTCTCCTTTTTTCAGTTTGCCGGAATTCATGATTTCTTCTAATGCAATAAAAATAGAACCTGCACCAATATTTCCGACATCAGAAAGATTGTAGAACCATTTCTCCCAAGGGAAATCCATTCCTTTTTTAGCAAACTCATCTTTTAAGCCCTCTTTAAAATAACCTGAAGAAATATGAGCCAAAACATGGTCTATTTTTTCAGGATCCAAATTATGTTTGTCAAAAGATGATCTTAAACTTTCTGCTCCTTTTACCAGAATATATTTATCAAGGATTTTAGTATCCTGTTTTAAGGCGAAGATAGATTGCTTTAACCATTCATCAGATGAATAGTCTGCCCATGATTGTAAACTTCCGTCTTCCTGCTTTTCACATCCGGCATACATACATGCTTCAATTTCATGAGCGTAGGAATAGAAGTCAATGAAATCTATTTTTAAAGAAATCTGATTTTCCCGGGGTTTATTTTCTAACAGGAAAGAACCTGCCCCATCAGAAAGCATCCATCTCAGGAACTCCCTTTTGAAAGCAATAATAGGCCTTTCTTCCAGTAATTTTAAATTCTCAGCTTCATGGTTGAATTTATCAGCAGTCATCCATGCAGACATTCTCTCAGAACCCGCACATACAGCGCTTTCGTGTACACCGGCTTTTACAGCAAGGAATCCGTAGTTAAGGGCATTCATCCCGGAATTACAAAGACCTGTAGCAGTATTAATCTCGATAGATTTTCCGATATTCAGCTCCCCATGAACCATAGAAGCATGTGAAGGCTGTATCTGGTCCGGAGAAGTTGTTCCTACAGATAATAATTTCATATCCTGCTTTTTGAAATTTTCATCAAAAAGACCTTCGATTGCCTTTGCTGTAATCTGCGCATTGGTGTGCGTAGAATTCCCTTCTTTATCTAAAGCGTAATATCTTGTTGTGATTTTATTATTTCTTAAAATAAGTGTTCTTGCTTTAGAAGGCGCATCATTGATCAGACCAAGATAGGTCTCCATTTCATCATTCGATACCGGCTCATTGGGTAAGTATGTTGATGCTTTTGTTATAAATACGTCGTACATTCTATTTTAAATTAATTCCTTGTAAATATCTTTTTTGTTTTTGTCTTTTAAACCAAAATATAGGGGTTGTAAGCAGATGTAAAACCAAAACGATTGGTGAGATAATCCATATCGCTGCCATCAAATATACCTTAAAGAATTTTATCAGCAATGGACGTTTCTCTTTTTTCTTTATAATCAGATTGGACCAAACGGTGAAAATTTTATTTCCTACCTTTTCTACCCGTACCAGAAACGGACGGATCTCAACGGCTCCGTTTTTTACCAGATCTGGCTGTAAATTCTCCAGATCATTATCTTTAAAATGCTTTTTAATGATTTCTCCATACTTCACAGATCCTGTAATCTCTTGATCAGAAATACCGGCTGCAGGAAGTATTCCCGACTTTTCCTTCTGCCCTGTGGTCAGCCATCGTAAGATCGTCAGTACACTGGTATAATTGTCATGTCTGTCTACCAGGGCTATATTTCCAACAAGGTTGGCTTTTAAGTCTTTTAAATAGACCTTAAGTTTCTCCTGAGAAAGCATCCACATATTTCTTGTCCCGGAAATGGTAACAACAGGGGTGTCTTTAAGAATTTTCTCTGCATACCCACTTTTCAGGAATGAAATAATAGGAATAGATGGCGTTAAATACCATACCTGATAACCAAACAGGATGAGGTCATACTTTGTATTCAGTACCTCTTCCGATGGAGGGAGTATTTCTTTAGGGATCTGAAGATAAGACTCCGGGAAGGTATTGAAAAAAACATCACCTGGCCAGGGAAAAGGAAAATCTTCCTTCAGCTGAATGTTGTAATAGGTAACATGATATTCTTCCTTCTGAGCTTCAAAAGGTCTGGCAATATTTCTCACAATATCTTCCAGTTGGCCGGTTTGTGAATAATATATTACAAGTATGTTTTTTTTCATTACTATTTTTTAACGGTTACAAAAATATGTTTTTCATATTTATTATTCAGCCTTAAATACTTTTAATGAGTCAGAACTGAATTTTAATGTATAATTTTCATTTTTAAATGATGCATTATTTGCATTAACAAAAATGATAATTTCCGGAAGAACCTGAATGGTGTTCACGAAAAAGCTGCCGTCTGAAACAAGAAGGATGTCTATTTTTTTATTGACTTCTGAAAGATCTTGTATATAATGAAGCTTCCTGTTTTTCACCAGATAAGTTTGGGAGGCAACTTCTCTTTTTTCACTGTTTTTAATGAATGAAAAGATTTTTCTGCTTGCCTGATAAAGCACCAGTAAAGCATCTTTTTGTCCGAAATCATCTGCTATATGCAGAATATTGGCGTCTTTAGGAATGTGTTTATTGAGTTCAAAATAGACGGATTTATAGGTGTTGAAATCTTTTTTTACTTCTTGTACCACATCAGTGTTCTTATATAAGTAGCTTAGGAACAATTTCTTTTTAAAATAATTCTCATCCTCAAGTTCTTCTCTCAGCCTGGCAAATTCATCCCTGAAATAGGCATTGATCTTTTTTGTTCTTTCAGAATAGTTAGTCCCAAAGCTTGTATCATCTTTGCTGATTCTGTTTCCTACTTTTACAGTAATACTTCCGTCATAAATAATAAAATCTCCTTTCGGCAATACTTCAGAATTCCCATGAATATAAAGAGGCAGAATATCTAAGCCAAACTGCTCAGCAAGATAGAATGCTCCTTTGTGGAACCTTTTGACATCATGAGTATAAGAGCGTTCTGCTTCAGGAAAAACAACAAGGGAATATCCCTGGTTAACCTTTTCCTTCAGTTTATCCATTCCATTTTCAATACCCTGTGAAACGGGATAGAAACCTAATGCTTTTACCAGCTTTCCAAATACAGGAGATTCATATACCCAGTCATTGACCAGGTAAATGATTTTGTGGGTAGCCATAGCAATAGCCAGAGTGTCTAAAAATGAAGTATGATTGGCAATGATCACTGCCGGTTTGCTAAAATCCTCAGAAGTATTTCTGATGACTTTCTTCCTGACAAAGGGATTTGAATAAAGTACCGACGTTAAAAAACGGGCTAAGATCAGTTTTATAATATCCAATGTTTTTCCTTTAGCATTTTTAACGAAAAAACTTCCGAAGGCTGAAAATAGCAATCCTCCCAATCCATAATATAAAAATGATAAAAATGAATTAAGAAATAGCCTGAATGTAATAGGAGAAAGCCCCTTTTTTGCTCTGTTGGTAATTAAGAACCTAAACCAGAACGGATATAATGTTGAGGTAATGATAATCACGGAGAACATCCCGATTAAGGCAACCAGTGCTAAAGAATGTAACGCCGGATGCTTGGCAAAGATCAGGGATCCAATGGAAAGTATCGTAGTGAAAACTGCCAGGATAATGGACGTTCTGTAGGTTGGAAGTTCGTTTTTTCCTGTAGTATGCTCTTTTTGCATGGCCTGTGTAAGGAAAATACTAAAATCATCACCTACTCCAAAGACTAATGTACATACTACTGTACTGAAGATATTGAGTTCCAGACCTAGAAAATAAAGGATTCCTGCAGTGACGACTCCGGTTAAAACAATCGGAAACATGGTAAGAATAGTCAGTTCAAAATTTCTGAAGAAAATAATAATGGTTAAAACGATGGCTAAAAGAGAATAGTTGATTAAAGTACTGAAGTCTCTTTTCAATAAACCAAGGAAATTTTCATTCATTTGCTGGCGGTCAATAGCGAGAGCATCATGTTTCTTTTCAATATCTTTAATGAAAGCATCTCTTTTGTTTTCGTCAACCTTTACAATATTTGAAACTGTGTAAAAACCGTTTTCGTGGCTTAAGAATTCTGGAATCTGTAATGCCTTTACCCTTTCATAGTCCTTCAATGTTAAAACTGCGTATTTTTTATGTAAAACATCATTAAAATGATCAAAAGCCGAACTGTTGAAACCAAATTTATTTCCGTTGCTGATCAGATCTGCAACGGTGTTATTCTTTTTGTCGGCATCCCAGAAACGTTCCCATTCCGCCAATTTCTTTTGTTGGTGTTTTTCGGAAAGTACAATGTTACCAATTGAATTGTAGCTTAAAATTTTTCCATCTTTTTTCTCTTTTTCAAGAAATTGGCTCAACTTTGAGTTCCGGGCCAATGCTTCTTCTTCGGAATTTCCGTACGAGATGGTGTATATCGACTTTGAAGTGATGTCTGAAAGCTTCTGGAGTTTAGCCTCACTTATTTTCAGCTCTTTGGGAATGTAATTCAGATCACCAATATCTTCATTGAAGCCTACATGCCTGAAGCCAAATAAACAGGCAAGAATAATTAAAGAACAGCCAATAAGTAGAGGTTTGTTTTTTTCATAAGGATATGAACCAATCCGGTCTATGAAATTTGTATTGTGCTTTTCCGATGTTTTTTTAGGCTTATAAAGCTGAGGTACGATGATCAATGCACTGATAGACGATAGAATAACAGTGATAGCTGCAAAAAGACCGAGGTCCTTCAATGCTTCAGAGCGTACAAAAACCAGACATAAAAAAGAAACAGCCGTTGTTGCGCTGCTAAGGATGATGGGCTGTGTAATATCCTTGTAAAGCTCTTCAATATTATTGTTGTGCTTATAATGAGTGAGGATATGCAAGGCATAATCTATGGTGATTCCAATGAGAATAGCTCCTACACTTAATGAGATGGCTGAGATTTTATCCTTAATAAAATACAGTATCAATAGGGCGAGCAGCACAGAAAATACAGTGGGTAGAAAAACAATAACAGGGGTGAAGAAATTTCTGAAATAATAGATCAAAAGGACCAACAGCACCGTCATTGAAATGATAACCGTATTCTGAATATCTTTTTTGATTTGCTGGGCATTGGCAACAGCAATAACCGGTGACCCGAAATAACTGATTTCAGTTTTGCCTTTGAACTGTTTGTTAATATTTTCCCTTATCGTATTAAGCTGGTTCACAAAAGCTTCATTGCCCTTGGTGTCATTGCTTTTGTTTTTCGGATCAATAAATAATAAGAGGTTCTTGCCATCTTTGGTAACGATAAAGCTGTCTTCAAGTTTGAAATCTTTACTGATGTTTAAAGCATTCAGTTTTTTGATCCCCAAAAAAGTAAGTCCCAAAGGATCTTTTTTAATGAATTCTTTGGTAACAAGACTTGTAGGAGAAACTAATGATATATAATTGTCCTCCACCTGCCTCGCAATACTGTCTTTCTGAAGTTTCTGTCCGATTTCTTTATAATCGTTCTCATTCAGAAACAGAGGAAGGTTCTGATTGACAAAATCAAATGTTTCTGAAATTTCATTGTCATTTACTTTGCCCTGAACCGAGCCAATGTATTTTTGTAAAGGTTCAATTTTCTGTAGAAAGATATCTGCCGTTTCAGAAAGCTGAAAGCTGTCTTCACCGGATTTATTCTCTATAATAACAATAATCTTATCTGAAAAGTTAAGTTGTTTAAGAACTTTGGCCGTAAGGTCAGATTTTTCATTTTTAGGGATAATCTGATTAATGTCTTCTTCAAAGTTAATTTTTGAAGCGAAAAGAATACACAAAGCCGCGATTCCTAATGCACTCAATACAGCAATAGTTTTGTTTTTAGAAATCAGATAATATAAAAATATGAAAAAACGATGCATTATATTTAAAAGTCAGTCTGCAAATTTAAATTTTTAAGTATTAGTTCAAAATAATTGAGGGATAAGTTTTGTCTGAAAATCAATAAAATATTCTAGGCAGAATGAAAAAATATTCTACTTTTGCAAAAGTTCCCCTTTAATGAAATGTATTTTAAACCACAATTATTATTAAAAAATAAGAATCTGTTTTAGATATGTTGGAAAAAAATGATGAAAAAATAAACGGATTTCTATTTGTGATAGTACTTCCGCTTCTGCTGTTTGCCATGTCCTATTATGGATTTGAATCTTCCTACACCAGGTTGAAAACATCAGAAAAAACTCCGGAATTTTTATTCTCCTCTGTATATGCGTATAGGGTGATTCCTAATTATCTCAGTGTGCAGATGACAGACATGGTGTATTACCTGATCAATGGGCCTTTTTCGTTCTTTAAGGATTTTCTGTCTAAGAATGGGACACCATTTTATCATGGTCTTTTTCTGATGAACAGTTTTTTCTTTATCCTCTGTTCGGTTCTTATTAATAAAATGCTTCAGTTTAAAACGTTGTTTTCTGACGTTAATGTAAGGAGAGTCATTCATTTACTTTCAGTTTTTTTTATCGTTATCACTCAGTATGCTCCCACAAATTGTGATACCATTGCTTTATTTTGCTACTTATCAGGCGTTTTTCTTACGCTGAAATATCTGCACACCCAGCAAAAGGTATATTATGGGATTTTAATTGTCCTGATTATTATTTCTACATTCGTAAGGGAAACAGCATGTCTTAATATTGCTTTTTTTGCAGCGGTTTTCTTTAATGTGAAAAATATTCAGGAAAAAAATTACCGGTTTATATGGATAATAATTCCTTTGGTTGTTGCTTTTCTAATTCCATATCTTGGATTAAGAAAGTTTATGACAACAGAAGAAACAACCTTTGTGGAAGGTTTTTATATAGACAGAAACTTTTCAAGTCCGTTTAATTTAGCGGGATTGATTTTTGCAGTCGTAGTTCTTTATTTTATATATAAGCTTTGTATTGATAAAGAAAACAGGCTGGTATTTGGCAAATATCTTTTCTTTTCACTGCCTTATCTTATTATGATTACCTTAGTCGGATTGTTTTGGGAAGTGAGACTCTTTCTTCCTTTAATTCTAACAGGGATTATCATAGTATTTCACCAGTTTAAAAAAACAGCAGAGATTCAATTAGTATGAGTTTATTACATCCATATTATATTATTGCAATTATATATATGCTGTTCTTCAGTGTTCAGGAGGTATATGGTAAAAAAGTAGATAAAAAATGGTTTTGGTTCCTGGGTATCTACCTGATTATCATTGCCGGGCTTCGTGATAGTGTAGGTCCGGATTATGGTAGTTACCGTGGTATTTATATTTATTCCGATACCAAAAGTTATTACAGTATCTTTATGAAGATGCTCCATATGACGGGGCCGGATACCTTGGACGTAGAGTGGCTCTATACCTTGATTAATAAGATATTGCTTAACGTATTTAATGCCCCTTTTTATATTGTTACCCTTGTTATAGCCATTTTTGCAATAAGCTTTAAGATAAAATATACAGAAGACAATACTTTTTATCCTTTTACCTTTACCCTCTTCATGTTTATTCCCAACTTCTTCATCGGAGAAAGTGGGCAGATAAGACAAAACCTGGGTACCTTTATTGTTTATTTTGCTATACGCTATATCAAAGAAAGAAAACTGTGGCATTATCTGTTTTTTATATTCTTAGGATCAGGAATTCACAGTGTATGTTATCTGTTTTTACCCATGTATTGGCTGGCCCGCATTCCTTTGAATAAGACCGTTATGCTGATTATGATTATAGGCTCTGTCTTTCTGTCGCCATTTGAAGTCTATAAGGTTTTTGGAAGCTTTTTAAGTGGTATGGCTGAAGACAGTACACTGGTTGAAGGGTTTAATGGGTATGTGGAAGAAACTGCACAGAGATTGAATGGTGGCTTTGGGATCCCTGAGGCAATGATGGTAATTCTGACTTTTTTCCTTTTTGCTTTTGATACCAAGATGAAGGAACTCTATCCTTATTATGAATACCACCGGAATTATGCTGTGGTAGGAATATGTTTCTACTTTATTTTCAGGAATAATCCTATATTTTCATCCCGTCTTGCAGGAGCATTTATCGGATTTTCATATATCATAATTCCTAATGCAATGTATGTGGTCTCGGCCAGGGTTAAAAATATGGTCTATGCATTTATTATTACTTTGGTAGTATTCAATTTTGTCGTTTTTGCTTCCTTTAATAATATAAAAGCAGGAAGGTTCTCAATAGATTTATATAAAAACCATATTCTTCCTTAGAAAATATTTCAAAATTAAAAAACAAAAGACAGCTCTTAGTGAGTTGTCTTTTTTGCAATACAATGACATGGATGCCAGTTATATTTCAGTTTTTACGTGAATGATGAGTTTTTAGTGGTAATGAATTTATTTTTAATTATTTACATTTTAATTCAGATATGGTATGTTTATTTATAAATTAAATATGTTTTTTTTGAACATAGGCTTAAAAGTTGTATTTCTGATAATACACACAAATCCAGAATATGAAACGTTTAGTTAAAAAATTAGCAGCAATTTTTTGCTTAGTGTCGATTGGTCTCTGTTTTAAAGGTAACATAATTTCCATAGAGGGTTTTTCCTCAGTTGGTTATAAAGTAAACGTTTTGACTGCAAAAGAGTTGGATTCGTTGAATAAACCTCAAAATAATCTACGTTATACTATCATTCCAGACTGGAAAAAGGCGCCCAACAGTTATTTTTTTGATCCCGGCCAAAGTAGCGAAGGCCTGTTTGTTCCGGTAAGAAAGGCTTATGCTATGTGGGAAGGAGATCCTTATATTAATGGCAATGGGATACCTGCAGGAACAGTAACGGCAGATGTACTTTGGGAAGACGTACATGGTTTAATTAAATCCGAAACGGGCTATGCCTTAGAGATTTCGGGATCAGGGCAGGATGCAAAAATAAAAGTTCCTGTTAATAAGACTAAAAAAGGAAATGCGGTGATTGCTTTCAAAGTGAATGGAGAAATCTACTGGAGCTGGCATATCTGGGTCACCGACGATCCTTCCAATGGTTCATCCTATAAAAGTTTTGAGAATGTTAAAAGGCTAAGGTCAGACGGAACTATTGAGCTTATTCCTGATTTCGAATGGAAATGGATGGACAGAAACCTGGGAGCTCTTACCAGTTCCATTACGGCATCAGATTGGAATAGAAGTAACGGATTGCTTTATCAGTGGGGAAGAAAAGACCCTATTCCACCTTTGGTAACAAGAGGTAACGATTTTTATGAAGCATCAGGATCTGTAGGAAGGATAAGACACAGAGGTGCAAAGAACTTTACCAACGCGATAAGTATTGATGACCTTACAAAGGTAGTGTTGCTTTCTGCAGCAGAGATAACCAATAATATAAGGCTTTCTGTAAAAAATCCTTTGAGCCTGATTTATGTTAATAAAAATGATAACTCTGGGCAGGCCTATTACAATAATAATGTCAATCTTCCTGTCAACTGGTTTGGACGAACTGCTGATTTACCAGATAACAGACTCTCCGAGCTTAATCTTTGGTCTGATAATTCGCAGGGAAAAATTGCTGCGGGATATAATAATGACAGCAGTGCAAAGCCATATAGAGATAAATCCGCATATGATCCCTGCCCCAATGGCTGGCGTGTTCCATCCATGCTTGTAGCTAATCTTGGATCTTCATCTTATATAGATGATATCCGGATAGATTTTTCACCTTTTGGGGTTAAGACCAGTATGGGAAAAAATGTTTTTGAAGCTAATAAATACCATATTATAAAACCAACAGATGCAGGTGTTCCGGCGTTCATGACAGGTTTTAAGATTTACCCAAATTGGGGATTTGATCTCTCCAGTGTTAACGGCTATGATATGGGAGTATTTCCGGGGACCGGACAGCTTATCAGGAATGCTCATTTAGGGCAATATAGTGACCAGCATCATACTGCGTTATGGACGGCTACTATGACGAGACATTTTGATGCGTCTCCCTCAGTTGGTGTAAGGGGATTAACTATGATTCCGGATAAAGGGCAGCCGGATATACCGGATCCAAATTATCCCAATATCCATGGTAGGTATTTTTATATGCCAATGTCCGGAATGTATACCTCAGATGCCAACGGATGCAGATGCATAAAAGACCCATTGTATAAGGTTAATGATTATGATTTCCCAACGGAATATATACCTGCTGCTGTAACAGATTATAAAGAAGGAATCAACAACCCCAATACCTATCTGGCGACTAAAAGCACACAGCCCTATACTGTGGAAATTCCTGTCAGTAAGGCATTTTCTGTTCAAAGCCAGTTGCTTAATAATCAAAATATACTAATTCCCTCAAATTTCAATAATCTGAAAGCCAATGTCCTGTGGACTACCAATGTCAACCTCATAAACAAAGTTTCCCTGGTGAATCCATCCCCATCTGCATTACAGGATATCAGGTATTCCCGGATATCTGTAGAGATACGGCCTAACCAAAGCGGAAATGCCGTTGTTACGCTACATAACGGAAGCATTACAAACCCTGTATACTGGAGCTGGCATATTTGGATTACAGATACTCCTGTAGTTTCCTATGCCTATACAACAGAACTTCCGGTAAAAGAAGCCGTGAATTATGTAAATTATGTGAATAAAGCAGACATCGTACTAATGACCGAGTTTCTGGACAGAAATATAGGAGCCTTATCTGCTTTTCCAAATGTTGGAAATCCATTAGCTCCTACTGCTGCTGAGCTTGCAGAGATAAGAGCTTCTACCGAATTGCATTATCAATGGGGAAGGAAAGATCCTATTCCTACCTTTCAGTATGCAGATAACCGGGCTTCTTTCAATGTGTTTTTGGGGAAAGTTCAGGAGAATGGTACCGTTTCATATACTACGCTTTCAGCTGCAGCCTATAATAACCTTTCGGCAGGATATATAGTTCCTTATGATACGTATGCTTCTGCTTCGGGTGTTCAGGGAATAGATAAACCGGTTGATAAAGTGAATAAAATAATGGCTTACTCAGTGCGGAATCCTTTGGTTTTTATGGTCCCAAGTACCTTTTCACCATTTAACAGTTCGGCTCCCAATTATACCAATGGAACAGACTGGATAGCTAATGAGCCAAACCTTGCCCCGGACAGATGGGGAAGAGGAGGAGGAAAGTCCCCTTTCGATCCTTGCCCTGACGGATGGAGAATTCCGGATCTTACCAGTGTGGCACTCGTTTCCGGACAGGATTTTGGGCAAACCCCATGGTATAAAAAAGATAAAAATATAGCCACTTCTTATAGTATTGCTGCTGATTATAAGGGGATTCGCGTGAGAAACCCGTCTACAGCTTATACTATAGGGTATCAGTTTTCGGATAAGACATATACCATTGGAAATTACCCCGATTCTGGTTCCCGTGCATTCAGAAATGTTGTAGGAAACCAGTCTCCACAAGGAACTTTTAATGTAGTGAATTTTCAATATCCGGGAATATGGACCGATGCACTGGCTTCGAATTATCTGGGAAGAGCCGTTAATATATTGTTTGATGCAGCTTCTACAGCCAATCGCCTGATAGTCTTTCATGATAATAATGATCCGTATTTTGGAATGGGCTGCCGCTGTGTAAGAGTTAAATATAATGCTTTTGGAAAAGAAGAAGGGCCCGCTTCAAAATTTGTGATCAGTGCACTGCGAAATGGGATTATAACCTCTGTAGCTTTCAATAATACAGAACTTAAAAC
The DNA here is from genome assembly GCF_024586575.1 of Chryseobacterium sp. WG23. Taxonomy (NCBI): domain Bacteria; kingdom Pseudomonadati; phylum Bacteroidota; class Flavobacteriia; order Flavobacteriales; family Weeksellaceae; genus Chryseobacterium; species Chryseobacterium sp. WG23. The sequence goes on from NZ_JALCZE010000003.1 coordinate 383,266, forward strand.
AGAAACCAAGCATATTTCAGTATTTCCCAATCCTTTTAAAGATACTCTTTATCTCAAGGAGTCAGAAAATAAGGAATATAACTATGAAGTATATGATGTTTCCGGAAGGCTTGTGAAATCGGGAATATTTGAAAATAAACAAACGGATCTTTCTTCTTTAGTTCCGGGAGGGTATTTAATAAGAATAAATAATTCTGAAGCAGTGGTGAAAATTATAAAAAGATAAATCTGCTGGAATAATGCTTAAAAAGGCAGAATACATGAGTTTATTCTGCTTTTTTTGAACAATACATATTTTCTGTGTCTATTACAGTTGGTGAAAAATTCTATATCCCTTAAGATTGATAAGTGGTTAACATGCTAAAACATACAATATAAAGGACTTGATTGGGCTGAAGAGGGTTGTCATAATACGCTCTTAAGAAATCTAATTGTCAAATTAAACGAATAGAACAAAAAGTATATAATAAAAAAGCTTTACTTTTGCAAAAAATTTTTAGAATGTCGAAAAATTTAGTAATCGTCGAGTCCCCGGCAAAAGCAAAAACTATTCAGAAATATTTAGGAAAGGATTTTGAAGTGAAATCCAGCTTCGGTCATATCCGGGATTTGCCTAAAAAAGGGATGGGAATAGATCTTGCCACATTCAGTCCAGATTACGAAGTTTCTGCAGACAAAAAGAAATTGGTAACAGAATTAAAAGCTGCAGTAAAGAAGGCCGAAATGGTTTGGCTGGCTTCCGATGAAGACCGTGAGGGGGAAGCTATTGCCTGGCACTTAGCAGATGAGTTGAAGCTGAAGCCTGAAAACAGAAAAAGAATTGTTTTCCATGAGATTACTAAAAATGCCATTCTAAAAGCAATTGAAAACCCAAGAGATATTGACCAAAATCTGGTCAATGCTCAGCAGGCAAGAAGAGTATTGGATAGGATTGTAGGTTTTGAAATGTCTCCCGTTTTATGGAAGAAAGTAAAACCAGGGCTATCTGCAGGAAGAGTTCAGTCTGTAGCGGTAAGGTTAATTGTTGAAAGAGAAAAAGAAATCCGTGAGTTTGTACCAAAAGCAAGCTTTAAGCTGGATGGGATCTTCCTGAATAATGCAGAACAGGAAATTGCTGCCAAGCTGAAAAAAGATTTTGAAAAAGAACAGGATGCAGAAAAGTTCCTTGAACAGGCAAAAACTACAGAATTCAAAGTACTGAATGTGGAAACAAAACCTGGTACACGCTCTGCATCTGCTCCGTTTACCACTTCTACATTACAACAGGAAGCTTCTTCACGATTGGGATATAATGTGACCAATACCATGCGTCTGGCACAGAGATTATACGAAGAAGGATACATTACCTATATGAGAACCGACTCGGTAAATCTTTCCCAGGAAGCTATTGAAGGAGCCAAAAAGCAAATCATATCAGAATACGGAACAGAATATTCTTCTCCGAGAAATTACACTACAAAGTCGGCATCGGCACAGGAAGCTCACGAAGCGATCCGTCCTACAGATTTTGGAGTGAAAAGTATAGGAGATGCTCAGTTGAGTAAACTATATCAGTTGATTTACAGAAGAACATTGGCTTCTCAGATGTCCAATGCTAAAATTGAAAAAACTGTTATTGAAATTGGGAATGCATCTTTGCCACACCATTTTGAAGCACAGGGCGAAGTTATTATTTTTGATGGTTTCCTGAAAGCCTATGGTATTGTAAAGACGGAAGATGAAGATGATGAGAGCAACGAAAAGCTATTGCCAAAAGTAAAAGTTGGTGAAATATTAAACTATAAAAGCATTACTGCTACAGAAAAGTTTACAAGACCAAGTGCAAGATATACTGAAGCCGGTTTAGTAAGAAAACTTGAAGAATTAGGGATTGGAAGACCTTCTACATACGCTCCTACTATTCAGACTATCCAAAATAGAGAATATGTAGACAAGCGTGAGATTGAGCCGCAAACCCGTGAAGTGATTAAGATGTCTTTGGTAAAAGATAAAATCAAAAAAGTAGTTCTTGACGAGAAATTTGGTGGAGATAAAAATAAATTCATTCCTACAGATATAGGAGAAGTTGTGAATGATTTCCTAACAGATAATTTTAAAGAAATCTTAGACTATGGTTTCACAGCAAGAGTAGAAGAGAGTTTTGATGAAATTGCAAGTGGTGACCAAAAGTGGAAAGAAATGATGACCAATTTCTACTCAAAATTCCATCCAAGAATTGAAGATGTAGAAGAAAATGCTGACCGTGCAACGGGAGACAGGTTATTAGGGGTAGATCCTAAAACAGGTAAAAATGTTCACGCCAGAATTGGAAGATTTGGGGCTATGATCCAGATTGGAGAAACCGATGATGAAGAAAAACCAATCTTTGCTTCATTAATGACCGGGCAGAATATAGCTACAATTACTTTTGAAGAAGCTATAGAATTATTCAAATTACCTTTTGACTTAAATGAATTTGAAGGGCATGCCGTTTCTGTTGGAGTAGGAAGATTTGGGCCTTATGTAAAATGGGGTGATACTTTCATCAGTATCCCTAAAGGTGAAGATCCTTTATCTGTGAGCCAGAGCCGTGCAGAGGAAATTATCAATGAAAAGAAAAAAGCCGATGCGCCAATTGCCACTTATAAAGGCGAACCGGTAACCAAAGGTGCAGGAAGATTCGGTCCGTTTATCAAATACAAAGATATTTTCATCAATGTTCCGAAGAAATATAATTTTGACAACCTTTCCCAAAGTGATATCAATGAACTGATTGATGCTAAGTTGGAAAAAGAAGCAAACCGTTATATCCAGCAGTGGGAAAAAGAAAAAATCTCTATTGAGAACGGAAGATGGGGACCTTTCATCAAATTTGGAAAAGCAATGTTTAAAATTCCAAAGAAAAATGATGATACAAAATATGATGCAGAAGAATTGAAGGATGTTTCTTTGGATGAAGTGAAAAAATGGATTACCGATCAGGATAAAAATGCCTTTGCAGAAAAGAAAAAGCCTGCTGCCAAAAAAACTGCTGCTGTAAAGAAAACGGCAACAGCTAAAAAGCCAGCTGCCAAAAAAAAGTAATATTAAAATAATAATACAAAGCCGTTAACAAATAGTGTTACCGGCTTTTTTTATTAATAAATGCAGTGTAGAGGTAAGGAGTTGCTGTGGTTTTTTTTGTATGTTTGTTATATAAAGCAATTAGTAAATTATCACCTTATCAAATTTTTTTAATTAATATGGATTTTGGAGACTTTATCATTTCACCAAGAAATTTCAAAACAGAAACCTGGCAGATTGGAAGTCGGATTACAAAAGATATAAAAGAGGACAGTATTGTACTTTTATTTGTATCGGATTACAGAGGAGCAGGCGGTGAAGCGGAAGTACAGGACTTTACAGCAGTCAGAAAGGAATTCTATAAGCTTTCTCAGCTTGATTTTGAAATCCCTATTGTAGATCTTGGAGATTTGGTCTCAGGGAAATCTGTTCAGGATACCCATTATATTTTGCAGGAAGTTTTGTCGGCCTGCCATTATAAAAGAGCTGTTCCGGTAATTATTGGTGGCTCCAACGACTTTGCCTATTCCTTATTTTCAGCATTAAATTTTCATCAGAAAAGTCTCAATTTTACTCAGATCAGTAATATGATCTCTCTTAAGCAAGGAGAAGAAATTAATGAGCATACTTTTTTAAGCAAAATTTTTGGAGCCAAGAATTTTTCTATTAAAAATTATCACCATTTAGGATACCAGAAACATTTAAATGAAATAGACTCTGTCCGATTGATTAAGGAAGTAGAGTTTGATATTGTCCGTTTGGCTGAAATGATGAATTCTACTGAGAAAACAGAACCTTTCTTCAGAAGAGCAGATCTTGTAACAGTAAATTGCGATGCTATTGAAAGTTTCAGTGAGCCTTTTTCTATGAATCCTCAGGTGAATGGGTTGAACAGAAGAGAGATTTGTGCCTATATGAAAGAAATAGGACTGAGTGAACATCTGAAATCTGTAGGAATCTTTAATTATAATATCTATTCTGAAAATCAACTGAATCACCAGCTATTAGCTCAAATGCTCTGGTACCTCGCAGAAGGTATTAATATTCAAAGGTCTCATCCGAAAGAAAGACACTACGAAATATTCTATGTTTTGGTTGACGACAGACAGTACACTTTCAAACGGGATACTTTCAGTAACCTGTGGTATTTTGGCGAAGATGAGGATATAGAAAACTGTATTCCGTGCTCCCGAAAAGATTTTGATGATGCCAAAAAGGGCTGGTTGAATGCAAGGCTGACGAAAATTTAATGTATGATAAATAGCCTTTCAAAAGTTTCAATCATTGTTCCTGTATATAATGTCGAAAAGTATTTGGCAAAATGTCTTGACTCTTTGGTTAATCAGACTCTTCAAAATATTGAAATTCTTGTTGTGAATGATGGTAGTACAGACCGTTCTGAAGATATCATTAAAGAATATTCTCAAAAATATCCCGAGAAAATTAAAGCTTTCACCAAAGAAAATGGTGGGTTAAGTGATGCCCGGAACTTCGGAATTGACAGAGCTACGGGTGATTATATCGGGTTTGTAGACAGTGATGATTATGTTACAGAAAAAATGTTTGAAGAAATGCTTCTGCTGGCGGAAAAACATCAGACTCAAATGGTGATCTGCAATATTCAAAAGGTGGATCAACATGGAGCAATTACCCAGAAACTTACTCAAATGCCTAATATGCCTGAGAAAATAGACCTTGAAAAAAACTTCTCTGTCTTTTCTGATATCAGCTATTTTGCCTGTAACAAATTGTTTAAAAAAGAACTCTTTCATCAGAAAAGATTTAAGAAAGGGATACATTTTGAAGATATTCAGCTTATTCCACAGTTGCTGCTGGAATGCAGTACTATTGCTCAGACTCAGAATTACCATTATCAGTACCTTGAACGTACGGACTCCATTACAAAGACCCATACTGAAAAAGGACTTGATATGCTGAAAGCAGTAGCAGATGTTGAAAATACTTTTAATGAATCCCAGTACACCCATAAAAGAAAAGAACTGAAAAATTTTCAGATTTTTGAAGGAGTGTATTCGTTTCTGGCGTATCTCGCATTCGTTAAAAAAGATGAAGTGTTTTATGAAATGGCTGAACAGCTGGGGTTTTTTGTAAAAGAAAGACAGATAAAAATTCAAGATATATTGAACTATAATCGTTTTGGTAAGAATTATCTTTTATCTTTGCCAGTGAAAAAAAAGATTTTTTATCTGTTATTTTTTGCAGGGCAGAAGAAACTGATAAGAAAATTAATGTAAACACAAGTGTAAGTACTATTGTTTCGGATAATAGCATTATGATGTAGATGATTCGTTATATCTATGTGATGATTTTTCAAACGAGGCATGTGTAACTGAATAAGAAAAAAAATGAAAAATTTTGAATTGTTCTTAAGCGGATCGGGAATACCTATTTTCTATGTGAAGATAGGGTTGGGTTTTATATTTTCCTTTTTAATCACTTTTTTTTCTATACCTACCATTGTAAAGATTTCAAGAAGAAAGAATCTGATGGATGAGCCTGGAATAAGAAGCTCACACCTCAGAAAAATTCCCAACCTTGGAGGTATAGCTATCTTCTATTCCATAGGAATCTGTGCTTCTATTTTTGCCTACGAGCTGTTTGATCTCTATAAGTTCTTATTTGCATCATTAATTATCCTGCTATATGTAGGAGTAATGGATGATATTGTGGTAATGAGAGCGTATAAAAAACTTGTAGCACAGATCATAGTATCTTCATTAGTGGTTATCGGCTCAGATATCAGAATCAGAAGTCTGTTTGGAATATTTGGAGTATATGAACTGAGTTACTTCATAAGTGTTGTATTTAGTATTATTACTTTCATTATTCTTATCAATGCCTTTAATCTGATAGATGGTATAGATGGGCTTGCGGGCGGATATTCCGTGATTTGCAGTGCCTTGTTCGGAATAAGCTATTACAGATTGGGGGAATACAATTATCCACTAGTTATTTTATCTGTTGTCATTATAGGAACTGTTTTGGCATTTCTGTATTATAATCTGTCAAACTATAGGACCAACAAAGTATTTATGGGGGATACAGGCTCCATGCTGCTGGGCTTTTTACTGGCATTTACTTCCATTTGTTTTATTGATATTTTTATTGATAAAAAACTGGTAGATGTACCAAGATACCACTTACAATCAGCACCTGTTGTGGCTGTTGCTATTTTGATCCTGCCTATTGTAGATACGTTAAATGTAATTATGATAAGGCTTTACAATAAAAAGTCACCCTTTGATGCAGATAAAAACCATATCCACCATAAGCTGCTGAAACTTGACCTTACCCACAGGAGATCATCCTTCTATATCATTCTTTACTATCTGATGATTGTAGGAATTGCCTATTATTTAAGACATATGAATGTAAATCTACTGCTATTGGTTATTATTTCATTGGGCTTTTTGGGAGCTTATTTACCGGATTTATTGTATCGGTTAAGAAATAACAAAAATTAACAATTTAATCTTTACTTTTGTAAACATATTTTAACATGATGAAGAACTTTAAGTATTTATTTTTAATATTACCCTTTTTAATTACTTCCTGCATCACAACAAAGGATGTAAGGTATTTACAGCCAAGTGAGAGTCTTGTCATAAACGAAGAAGGTCTTGTTCCCTACAATATCCCTGTTTATAGGATTACTAAAAATGATATCCTCAATTTAAACATCGTTACCACCCCTAAAGGAGATGCTGCCCAGTTTTATTCTGCCTATAATGCATCCGGAGGAGTAGGTATTCCCGTTTTGAATAATGCCGCTTCCGGAGCAGGAAGGGCTACCGGAGCCATTGGTGAAGGTGCTAGTTTTGCAGGAAATACAAATTTTTACTTTAATGGTTTAAAAGTAGACTCTAACGGTGATATCAATGTTTTTGGAGTAGGCTATGTGAAAGCTGAAGGAAGAACGTTGGATGATATAAGCAAAGAAATTCAAGGAAAAGTAAATGAAAACTTTCAGGATGGTAAATCTGAAGTAAGATTAAATACGAACGGAATTACTTATTATATTCTTGGAGATGTAGAAACTACCGGTATTTCAGGGGAAAAAGTGGCTCATAAAAATACAATGACCATTACCGAAGCCTTAGCTATAAATGGTGGACTGAACAGAACAATTGACCGGAAAAATGTTGTAATTCATAGAAAATTACCGGAAGGAATTAAAATTGCTAAAATAGACCTTACCCGGGAAGATCTTATGAATTCCCCTTTTTATTATGTGCAGAACGGAGATGAAATTTATCTTAACACCAGAAAGAAAAGCCTGAACGGATTTGGAAAAGATCCTATTCAGACCTTACTTACCAGTGTGACGGCAATTACAACGGCACTTACTTTATATACAATCCTACAAAAACTTTAATCCTATGATTCCAGGAAAAGACAATACAGTAGGGAAAAATGACTCCTCAAAAGAAAAGTATGGGGTGTTTGCATTATTTGATATTGAACATTTTGTAAGAAGAGTACTTAAAAACTGGTATTGGTTTGTGCTTATGCTGTTTATTGGTTATGCCGTTTCTTGGGTATACAGTAAATATTATGCACAGAATATATTTGCCTCAGATATTTCTTTAAGTACCTCAAACAATACTGCCAGCTTTTTACAGCCCACTCAGGCAAGTCAGTCTATTAATTTTATCTGGGGACAAAATGGCAATCAGGATGGAATATTTTTAAAGAAGATGCTTTTATCGAGATCTCACAACGAGTTTCTGGTAAAAGAACTGGATCTTTTTGTTAATTATTCTACCAAAGGACTTATAAAGTCTACCTATTTGGATAAGGATGATTCTCCTGTATTTCTTGAGATTGATAAAAAACATCTTCAGCAGACCCATTACCCAATTACACTAATCCCAAAAGGAAATGGAACATATGAAGTCGTTCTTCCGGAAGAAGGAGAATCTACGAACTTATACAGCTATGAAGCGGAAAACTTTCAGGCAGTTAGACCTTACACCAGACCTGCTAATAAGATTATTAGGATAAATGAATGGTATAATTCTCCTAACTTAAGATTTAAGCTGGTTCAAAACTCGGTAACCCCTAAAATCAAATTTGAGAATATTATTATTAACCTGAATACTGTCAATGAAAGCGTTAATGATATTGTTTCTACAATTTCTGTAGATTTCGATAAGGAGATCAGTACGATAATGGTTATTGTAAAAAAAGGGTACAACCTGAACAGTACAGTAAACTTTCTTAATAAATCTGTAGCTGAACTTCAAAAGAAAAGACTCGCTGATAAAAATATAGTAAATAAAAACACGGAAATTTATCTGCAGGGAAATTTAAGTAATATAAGAAAGAAGTTAGATTCCAGTGCTTCAGTGCTGAATTATTTAAAAACATCAGAGAAACTTTATAATATTAAAGACAGGGATGAGAAGTCTCTGGATAAGATAAAAGAACTTGAAGCACGAAAGGCTGATCTGGTAAGTAAAATAAGTTCACTGAATACGATTAAGAATACCCTTCAGTCTCAGGATTTCGACAAAATGATCGGAACGAACGCTGCAGGCTTCGAAGATGGTATGTTCTCTGCATCGGTTACCGAACTGAAGGCTTTGTATGCCAAAAGATCAGAAATGGCTTTGATTTATAAAGCGAATTCTGAACCCATGAAAGAAATTAACAGGCTTATTAATGAGTCAAGAATGGGTGCTTCAAATAGTCTGAGAAATTATTATACTAAATATTATGATGAGATCAATAAAATTGATCGGGAAGTCTCGGACGCCAATTCAGACCTTGCTTTATATCCTGAAAAAGAAAGAAAATATCTGGATGCAGAACGAGGGTATAATATGATAGAATCTACATATAACAGTCTTTTAGGAAGGCAGAATGATACCCAGATGAGAATGGCAACCAATCAGTCTGATATCACGGTTATTGACCCTGCCAAAAATTTAGGGCAAAACCCTATCGCACCTAATATAAAGCTGGCCAAGATTATTATTATGTTGGGAATGTTACTCCTTCCTTTCTTATTTATTTTAATCGGAGAACTTCTTGACAATAAAGTTAGAAATATCAAAGAACTATTAAGTGCAACAAAAATTCCGCTACTGGGTGTTATAGGAAACAACAATAACGAAAATATGCTTACTGTTTTGGAACAGCCAAAGTCATCTGTTTCAGAGGCATTTAGAGGAATAAGAGCGAGTATTAGATTCTTAATGAATAACGATAATGAAGAAGAAAAAGGAAAAGTAATACTGGTGACTTCTTCCATTGGTGGAGAAGGAAAAACCTACGTTTCTATCAATTTAGCTTCTGTGATTGGATTGAGTGATAAGAAAGCAATTCTGTTAGGGATGGACCTTAGAAAACCAAAGATCTTTGGAGATTTTAAAATTGATAATAAATATGGTATTTCAAATTATCTGACAGGAGAAGTAGAAATAGACCAGATTGTTAATAAAACCAGAATTCCGAATTTAGATGTAGCAACCTCTGGACCTATCCCGCCAAATCCTTCTGAACTTTTAATGAGCCAGAGAAACATTAAGTTTTTGGAAGAGCTCAAAGAAAAATATGACTTCATTATTATAGATTCTCCGCCAGTAGGTCTGGTAGCAGATTCTTATGAATTAATGAAATACTCTGATGCCAATATCTATGTCGTTCGTCATGAGTATACTGAGAAATATATGCTTAAAATGATTACTGATAAGTACCATAATAATGAAATTAATCATTTAGGACTTATTTATAATGATTATAACACAAAACAAGGTTACGGTTATGGCTATGGCTACGGTTATGGCTATGGTTACGGTTATTTTGATGAAGATAAAAATTATAAAGAACCATTACTAATCAGGATAAGGAATAAAGTACAGACAATGTTTAATAAAAAATAGAGCTTTAAACCCTCATATAATGGGGGTTTTTCTATATATTATGTATTTTCAATCTGTGAAAAAAAGAATATTTTTGCCACTTTATCGTTTACTTTATAACAAATTATGTTTTTTTGTTTATTTTTAACTAAACATTAAGATTATCATTAATATAAAAATGTTTTATATTTGCAAAAATTAAATTTTAAAATAACCATAAATCCATATTCTTTTATGAATAAAAAATTATTGTTTAGCTTCCTTGCTCTCCTTGGAGTAGTAAGTGTTAAGGCACAAAGAAACGAATTGGGAGTTCGTCTAGGTATGAGTAACCTAGTGGGAGATGTAGGAAGTACGAATTATATTTTACAAAAGCCGTTGGATTTAAATAAAGTTTCAGATTGGGGATTCCCATTTTATGGAGGATTATTATATAGATTTAATTTTAATCCGCACCAGACTGTTAGATTGGATTTAGGGTATAACCAGATTCAGTTTAGCGACAAGGTTGCGAAAGAAGAATACAGAAAAAATAGAAACTCATTTGGAAAGAATAATGTGTATGAAGCAAGCTTAATGTTTGAATACAACTTTTTTCCAATAAATAACGAGCAGATAAGCATGGTAAGTCCATATATTTTCGGAGGTATCGGAGCTTTAATGTTTGATGCTCCCAAGGCTACTCTTATAAATGATTTCAGAAGAGATGCTGATGGGGTAGCACAAGCGCCTATCAATGAATTGGACTTTAAAACTTCCACCGAGTATTCATTAGGAAAAAAAGTGACAATGCATATTCCTTTTGGTGTTGGTTTGAAATATAAATTTAACCATTCATGGGCTATATTTGCAGAAGCAACATTTAGATATACATTGACAGACCAGCTGGATCACAGCAAAGTTCTGCCTAAAGATATCAAAGCTTCTTATAATGCAGATATTTTAGACCCTACCACCGGAGGTTCATTATTGCAGTCAGGAAACTATTATGCTGTTGCTAAAGAAAGAGAAGAGGAGTTTATTAAAAAAAGAAATATTGGAGATGATAAATCTAATGATTGGATGAATACTTTCAGTTTAGGACTGACGTTTTCATTCGGAAGACCTCCATGTTATTGTGAGTAATTAATATGTCGTTGATTAAAGATAAAATAAATTCTGAGAATTTACCGAAACACGTGGCTATCATTATGGATGGCAATGGAAGATGGGCAAAATCTCGTGGTGAAGAAAGAACTTTCGGCCACAAAAATGCCATTAATGCTGTAAGAAATGCCATTAATGCATGTAATGAGATCAATATTCCCTATTTAACTCTTTATACGTTCTCTTCAGAAAACTGGAGCCGTCCTACTGAAGAAGTAAATAGCCTTATGAATCTATTGGTAGAGACTCTACTGCTTGAGGCAGAAGAGATCTTCAGTAAAGGATTAAGGATGCATGTTATAGGGAATATAGAGAAACTGCCTCCATTAGTAAGAGAACAATTGCTGCGTGTGGTAGAACTTACAAAAGAAAACACAAAAGGAAACTTAGTATTGGCTATAAGCTATGGCTCACAAAACGAAATTTTGAATGCCATAAAAAATATAAGTTCTGATGTAAAAGAAGGAAAAATAGAGGTAGAGAATATTGATGAAAATTTATTCGAAAACTATCTGTATACAAAAGACTTTCCTCCTGTAGATTTGCTGATAAGAACCAGTGGAGAAATAAGAATAAGTAATTTTCTTCTTTGGCAGATTGCCTATGCAGAATTACAATTTTTAAATGTTCTATGGCCGGATTTTACCAAAGATATCTTCTTTCAGTGTATTGTAGATTACCAAAACAAAGAAAGAAGATACGGATTAACCGGTGAGCAACTAACAGGCCAATAAAATTTTAAGAAAAGAAAGACTCGATAAAATGAAGTTTAGACTATTACCCATCATTATGTTTGCTGCTTCTGCGCATTTTTATGGACAAGTAACTCCACAGGATAGCACAAAAGTAAACAATGCTGTGCATGCAGAAAGTGAAGTAGGTACTTATACACTTAAAGACATTGTTGTAGATGGGGTAAAAAAATATACACCAGCTCAAATCTTACGATTTACAGGATTATCCAAAGGAGAAAGTGTAGACATTCCAGGACAAAAAATCAGCAATGCTGTTAAAAAGCTATGGGATACACAATCTTTTTCCGAAGTGGAAGTTTATGTTCAAAGTATTGAAGGGCAAACTGTAATTCTTAGATTCTATCTGGAAGACCTTAAAGAACTTGGAGAAGTAAAATTCAAAGGGAAAGGAATAGGTAAATCTAAAAGTGAAAAACTTGCTAAAGATAACAATCTGAAGCCGGGAACAAAGATTACTCAGAACTTAATCTCAAGCCTTAAGACAAACATTCCGAAAGACTACATTAAAAAAGGTTTTGCTGATGCTAAAATCAACATTGAAGATAAAGTTAATGCAGGAGATCCTGCGTTAGTAGACTGGACGATCAATGTGGATAAAGGTAAGAGAATAAAAATTGACCATATTGAATTTGAAGGCAACGAAAGTATTACAGACAGTAAACTTAGAAATAAAGCCTTCAAAGAAACAAAACAAAAACGTTTTGGTATCGGTGGAATTTTGAAATCTTCAAAATTCATCGAAGATAAATACCAGGAAGACAAACGTGGACTGATCAATTATTATAACTCCTTAGGATACAGAGATGCGAAAATTGTTTCAGATTCTGTATGGAGAAATAAGAGAAATAATTACGAAATCAATGTAAAGTTGAATGAAGGTAAAAAGTATTATATCGGGGATGTTACATTCACCGGAAATACCGTATACCCTACAGATTACTTACAGAGATTATTAGGATATAAGAAGGGAGATATTTACGATGCCGTAGGATTCAACAAAAAAGTTGGAGAAGATGGTGGTAAAGAAGATGATTCAGATATTAAATCTGTATACATGAATAATGGGTACCTTTTTTCCAATGTAACACCAATAGAAAAGTCCGTAACAGGAAATGCCGTTAATCTTGAAATAAGAATTAATGAAGGAGAACAGGCGACTTGGAATAAAGTAACATGGCAAGGAAATACGACAACCCATGACCACGTTATCCTAAGAGCTTTAAGAACAAGACCTGGAGATCTTTTCAAAAAGACAGAAATTAAAAGAACTTATTTTGATCTTGCCGGGATGTCTTTCTTTGATCCACAACAGATCGGACAGGACATTCAGCCAAATCAGATAGATAATACAGTAGATGTTAACTGGAAGCTTGTAGAAAAAGGATCTTCTCAAGTTCAGCTGCAGGCCGGATATGGGGGTAACAGCTTTATCGGTACTTTAGGATTGACGTTTAATAACTTCTCCCTAAAAAACTTCCTTAAATTTAAAGACTTTAAACCAGTACCTCAGGGGGACGGACAGACATTATCTATCCAAATGCAGGCAGGACAGTATTTCCAAAACTATGGTATTTCATTTACTGAACCATGGTTATTCGGAACAAGACCAACTGCACTTTCTGTAAGTTTAAATAACTCAAGAGTAAAATATAGTGATGCCGTTGGAGGTTCACAGAAATTAAATATCTTCTCGGCAACTGTCGGATTAAACAGATATTTGAACTGGCCTGATGATTACTTCTCATTGTATACAGGTATTCAGTTCCAAAAGTATAACTTCAGTAATTATCCTTTCCAGTTTGGAGATACTACAGAATATTATGGAGATGCTAATAACTTTAGTATCAATGTAGGTTTGAGCAGAAATTCAGCGGGTATTGACCCTATTTTCCCTACAATGGGTTCTAATATCGAGCTTTCTGCAAAACTGACCCCTCCATATTCATTGTTTGGTAATAAAGATTATTCTACAATGGCTGCTATCGATAAATATAAGTGGATGGAATTCTATAAAATTAAATTCAAGGCAGATGTATATAATGAAATTGCCGGGAAGTTGGTTTTAAGGTCTTCTGCTGAAATGGGTTTCATGGATGGCTACAACAGTAATTTAGGAGCTCCGCCATTTGAAAGATTTTATATGGGAGGAACCGGTCTTTTCGGAGGTAGATATGACGGTAGAGAATTAATCCCTTTAAGAGGATATGAAAATGCCTCTACCTATGGAGGAGATGCTTCTCAGGGAGATATTACTCCAAAAGGAGGCGGAACCATCTATAACAGATTTACCTTAGAGCTAAGATATCCGATTTCAATGAATCAGACAGCTAAGATTTACGCATTGACGTTTGCTGAAGGAGGTAATGTCTGGAATTCTTGGGGAAATTATAACCCTTTCCAGCTGAAGAGATCAGTAGGAATAGGGGTAAGGGTTTATATGGGAGCATTTGGATTAATTGGATTTGACTTCGCTTATGGATTTGATAAGACAATTTCCGGAACAGAACCATCAGGATGGAAGACTCACTTCTTGATGAACCAATCATTATAATTATAGATATGAAAAACTTTAAAGTAACTTTCACATTCGTATTGCTTTTATTGTTCGGGTTTAATAATGCCCAGAAAATAGGAGTGGTGGATACTGATTATATTTTAAATAAATTACCTCAGTATAAAGAAGCCGAAGCAAGATTAAACTCACAGATCGATACTTGGCAGTCAGAACTTCAGAATCTGCAATCAGAGTATGAAAGAAAGAAATCTGCATTTGAAAGTGAAAAAGTATTATTGATAGGAGATCAGTTAAAGCTAAGAGAAAAAGAAGTAGTAGATCTTGATAAGAATGTTAAAACAACTACCAGTCTTCGTTTTGGAGCCAATGGTGAAATTACAAAACTGAGAACAAATCTTGTTTTACCGTTTCAGGATCAGATATGGAATGCCATTAAAACAATGTCTGAGAAAAATGGTTTGGGCATAGTTCTTGATAAAAGCAATAACATTAGTGTTATTTTTCTCCAGAAAAAATATGATTTTACAGACAAGGTCTTAGACATTTTGTTGAAAGGTACAGATAAGAAAGAAAAATCGAATAGCAAAAATAAAAAGTAATTATCAAATTAACTTTTGCTTAAATTTAAAGTCTAAAAACAAATTAAATTATTTATTATACCAGTTATGAAAAAATTAAGTGTATTATTTGCAGCAGTAATGATGGTTGTATCGGTAGGTATGGCAAAAGCTCAAAAAATTGCTACTTTAGATGTGATGGGAGTTCTTAATGCAATGCCTGAAAAGAAAAAAGCAGATGCTGATATCAAAACATTCTTAGATACTAAACAAGCTGAGATTAAGAAAAAAGCTGATGCAGGACAGGTAAAACTAAAGCAGTATACTGAAGAAGCGCCTAAGAAAACTGCAGAAGAAAACAAAGCTAGAGAAGGTGAATTACAAAAAATTCAGGAAGAAATAGCTCAAATGCAGGACAAAGCTCAAAAAGATCTACAGGCAAAACAAGATGTTGCTTTCGCACCTATTGAGAAAAAACTAAACGATGCAGTAGAAAAAGTAGCTAAAGCTAGTGGATATGATTATATCATGGATGCAAATTCGGCAGCATTTGTTTACAAAGCAGGACCAGATGCTACTGCAGCTGTAAAGAAAGAATTGGGAATTCAATAATTTCTGCGAATTAACAAAGATTTATAAAACTAACCGCCTCTTTTAGAGGTGGTTTTTTTATTTTTGCGGAATGGAAAAAGAAGTATCAACCACGGTTAAAGTTAGATTTAGTGATTGTGACCCGATCGGACATTTGAATAATGTAAAATATCTGGACTATATGTTCAATGCAAGAGAGGATCATGTAGAAACATTTTATGGATTTACCTATGAGGAATATACTAAACAGACTGGCTGTACTTGGATCGCAATTCAAAATGAAATTGCCTATTTAAAAGAAGTAAGATACAATACCCAGGTCGTAATAAGCAGTAAAACAATAGAAATACAGGATAGGACAGCCAAGGTAGAAATTCTGATGAAAAGCTTGGACGAAAAGACTGTTCATGCAGTGCTTTGGGTAACGGTTATTTATTTCAATATTAAAACCAGAAAGTCGGAAATTCATCCTGAAGATATCAAAGAGACATTCCATAAGTTTTATGTAGATTTAGAACAGAAAGACTTTCAGCCAAGAGTTAAATTCCTGAGATCTCAAAACGCAAGAAACTCTTAAAGTTGAAAGCCAATCTTTATCAATTTAAAATAATAATATAAATGAAGAAAATACTAGTAATAGGAAGCAATGGACAGTTAGGAAACTGCATTAGAAAAATTGCTCCCGATTTTGAAAATACATATGAATTCTTATTTACAGATTCAAAAACCTTAGATATTACAAACGAAGAGCAGGTTAATGACTTTTTTTACGATAACAAGCCAGATTATTGCATCAACGCTTCAGCTTATACAGCTGTAGACCTGGCAGAAAAAGAGAAAGAAAAAGCATTTGCCGTAAATGCTGAAGGAGTAGCCCATCTTGCTCAGGCTTGTACAGACTATAAAAGTATCCTAATTCATGTCTCTACAGACTATGTCTTTGATGGAGATACAAACCTTGCCTATTCAGAAGATGATTTTACAAGTCCTATAGGAGTATATGGACAATCAAAAAGAAAAGGAGAAGAGCTTGCTTTGGAAATTAATCCCCAAACTATTATTTTAAGAACGTCATGGTTGTATTCGGAGTTTAATAAAAACTTTGTTAAGACTATGCTGAATCTATTCTCTCAAAAAGATGAACTGGGAATAGTTGCCGATCAGTTCGGGCAGCCAACCAATGCCAATGATCTTGCTGAAGCAATAATGAGCATTATTGAATCTCCGGTAAAAACGTTTGGTATTTTCCACTTTTCAAACTATCCGGAAACAACATGGTTTGAATTTGCTAAAAAAATTGCTGAGTTTTCAAAATCGTCAGTAAAACTAAATCCTCTGACAACAGAGCAATATCCAACCCCGGCAAAACGACCGGTCAGAAGTACCATGTCATTAGATAAAATAGAAGAGATCTACAATATAGAAGCTAAACATTGGGAAAATAGCCTGGAAGAATGTGTAAGCATACTTTCACAACAATAATTATACAGCATATGAAAAATTTAGCAATCGTCTTTTCAGTATTATGCTTCCAGTTTTGGAATGCACAAAATGTTTACCTGATTAAAGTAGAAAAAACAAATGATAACCAGGATAAATTTCTATACAGGAAAGATGATACCATATCAGAAACAATTTATCTGGGAGAAATAGAAGTTCAGGGATTTTCAAAAGATGACGCTGGAATTTTTTCATTAGTATATAAAAAAGCAAAAGAAATCGGAGCCAATACATTTGCACTAAAACCATTTGAAAATGTCGATGGAACTCCCCAACCCTTTAATGTAGCAAACTATAAAATCGGACTCTATTATACACCCAAAGAAAAATTAGTAGGAAAGGACGGTATGGTATATGTATTTGCCTCTTCAGAAAAAGCACAGAAAATAAGCGTTAATCAGAAAGACTATACCTTACAGCCCCGGACATTTATAAAAGTAAAAATTGTTCCCGGAGAAATCTATACTGTTTCAACAAAAAAACTTTTAGGCTCTACTATAAAAGTTCAGCCAAAAGATAATAAGGATAATATGTATTTTCAGATTTCATCTTTGAAAGTTAAATCAGATACTTCCGGAAATGGTGGCTTGAATCTTAAATCCGGAGATGTTCATGGTTTGGAAAAATCCTATGCCGAGTTTCTGAGCCTTATCTATAAAGATGATACACCATTAAAATAAGGATATCCTATTTTATTCCTGTTTTTAAATACCAGATGCCCAAAATTTATATTTTGTTTAAAATTTTTTACCCTTACCTTCCAGCGTGTTAAGATAAAAAATGAACGGAATATGAATTTATTGTTACATAAACTTGTTTGGTATAGGTAAGTTGGCTTACCTTTGCCGCACTGAAAAACGAAAGAGACTCAGTAAGCGCAGAAGGGCTTTTAGATAAGCATAAAACGATATACTCGAAAAGAAAATAAGTCTAAAAAAGGCTTCAAAATTTTTAGAAATAAAAGTTGCGGAAGTAAAAAAGATTTGTATCTTTGCAGTCCCAATACGGGAGCGCAGGAGTATAGAAGATTAAGGGTTATAGAAGGAGTTAAGGTTATCAAATAAACTTTAAATTTTCTTTCGAAAACATTTGGTCATTACGAAATAAAGTTTTACTTTTGCACTCGCAAATATGGAGCGCCACTGACAGAGAGAGTGCTTCATTAAAAA